>JAGBYO010000022.1 GCA_017628735.1 Alistipes sp. | reverse complement strand
TTCGTGTTGGGGTTGTAGGTACCCAACTTCTCGATGAACTTACCATCACGTGGCGCTCTGCTATCTGCGGCTACGATGTGGTAGAAAGCATAACCCTTCTTACCATGACGAGCCAAACGAATTTTAACAGCCATTTGCTATAAAAATTTATTGGTTAATAATAATACGCATAACCCAATTCGGGTTTTTTAGCGCGCAAATATACGGACATTTTCCCAATCTGCAAAACTTTTCTAAAGAAAATCACAGAAAATCATCGACTTTAGGGTGGTTTGTGGTCTGTGTTTTGCTATTCGTGGGGTGTAAACCTTTAAAATAACTATTTTATGTTACCTCAAAAAAAGTACAATCGTATGCCCTCGGTCTTTGCCGATTTGTTCGCTGACCAGTGGCCCGAGTTGTGGACACGCCGTACCACAACACCTCAAATCAATGTTATCGAAACTGACAAGAAGTTCAAAATCGAGATTGCTGCACCAGGTATGTCGAAAGACGATTTTAAGGTGGAGCTGAATGCTGACGGTCAGTTGGTTGTCTGCCTCGACAAGGAGACGGAAAAGGATGGCAAGAGTGGTGAGTGTTGCGGTGATAAGGATTGCGAGAAGGATGAGAAGCACCACTATCTTCGCAGGGAGTTCACCTACTCCTCGTTCTGTCAGATTTTCAACCTGCCTGAGAGTGTCGATAGGGAGAAGATCGAGGCCAAGATGAAACACGGTGTTCTGCGCATCAAATTGCCAAAGAAGTCGGGTGCGGAGGCTGAAAAGGTGGCAAAGATGATTGCTATCGAGTAACGAAAAAGAGTAGTCTTGTGCAAAAGGCTACTCTTTTTATAAATTTGATTATTTCTCCTCTTTGCGCAGTCGTCGTGAGATATCGGCTACGGTGCGCAATAGCGCCCAACTAATCATTGCAAAGGCAAAGAGCAGAATCGCTGCCGAAATGGAGATAATCTTAATATTATCCATCTCTACGAACATCGGCATAATCAATGCTCCAAAGGTGCAGAAAAGACCCAACACAAGGATAATATCCGCGGCATTTACAAGCACCGCCTCACGGAATGTATACTTCGACTTTGGGACGGGTTGCGCATTGGTGTAATTCTCTACAACTACACTCTCGGCGATGCCATCTATCTTCGCCTCATTTGATGCCTCTTCAGGTCTATCGGCACGGCAGTTGGGGCAAACGCTTAGTTCGCTTGAAACCAGAGTATTGCAGTTGCGACACAGCCACTCATTATTTGCATTATTCTCCATCTTCGATACTCGATTATTTCTTAGCCTCGGTGTGGTCAATATCACAACCTGCGCAGTTGCCCGAACAGATGTTATCCGAATCGCAATCGTTCAATCCCATGTCCTCGCGAGTCTCCTGCACAGCGCACTTAATGCCCATCTTCTGCATATTGGGATTTGTCGAAATCTCGGACTGAATATGGTGGCCTTTGAAGATGTAGGTTAGCGACATTGCCAATGCAAAGAAGCCTACTACCGCAATGGCGGCGATGACGGTTACTAAAATTGTTGACATATCTTTTATAAAAACTATGTTTTTAGTTGCTTTTTCGGCTGCAAATTTATATATTTGCACTGTAATATGCAAATGTTATAGCCGCGTGTTAGATAACGGCTGTATGTAATTGTTTTATATTCATTTAATTAAGAATGCGAATAGTTATTGCAGGTGCAGGAGATATGGGCACTCATCTTGCCAAGATGCTGAGTGGTAACGGTCACGACATTACGGTCGTGGATGTAGAGCCAAAGGCGTTGGTTGAGGTGGGTAATCTGGTCGATGTTGTTACCGTCGAGGGCGACACCACGCAGTTCTCGGTGTTGCGCAAGGCGGGCGTAAGAAAGTGCGACCTCTTTATCGCAGTGCGCTCGGTGCAGAACGACAATATACTCTCTGCTGTGATGGCCAAGCAACTAGGAGCGAAGAAAGCTATTGCTCGTGTCGATAGCAGCGAGTATCTTGAGCCAAACAGCAAGGAGGTATTTATTGATATGGGCATCGACTATATCTTCTATCCCGAGCAGATTGCTGCCCGTGAGGTTATCAACCTTTTGGGTCATACCTCGACTACGGAGTATGTCGACTTTGCCGGTGGCAAGCTCTCGATGGTTGCCTTCCGCTTGGAGCTTGCCTCGCCATTGTTGGGTCGCAAGGTTATCGACCCCAGCTCGTCGGACGATGAGTTGGAGTACCGCACCGTAGCCATTGTTCGTGGCTCTCGCACCATTATTCCCACTGCCGACGACCGCTACGAGGAGGAGGATATGATATATGTCCTTACGCGCCATAGCGCTACGCAGAGGGTGGTCGAGCTCTCGGGTCGTAGAGAGTACGAAATTCGCAATATGATGATTCTTGGTGGCTCGCGTATTGGTGTTCGCATCGCTAACGAGCTGCAGAACGATATCAATGTCAAGTTGGTGGACTACAATGCCGACAAGGCATATCGCTTGGCCGAGATGTTGGATAAAACGCTTATTATCAACGAGGATGGTCGTGACACCGAGGCTATGATGGAGGAGGATCTTTCGTCTATGGATGCCTTTGTTGCGGTTACTGGCCGTAGCGAGACTAATATCCTCGCTGCGATGCTTGCTAAGCGTATGGGCGTAAAGCGTGTTATTGCCGAGGTTGAGAATATCAACTATATCTCGCTTGCCGAGAGTATCGGTGTCGATACCATCATCAACAAGAAGTTGGTTACGGCATCGAATATCTTCCGCTTTACGATGACCACAGATGTTCAATCTATCAAGTGCCTCACGGGTAGTCAGGCGGAGGTGCTTGAGTTTATCGTTAAGCCTAACTCGGAGGCAACAAAGTCGCGTGTTCGCGACCTTGGCCTGCCCTCCGATGCCGTTATTGGCGGTGTAGTGCGTGGCGATAGAGTATTTATCGCCGTTGACGACACGCAGATTAACGCCTACGACAAGGTCGTGGTATTTGCGATGCCAGACTCGGTGATGCGCGTTGCCGAGTTCTTCAACTAACGGCCTAAGACGACTACAACACAAACTTTAGATACAGACACAACGAAAAAAACCTATTAACCCTTTTATGTATATAGCTATTGCAGGTAATATCGGTAGTGGCAAAACCACACTTACCGAGCTTCTGACGAAACGCTACAACGCTAAATCCTACTACGAGGATCTCTCGAACCCCTACATCAACGACTTTTATGAGGATATGAGTCGTTGGTCGTTTCAGTTCCAGTTGTGGTTCCTCGGTAGCCGTATCCAGCAGACTTTTGATATGCTGGCAGATGGTGCGTATACCGTTGTGCAGGATCGTACAATCTACGAGGATGCCCATATCTTCGCTCAAAATCTCCACGATATGAGCCTGATGTCGGCGCGCGACTTTGGTACCTATATGAAGATTTTCAACCTTCAGTCACACATTATCCCAAAGCCCGATGTGCTCATCTATCTCAAGGCGAGTATCCCTACGCTTGTTCGCCAAATACGCAAGCGTGGTCGAGAGTATGAGCAGAATATCGATATTGGCTACCTCACACGCCTTAACGACAAGTACAACAACTGGATAGAGAATATCTACGATGGTCGTGTACTTGTTGTGGATAAGGATGTAGATGACTTTGTGGACGACCCCACGATTATCGACCGCATCTGTGCCTCGATTGAGGAGATTGCTAAAAAGGATAAGTAGCGGTGGCGACAGAGGCTTACATACCCCTTCCCGAAGAGTTCAAGCTCACGATGCGCGAGGTGTTGGGTGACGATGCCGAGAGGTTGTTTCAGGCTCTCGACACCACGCCCGATGTGGCTATACGCCTCAACCCCGCCAAGGTGGCTAATGCTCCCGAGGGTGAGCCTGTGCCGTGGTGCCGTTTTGGTCGCTATCTTGGTGAGCGACCCCAATTTACGCTCGACCCCTTGATGCACGGTGGTGCCTACTATGTTCAGGAGGCATCGTCGCAGTTTGTCGAGCATCTGATGCGAGATATTATCGCCGATGGTTGCCGTGTGCTGGATATGTGCGCAGCGCCTGGCGGTAAGAGTACTGTCTATTCGATGCTTGCAGGGCGTGATGGCTTGGTCGTTGCCAACGATATCAGCCGTAGCCGTGCCTTGGCGCTTAAGGACAATGTCGAGCGTTGGGGTATGGGCAATGTGGTGGTTACAAACTCTGAGCCCCGACATATCGCCGCCTTCGAGCACTTCTTCGATGTCGTGGCTGTCGATGCCCCTTGCTCGGGTGAGGGTATGTTCCGCAAGATGATGGAGGCACGCGAGGAGTGGTCGCCATCTTCACCTGCGGTCTGCTCGGCTCGTCAGCGTGAGATTTTGGCGGAGGCGTGGTTGGCATTGCGCCCAGGTGGTACGCTCCTTTATAGCACCTGCACCTTCAACCCCTCAGAGGACGAAGATATCGTTCGTTGGTTGATGGAGGAGTATGGCGATGAGTTGGAAGAGAGCGATAGGGTAGCTACCGAGGATAGCTGGGGCATTGTTCGCTCCGATATTGGCGCTTTCCAGTGCTTCCACTTCTATCCGCATAGTGCGCGTGGTGAGGGCTTCTTTGCCGCTATTGCCCGCAAGAAGAGTGGCACAATTCGCCGTGTTACGCCCAAGGCTCGCAAAAAGGTCTTTGCAGCGGTCAAGGGTGCCGATGCAGATGCTGTGGCTCGATGGGTTGATGAACCTAAGAAGATGACCTTCCGCCTTATTGGCGAAGACATATATGGATATAGAACGGCTGTTGTTGAGGATATTACACGCCTTGCCGAGTCGCTCACGGTGCTCTCGTCGGGTGTCGAGATGGGGCAGATTTTCAAGGGTAAACTTAAGCCTGCCCACGCTCTATCGCTCTATGTCGGTCTATATCACGATGCTGTACCCGTTCGTGAGGTTAGCCTCGATGATGCTCGCAACTATCTGCGTAGAGCAGATATTGCGGCTCAGCAGTTCGACGAGGGTATAAATGCTGTAAGTTATGGGGGTGTTGTTATCGGCTTTGTCAAGCGCATTGGCAACCGTTGCAACAATATGTACCCCAAGGAGTTAAGAATACAAAATTTATAATATAACCAACCTAAAACCTAAAACTAAACGAGATGGCAAAGTTACTCTACTCAATGGGTGAGGTCACCGAGATGTTTGATGTCAATGCATCGCTTATCCGTTACTGGGAGTCGAAGTTTGACTGCATCAAGCCTCATAAGAACAAGAAGGGCAACCGTATGTTTACCCCTTCGGATGTCGAGAACCTGAAGCTTATCTACCACCTTGTAAAAGAGAAGGGTATGACCCTCGAGGGCGCTAACAATACGATGAAGCGCCGTGGCAAGAGCGTTAAGCGCGATGTGTCGATTTTGGAGCGTTTGCAGAATATCCGCGCTATGCTTGTCGAGGTGCGCAACTCGTTGGGCGAGGATAGCCCTGCGGAGTACGAAGCACCTATCGAGGCTGTTAACGACCTTATCACCGATGTCGAGGCCGAGGCAAAGGCAGAGGTTATGGAGGCTGTGACAACTGCCGAGGAGCAGCAGGATGAGCCTGCAGCGGAGGAGAAACCTCGTCGTCGTGGCCGTCCTCGCAAGGTTGTTGCCGAGGAGTCAGCCGATAGTGCCGAGAAGAGTGAGAAGCCCGTAGTGCGCCGTCGTGCGAAGAAGAAGAACGACGAGAATAAGGAGCTCTTCCCCTTCTATGAGCAGTCATTGTTCTAATTTTGAAACAAGATGAAAATTAAAGATTTAGCTGCCGCTATCGAGAGCTTTGCCCCACTCTCGCTTCAGGAGTCCTATGACAATTCTGGTCTTGTCGTTGGCCATCCCGAGGACGAGGTGCATAGCGCACTCTTGGCTGTCGATGTTACCGAGGAGGTGCTTGACGAGGCAGAGCGTGAGGGTTGCGATATCATCATCACTCACCACCCGATAATCTTCCACCCCCTCAAGCGCTTAAACTCTTCGAACTATGTCGAGCGCTGTGTCGAGCGCGCTATCCGTCGTGGCATTGCCCTCTATGCTTGCCACACCAACCTCGATAGCACCGTGGGCGGTATGAGCTGGCAGGTGGGCTCGATGATGGGCTTGAACGATATGTCGGTGTTGCAGCCATCGGCTCCAGGTGCCGAGACAGGCTTTGGCGTTGTGGGTACACTTCCCCGACCGGAGAGCGCTATGGCGTTGATGAGCCGTATCAAGGCTATCTTCGATGTCGGCGCAATCCGTTATAGCGATATCCCTGCTGATGACTTTATGGTTCAGCGTGTTGCTATCTGCACAGGTGCTGGTGGCTCGCTAATCGACGATGCTCTGCGTGCCGATGCCGACCTCTATGTCACCGCCGACCTTCGCTACAACGACTTTATGCGTGGCGATAGTCGTATGATTTTGGCGGATATTGGACATTTTGAGAGCGAATTTTGTGCAATTCGCATTTTATTTGATATTTTATCAAAAAAAATTAATACCTTTGCGGTTCGCAAGAGTGTGAACTCGCGCAACCCGATTCACTATCTGGTTTAGAAATTCTAAAATTGTATAACATATATGGCACAGAAGAAGACAAACGAAGTCGATTATTCGATGCAGGAGAAGATCCTCGCACTCTACCAGTTGCAGAAGATTGACTCGCAGATTGACGAGATCAACAAGATTAAGGGTGAGTTGCCCTTGGAGGTGCAGGACTTGGAGGATGAGCTTGCAGGTCTCAACACCCGTGTAGAGAATATCAATGCCGAGATTGAGGAGCTCAACTCACTCACCCGTCAGCGCAAGCGTGAGGTTGACCAGGCGAAGATTATGATTGGCAACTACAAGGAGCAGCAGAACAATGTTCGCAACAACCGCGAGTACGACGCTATCACCAAGGAGATTGAGTATCAGGAGTTGGAGATTGAGCTTGCCGAGAAGCGTCTCAAGGAGTATACCGCAGCTATCAAGACCAAGAAGGCGTTGATCGAGGAGACATCTGCTCTTGTTGAGGAGCGCACTATCGACTACAAGGCAAAGAAGGAGGAGCTCGACTCTATCGAGGCAGAGACAGCACAGCAGGTTGCCGACCTCACTGCACAGGCAGAGAAGGCAAAGCAGCCTATCGACGAGCGTTTGCTTGTTGCCTACAACCGTATTCGTAGCAATGTGCACAACGGTCTTGCTGTTGTTACCGTAACCCGTGATGCTTGTGGTGGTTGCTTCAACCGCATTCCTCCCCAGCGTCAGGTGGATATCCGCCAGGGCAAGAAGCTCATCGTATGTGAGTATTGCGGTCGAATTCTCGTCTCAGAGTAATTTGTTGTGATAAGGGGTCATTCTCGACCTATCCCAAAAAGTTGAGTGCCTCGGGCTGTACTAATGTGTACTATCCCGAGGCACTCACTTTTGCGATGAGCCAAGCCTAACCCCTTTTGACAACAAATTAATTTGTCGTGATAGTGGCGCTACTATGACACTTCAGTCGTGAGGGCGAATGGGAAATACTTCAAGTATGTCCCATACGCCCTCTCTCGTGTCAGCGCCATATTAGCACCACTCTGACGACAAATTGGTCGTGCAGAGCTATAGGTCTTTAGTGAGTTTAAGGAGTTTAAGGAATGTAGGGAGCTTAGGGATAAATGTCGGTAACGCTTTCCCTAACTTCTCTAAATTCCCTAATTTCCCTAAACTCTCTTTTTTATGCGCCCCTTTTGCCCCTTAAACCCCTTCTAAAAACAAAACAACGCCTACCTCCCTTTTAGGAAGTAGGCGTTAGCGTTTTACCTATTTATATATTACAACAAGCGGTTGGTGCGTTCGTCGGGGAAGATGACCTTGGGCTCGAAGGTCTTTGCCTCCTCGAAGTCCATAAAGCCATAGCCCATAATGATGACGATGTCGCCAACGGCAGTCTTGCGGGCTGCTGCACCATTAAGGCAGATGCAACCGCTACCACGCTCGCCCTTGATAACATAGGTCTCGATGCGCTCGCCATTGTTGTTGTTGACAATCTGCACCTTCTCGCCCTCGATAAGACCTGCTGCATCCATCAAGTCCTCGTCGATGGTGATGCTTCCTACATAGTTGAGATTCGCCTCCGTAACACGCACGCGGTGAATCTTCGATTTCATTCTCTCGATATACATAGTTTGGGTCGTTAGCTTCTACTTAATACGGATATTGTCGATAAGGCGAATCTCGCCTGCCTGCACAGCGCAACAGCCCTGAATACGCTCCGAATCCTCCCAACGCTCAACCTTCTGCATCGTGGTGGCATCAACAGCCTCGAAATAGATGGTCTTAAGCAAGGGGTTAGAGTCGATGGTCTTAACTACCCACTCGGTAAGCTCGGCGGGCGACATTGTTGCCATCTTCTCGGCGCATTGCTTGATAGTGGCATAGATGTGGGGTGCTGCGGCACGATGCTCTGCGGTGAGCAACTCGTTGCGTGATGAGAGGGCAAGACCATCCTCGCCACGCACGATGGCGCACTCTACAATCTCGATGTCGATTGCGAGTTGCTTAACCATCGCCTTAATCACGGCAATCTGCTGAAAGTCCTTCTCGCCAAAGTATGCTCGTGCGGGCTTCACAAGGTCGAAAAGACGGCTAACAACCTGCGCCACACCGTTGAAGTGGCCGGGGCGTGTAGCACCCTCCATAACCTTGTCTACCAAGCCGAAGTCGAACTCGCGGGTGTCGGGTTCGGGGTAGATATCCTCTACCGAGGGCATAAATACGATGTCGGCACCGGCAGCCTCCAAAACGGCACAATCAGCCTCAGGGGTGCGAGGGTAGTTTTTAAGGTCGTTCTTATCGTTAAACTGGGTGGGATTTACAAAAACACTGACAACAACGGTGTCGTTCTCCTTGCGTGCACGCTCTACCAACGAGCGATGACCACGATGAAGTGCGCCCATAGTGGGCACAAAGCCTACGCCCTCCTTGGGGCAGTTTGCCAAAGCTGCATTGAGCTCTGCTACTCTGTTTACTACAATCATAATTCTATGATGAAATGATGCGACAAAGTTACAAACTAAAATGAAGATAGCAAGCAATAACGGCGAAAAAATGGTCTATATGGGAGGCGAAAGTGCAAAATAGCGCTATTCGAAGTGCGGAAAGTCGCATTGTGGCGTATATTGCTCACCATCGTACTCATAGCAGAAGGTGTCGATGCCATTCGACATAACGATATAGCGGGCCCCTATAACAGAGTTGTAGCGCACCACCTGATTAAGCACCGTGCGGTCAATCTTTACATTTGGCTCTTTGCACTCTACAACGACCAATGGCCTGCAGTCGCTACCCATCGCCACAATGTCGGCACGCTGTGCCATACCATTTAGCTCCACAGGGTACTCCTCGACAATCTGCTCCGAAAGAAAACCGCACTCCGAGAGCATATACTCCACAATATGTCGGCGCACCCACTCCTCTGGCGTAAGCACCAACCAACGACCACGCACACGGTCGAACACCTCGGTGCGACCCTTTGGCGTGCGACGAGCACGAAGCCTAATGGCGGGAAAGTTGAGTGTGGGGTAGTCCGTCATATCGAAAAATTTCGTAACTTTGCGACAAAGATAAGCAAAAGAAATGGAAAAAACTATTAACATCGAGGAGCGTGTAGCGTTGGCACGCCAATATTTCGAGAGTGGCTACAACTGCGCACAGGCTGTTGTGATGGCGTATAACGATATTATGTCGCTTACGGCGGACGATGCAGCCAAGATTGCCGCTCCGTTTGGTGGCGGTATGGGTCGTATGCGTGAGGTATGTGGCACGGTGAGTGCGATGACGATGCTAGCGGGTGCTATCTCGCCATCTTTCGACCCTAAGAATATGGAGGAGCGCAAGGCGAACTATGCTCTTGTTCAGGAGTTTGCAACGGCTTTCCGCAACGAAAATGGCGATATAGTATGTCGCCGCCTGCTCGGTCTTGAACCCCGTGACGAGCAGAAAGAGACCGCTATGCCCTCGGAGCGTACGGCGGAGTATTACCGCAAGCGCCCCTGCGTGGAGTATGTCGCCACCGCCGCCCGCATCGTTGGTGACTATTTGGCTAAGTAGCGACAGCCGACCGCCTCAACAAGAAAGGCACCCAACCAATGCGGTTGAGTGCCTTTTGTTATAGAAGTTCAGATTACATTACTTCTCGTAAGTAATGGTAATTGACTTGATGTACATCGCACCACTGTTAGAACGAAGACCAAGATACTCATAATCACCATCAATTGTGAGCTCGGTTGAAGTACCCATAACGATACCGCCAACCTTCTCTCCAACTACGGTGTTATATAGCTCTGTTGCCGAGGTATATGCAGTATTGCTAACATATACATCCAAGGTGCGACCTGCATTTGTGTTGGCCTCATCCCACTCAACAACAACCTTCTTGACCTTACCACCAGATGTAGTAGTTACGATACCATCCTCAGACTTACTAGAACGAAGCTGGATGTAACCGCCATTCTGTGATTTTGCCGATTTGCCCGCATAGACTGCGCCATTTGTTCCTTCTACTCCGCTAAACGCTGTATATGTAGAAGAGGTAGCGGCAAACATGCTTGAAGTAAGTGTGTCGGTATATGTCGATGTTTCGCCCTCCTCCTTGAACTCGGCCTGAGCAATAGCTACACTCTTGCTATCCTCGCCATAGGTAATGGTTACATTAGCCTCACGAGCAGCACCGCTGTTGGCATCTACTGTGATTGTTACGATATTGTCGCTAATGCTAGTGCTTACCCAGTCGGCATTGTCCGATACAGAGAGAGTGCTCTCGCCATAAGTGCTAACTGTTACGGTGTTGTTGCCACCATCGCAAGCTACCGAAATGCTATTTGTAGAAAGATCGGTAATCATAGGTGTCGTATCTACCTCAACCAACTCATAGAGAGTGGGGATAGTAGCCGTGATGTCAGCATAGCTACCGTATGAGTTATATTTAGAATCATACTGAATAGTCTTGCTAACAGAGTTGTTAGTAATAGAGAATGCGTTGCCATCGACAGCTACACTCCAAACACCACCATCCTCGGGTGCTGTTGCTGAGACATTGAAGCTATTGTATGTACCAGTCTGGTAAACATACTTGGCATCGTACTGCTGAATGGTATAGCCACCCTCGGTAGTCATGAAACCAAATGCGCATAAGGCGGGAAGGCTGATACCCTCGGTTCTTGCCAAGGCCTGTGTAATCTGAAGATAACCATAGTTGCCAGTAAGTGCTGTTGCTGCATTTGCCTCTGATACGATAGCGTACCACTTGCCACCCTTAATTTCGGTAGCCTGCTTAAAGAGGTAGTATGCCTCAGCGTCAAGAGTTGCAAGAACCTCCGCTTCGGGCTCCTCAGGCTCAGTTACGCGAGGATAAACGCTCCATACGCCACCGCCTTTATCCCAAGTATCCTCTGCTACGGTGTAGAGGTTAGTACCGTCAGTGGGAATTGTAAGGTCAGCGGTCTGATTCCACTTGTTATTCCAGTTATTCTCTGTAGTATTGGGGTTCATACGGCAGAAGATGATGTTCTCAAAGCCGGCAGGTACTGTTACTGCATAGATATTAGTCTCACCCTCGACAAGAACCATATCGACCCAAGTATCGCCGTTACCAAAGAAGTATGCTGCAAAGCGAGCACCATCAATATTCCAGTTTGCATTGGGCTCCAAGTAGAGAACAACATCCGAAGGCTCAGCGGGCTTAACCTCGTTGTCGAAGAATAGATTCTCGCTAGCAACACCGCTAAGGTCGGCGGTCTGAGTGCCGTTGCCGTCGTTGAATACTACATTAATAGTCTTGCCTGTTGCCTCTGCGGGAAGTGCAAACACATAGTAGGTAACGCCGTCAATCTCCTCAGTCTCGGTGAGCTTACGACCAGGCCACTCTACCGACTCGAGACCGAGATCCTCGCCCTCGTTGGCCCAAATATGAGCATAAACATCTGTCCAATTAGCAACATTGTTAAAGTACATCTTGTAGGTCTCAATAGGCTTGCCCTCCTGATTGATAACATACTTAATAGACAAAGCGGGGCTGTCTACGGCCTCGATAACAACCTCTGCACTACGCTCTGTGCCCTCGTTAGCCAATACGGTGAGGTCTACTGTCTTCTCAACCATGGCACGAGTAGACGCCTCCTCAATCCAATCAGCGCTCTCTACAACCTTAACATCTACATTGGTAAGGAACTTCAATGCGACATTGCCACCCTCGGCACCAACAGCGATAGTGGCGTTATCCTCAGTAGCAAACTCGATAGCAGCTTTCTCAAGATTGATAGTGATGCTACGCATAATTACGCGAGTCTCGTCACCAACAAATACAAGAACCTTGCTCTCGCCCTCGTTCTCGCCTACGGTGATGTTGATAACACCTGTGTTACCCTCACCCTTAACAACCTCGACATCTGCAACATTCTTTGCTGCGATAGCCTCAACCTCTACGCTCTCGGCAGTGGTGGTAATCGTGTAACCGACCTTAACTAAAGAGCCTGTAACTGCATCGCTAATAGACTCGAACTCAATATCAAGAGGAGTAACCTTGGCAATGGTGATAACCTGGTCGTCAGAGAGCTTGAAGTATACATTCTTCTCGTCCTCAGTAACCTCGATAGGATTAGCAACTACAACATCGCCCTCAGCAACTATGCCAAGCTGAACCCATGTAGCACCCTCGTCGTAAGATACATACCATGTGTTGTCCTCAATCTTGAGCTTAGGGGTGACGCCATCGTTGCCGTTAGCACCTGCTGCACCGTCGTTACCAGCAGCGCCATTCTCGCCGTCCTTACCGTCAGTACCTACAGCCTTAATCTTGTTGCCATTGGCATCTGTCAACCACTCACCATTAATAGTCCAGTAGTAAACGCCACCCTCTTCGGCAACACC
>JAGBYO010000021.1 GCA_017628735.1 Alistipes sp. | reverse complement strand
GTCGGTAGCGCTCTCCCTAATTTCCCTAAATTCTCTAATCTCCCTAAATTCCCTATTTTTGCGCTTGTAACAACTAAATAGGTCGTCCTTTTATTTCGCAGTTTCGAAAATTTTGCTTAATTTTACGCTATAATTATCCCAAGAGAACTAATACAACTTAAATATGAAACCTTTCAACTATCTATTGCGTTCGCTCGTTGCCCTGTTACTCGTTGTTTCGGTGGCGTGTGTCGACGAAAATTTCAAGGTCAAAGATACCTCGTTAGAGGTTACCGTAGGCGAGAACGAGACTGTTCTCCCGTTGGCATATATGGAGAAGACAACGATTAAGGAGCTCTTTGATATGGAGGAGGCCACCGACCTTACGATTGACGAGGATGGCAACATCACCTATACCTATGGCGGTGCGGCTCAGAGTGTTGATATCGAGCCCTTTGACACATCGTTCGAGGTGCCGGCAAGCGTTAGTAACATCTCGTCGGAGGCATATCCCGCCCTTGACGAGCTCTTGGGTCAGGGCTACGACCTTAGCGAGGTGTTCGATCTTGACAGTGAGCTTGATGATGATGTTCTCGGTTCGTTGGCTGTATCTATTCCCGCAGGTAAAACCGTAACCTGCTTCGAGGAGGACTACTGCAACGAGGTTATCTCATATGTCGTGCCTGCGGAGGTGGAGTCTATCAAGCGCATCTATTTTGAGGCCGAGGATGGCGATAAGGGTGCGAAGATGACCTTCACGGTAAACTTCAACGACCTTAACACTATCAACGGTGGCGGTAATATTACCATGTGGCTTAAGGTGCCTACCGGCTTTGTTGTCTATGACGAGGATGGCGCAATGATAGATGGCACCGAGCTTAGTGTTGTCAAGCACGAGTTTGACGCTGGTCAGCCCTCGGAGAGCTTTGTTTTCTACCTCGAAAGTATTGATAATGTTGCAGCTATCGTTGATGGCAAACTCGATATGTTGTTGGATATGGAGTATCATATCTCGTTCGAGATGACAACAAAGGCGGGTGAGCTTACGCTAAATAGCGTGCCTACGCTCTCGGTAGATGCCGACTTTGTGGTTAAGGATGCCGATATCGTTCTTGACGAGGTGGTGCTCGCCGATGCTATCGAGGCTGAGGGTGGCGACTTCGTTATTGAGGGTCTGCCGAAGGAGCTTTTGGCAATCAACAACATTAGCTTCAAGGAGGCCAATACCGAGATATATGTTAAGGGCCTTGACTGGCTCGTGGATAGCGTAGCCGAGAAGGTTAAGGTTGAGGCCACTATGCCTGAGACACTTAAGCTATCGAGCAACGAGGCCGATGTTCAAGGAAGCACCATTCGTACCAACCTTAAGGAGTTGCGCCGAAGCGTGGCTATTGCGGTTGAGGCTCTCGACTTTGGCTCTGAGGGTCTTGTTCCCGAAGAGGGTAAGGTCGAGGTGGCCTTCTCGCCCACCATCACCGCAAAGATTGAGCGTGGCACCGAGGTACGCCTTACCGACCTTGTGCACAATGGTAGCACCTTTAACCTCTCGGCAGGTATCGATGCGATGACCATTGATGTAGAGTCGATTAGCGGTAGGGTAGACTATGGCTACTCGTTGTCGCAGGATATCGAGATTTTGAATGGCGACGAGGAGTTTGACCTCGCAATCAACGGCGTGAGCCTATCACCTGCTGTAATCGTCGAACTTGACAATCCTATGCCTTTGGAGGCGTTGCTCTCGGCAAAACTAACCCCCGTTGTTGGTGGTGTGGAGCAGACAGATAGAGCGATATCTGTTGCAGATGTTGCTGTGCGTGGTGCCGAGGTTGTAGATGGCAAGGTTAAGTCGAAGAAGAATATCATCGTTCTGGCTATGGCTGACCGTAAGGCGGACTATGCCGACGAGAAGTATACATTTGTTGAGGTCGACATCGTGAAGTTGCTCTGTGGCGATGTTCCAGAGAAGTTGATTCTCGACCTTGAGTTTAATTCTAATCCCGATGTTGTCAGCACCGTATATGCTACACCTGGCGGTATGTCTATCAACTACGACTATGCGGTTGTTGTGCCCTTGCAGAGCCGTAAAGACCTCGATGTAGTCTTTGAGATGACGCTCGATGGCTTTAGCGAGACCTTGGCGGAGCTTTCAGAGTATGACATCCGTGTTGGCGATGTTAAGATTACCGCCGAAGCAGAGAGCACCTTACCTCTCGGTCTTGTTATCGAGGAGCTTGTGGCACTCGATATCGACGGCAACCCCACTGATGCTCAGATTGTTTTGCCCGAGGGCAAGAACGAGATTCGTGCATCGAAAGATGGCAAAGAGCCAGCCACAACCGTGCTTGAGTTGCAGTTACAGCTCGATGCTGAGCATAGCATCGCCTCTATTGCCAATGTCGATGGTATACGCTTCAAGGTGCGTGCCAAGGGCGAGGCAGACGAGCGCACTTGGGTCAACGAGAACCAGTGGTTGTCGTTTGCTGCGAAGTTGCATATCAAGGATGGCATAACAGTAGACCTTCGCGATTTCTTCGAGGAGGAGGATGAATAATTAGAAAAATTGTAGAGTATGAAAAAGATATTTACCCTTTTGGCTTCGGCTTTATGCCTTGTAGGTGTAGGTAGTGCGTCGGCGCAGTCGCTAACCTCTTATTTTATGGAGGGCACCTACTTCCGTACACAGCTTAACCCCGCACTTACAACTACCCGAGGATACTTTAACATTCCCGTAGTTAGTGGTACGGGCATCAATGTTACAAATAACTTCTTGTCGGTCGATAACTTTATCTACCAGCGTGATGGACAGCTCGTTACGGCGTTGCATAAGTCGGTGTCGTCAGATGAGTTCTTGGGTCGTCTGCCCGATGTTAATCGCCTGAATGCCAGTGTCAATACCAATATCCTCTCGGTGGCGTTCTACACCAAAAAGATATATTGGAATCTCGGCATTAATGCCCGCGTAGATGCCAATGTCAACCTCTCGAAGGATCTCTTCTCGGTACTCAAGACCTTGGGCAATGGTACCTACGATTTGACCGATACCTCGATTGATGCCAATGCCTATCTCGAAACATATTTTGGCACCTCGTTCCGTGTATGCGACTGGATTAATGTAGGTTTAAGAGTTAAGTTCTTGATGGGTCTTGCAAATGCTCATACCGACATCGATAAGATGAGTGCAAATGTATCGCCTGATGGTGTAACTGCCGAGTTGCAGGGTGTTGTTCGTGGCAATGCAATCTTCGTAGACCAGTCGCGAGTTAAGCCTGGCGAGGCGATTGATGGCGAGTTCTTCAACTTCTCTTCGGCGAGCTATCTGCTCAACAATGTCAAGAGTTATGGTATTGCTGCCGACCTCGGCGCAGAGTTCCGCTTGCTCAACGACCATCTTAAGTTGAGTGCCGCTATCACTGACCTTGGCGTTATTAAGTGGTCGCCAAAGACGCATATCGTGGCTGAGGCTAAGGGTGCGTTCGGTTTCAACGGCTATAATGTCTCGGCTGATGAGTTGGAGATGACCTCGGAGTTTGAGTTTGTGCAGGGCGCAAAGCAGACCAAGGGCTACTCAACGATGTTAACATATGCGGTAAACCTCGGTGCCGAGTATAATATCTTGCGTAATAAGATTGCTTTCGGTCTCTTGGCTCATAGCAAGTTCAATAATGGTTATCTCTATACCGAGCTTACTGCATCGGTAAATTTCCGCCCCTTGAACTGGATTACCGCCACCGTTAGCCACACCTTCCTTAACCGACAGAAGCCGGGTGTCTTTGGTGCCGCTTTGAACTTCCACCCCAAGGGCATCAACCTCTTCGTGGGTCTCGACTATATCGGCACAAAGTGGGTAATGTGGGACGATACAATCAAGATTCCTTACGATATGAAGTCGTTGAATCTCTACGCAGGTTTGGGCTTCAACTTCGGTCGCCCCAAGTATATGCGTGCCGAGCAGATTGCCAAGCGCGAGGCACGAAAGCAGGCGCGTAAAGAGGCTCGCAATAATAAGTAACTGATTGGTAGTAAGTAATAAGGGGCAAGCGTAATGCTTGCCCCTTATTTTAGTTTTTAGATTTTTGACAAATGATAGCCGACTTCGTAAGGTCTTATGGTCTTATAGTCTTATCGTCCTAAAAAACCTCCGAGCTCGTTCGAGCGCAACTCTAAAAACTAATAACTAACAACTATCCTACTTTGCAAGGAATGTTCGGATATTCTCGGCTACGCAGTCGATAAGGCGGTCGATGGCCTCAGATGCTGCCCAAGCATTGTGTGGCGAGCCGAGTAGGCGATAGCGGTCCTTGATGTTGTAGAGTGGCGACTCGCGCAAAGGCTCTACCGAGAATACATCGAGAGCCGCTGCTGATACCCAACCATTATCCAATGCCTCGGCGAGTGCTGCCTCGTCGATGATGCCACCACGCGCAACATTGATAATCATTGCCGATGGCTTCATTCGCTTAAGTTCCTCACGACCAATAAGTCCGCGTGTGCGCTCGTTGAGTGGCGAGTGTACCGAGAGGATATCGCTCCACTCCAATAGCTCGTTAAGCTCCACGGCAGGGTATGCCTCCTCACGCTTTGCGCCCGATGTCGAGAAGTAGCGCACCTCGCAACCAAAGGCCGAAGCAAGACGGGCAACCTCACGGCCGATATTGCCCAAGCCTACGATGCCCCACTTCTTGCCACGAATCTCGAAGGTGAGCCTATCGAAGCAGAAGGCGCGGTCGGCATTGGCATAGCGACCATCGTGAAAATACTCGTCGAAATATACGATATGGCGAGCAAGGGCGAGTGCCGAGGCGAGTGTGGTCTCGGCAACGGCAGATGTCGAGTAACCTACGGCATTCTTAACCTCGATGCCAAGCTCCTTGGCAGTTACCAAGTCGACATTGTTCATACCCGTTGCGGCAACGCAAATTAGCTTAAGGTCAGGTAGTTGGCGCATTGCATCGCCATCAATCATCACCTTGTTCGAGATGGCGATAGTTGCCCCCTTCAAGCGCTCCACGACATCCTCTTTGCGTGTGTTTTCGTAGGCGGTGTAGTCGCCCTGCGAACTAACTTTCGACATATCGCGACCTGCGATGCTGTACTCATCCAAAAAAACGATTTTATTCATATCTTTAAGTTTTAGTTATTCCATTTCGCCAACTAAATCTCGGATAACTACCGAGGCGCAACCGATGCCAAAGAGGGCGGGTATATAGCTGATTGTTCCGACATTAGATTTCTTGTTCTGCTCCTCGCAGAGTATCATTGCCCCCTCTCTTACGGGCTCGGGCGAGAAGACTGCACGGAAGCCTCGCTTAATGCCAATCTTGTGGAGTCGCTTGCGCAACATATGGGCTAATGGGCAGTGGTGCGTTTTGGCGATATCCTTAATCTCCATCAGTGTGGGGTCGGTCTTTGCACCTGCACCCATTGAGCTAACCAATGGAATACCCCTGTCCAACGCCCCCTTGATGAGTGCCAACTTTGGCGATAAGGTGTCTATGGCATCTACCACATAATCAAACTTTTCGGAGTCGAGCAGGGCATCCGTTTCGGAGTCCTTGATAAAGCGGTTTACCATCTTTAGCTCCAAGTCGGGGTTGATGTCGCGGAGTCGCTTGGCTAATATCTCGCACTTCTCCTCGCCTATGGTCGAGTGCAGAGCCACAAGTTGGCGGTTGATATTCGTCTCCGACACCTTGTCGGCATCGGCAATGGTCATTCGCCCAACACCCGCGCGCACAATCATCTCGGCAGCGTATGCACCTACGCCACCTACGCCTACAACCAAGACATTGGCCTTGCGAAGGAGCGAGAGTTTCTCCTCGCCTAAAAGTAGCTCGGTGCGTTCCAGCCAGTTACTCATTTATTAGTCTTTTATAGTTCTTAATCAATTCGTTACGGAGTTCATCGGTCGTCGTATGTCTTAACTCGGCGACCTCGTTATAAAGCGCCACGATATCGCATTCTGGGTCGTCGTCGCTCTCCACGAATATCTGCCCGATAGGCGCTTGACGAATCACCTCGACGGTGCGTGGCGAACGGAGTGAGCGAGAGCCAAACGAGAGAAAATATCCTCTATCGAAGGCTCGTTTTGCCTGCTCCACCGAGCCGACAAAGCCGTGAAGAAGAACGCCACAAATGCGGTATTCTGCCAATATGCGCATCACCTCCTCGAATGCCTTAACCGAGTGAACAACAACGGGTTTCTGCAATCGCTCTGCCTCGGCTAAGTGGCTACGAAATAGCACCTCCTGCTTCTCTCGGTCGATATCGCGGGCAAAGTCCAACCCTGTCTCGCCAATCATATCGGCTGTTGTAAAATCGGGTAGCGGCAACCCTCGCTCGGCATCCCACGGATGCACCCCCGCCATCGTTGGCGAGAGCCTCTCCACGCTTGGGTGGTGGGTGTGTATATCACAAAACCGATGCTCCATAGGACAAAGGTAAGAAAAAAAGATAAAAGAGCAAAGAGAGTTGCGCCCCCTCTGCATATTTTAGGCGTAGCCTATAATTATTGCTAAATTTACTTCAAATGGTTGCTTGTATGGAAAAAAAGTCGTATCTTCGTGCGCCTATTATACTCTAAATAGGTGCAACTTGAAGAAGTTATACTGAAACACAAACATAAAACATTACAAATTATCTAACAATTAACTACAGTTTTTATGTCGAAAAACATTAAATTGCGTAAAGGTCTCGACATCAATCTGAAGGGTAAGGCAGAGGCAGTCTTGGAGTCAGCTCCTATGGCTAAGTCGTATGCTGTGAGCCCATTGGATTACGAGTGCGTGACGCCCAAGCTGTTGGTTAAGGTTGGCGACAAGGTTGAGGCAGGTCAGGCTTTGTTCTTTGATAAGAACAATCCCCGTATCTTGTTCACCTCGCCCGTTAGCGGTGTGGTTTCGGCCATCAACCGTGGCGAGAAGCGCAAGCTTCTTAATGTTGCCGTAGAGCCCGACCAGGAGCAGGTAGCACAGTCGCTTAAGGTGACTGACATCGCCAAGGCAGAGCGTTCTGAAATTGTTGAGATGTTGCTTCAGTCGGGTCTTTGGACTCGCATCGTGGAGCGTCCTTATGGCGTTATCGCTAACCCAGAGGCTCAGCCCAAGGCTATCTTCGTGTCGGCATTCGACTCGGCACCTTTGGCTCCCGACTACAACTTCATCCTCAAGGAGGAGAAGGCTGCAGTTGAGGCAGGTATGGCTGTTTTGGCTCGCCTCACCGAGGGCAAGGTACACCTCTCGGCTCGTCAGGGCTCGGAGGGCTACATGGCCGAGGTTAAGGGTGTTGAGTACCACACATTCTCGGGTAAGCACCCTGTAGGTAATGTCGGCGTACAGATTCACCACATCGACCGTATCGCCAAGGGCGACATCGTCTGGACTGTTAACATCCAAGATGTTGCTATGATTGGTCGCTCGGTACTCGCTGGCAAGGTCGATATGTCGAAGACTATCGCTGTTGTGGGTACAAAGGCTCCCAAGTGTGGCTACAAGCGCATCATCTCGGGTGCTTCGGTAGAGTCTATCGTAGGCAAGGTTGAGGCTGATACCCGTGTTATCTCGGGTGATGTTCTCTCTGGCGTTCAGACAGCTGCTGATGGCTATATCTCGGCTAACGCTAACGCTCTTACCCTTATCCCTGAGGGCGATGTTTACGAGTTGCTCGGCTGGGCTATGCCCCGTTTCCACCGCTTCTCGGTATCGCGCGCTTACTTCTCGTGGCTCTGCCCCAAGAAGGAGTACAACCTCGATACCAACCTCAATGGTGGCGAGCGTCCCTTCGTCGTAACAGGCCTTTATGAGAACTACTTGCCTATGGATATCTATGTTAGCTATCTGTTGAAGGCTTGCTTGGTGAAGGATCTCGACAAGATGGAGAATCTTGGTCTCTACGAGCTTCTTCCCGAGGATTTGGCTGTCTGCGAGTTCGTTGATCCTTCGAAGATTGAGATGCAGCAGATTTTGCGTGATGGTATTAACCTAATGATTAAGGAGAGCTAATTATGGGATTGCGTAATTTTGTAGATAAGATTAAGCCCACCTTCTCGGAGGGCGGCAAGCTCGGCTTTTTGCACTCGACATTCGAGGGCTTCGAGACTTTCCTTTATGTTCCTAACACCGTAACCAAGAAGGGTGCTCACATCCGCGACTGTAACGATATCAAGCGCGTTATGATTGTCGTTGTGTTGGCGTTGATTCCCGCTACTTTGTTCGGTATGTACAATGTTGGTTATCAGGCTGGCATCGAGGGCGTTTTCCCCGCTTTCTGGTATGGTTTCCTCAAGTCGTTGCCCACAATCATCGTATCGTATGTTACGGGTTTGGCTATCGAGTTCGCCTTTGCTCAGAAGCGTAAGCACGAGATCAACGAGGGCTTCCTTGTAACAGGTCTCTTGATTCCTTTGGTTATGCCCGTTACCATTCCTTTGTGGATCGTAGCGTTGTCTACCGCTTTTGCCGTTATTATCGGTAAGGAGGTATTCGGTGGTACCGGTATGAATGTCTTCAACCCTGCACTCTTGGCTCGTGCCTTTGCATTCTTCGCTTACACTCCCCAGATGTCTGGTGAGGCTGTATGGTATGCCGATGGCAAGACTGGTGCAACCGCCTTGGAGCAGCTCGGCACTACTGGCGAGATGCAGTGGAGCGCTTTGGACGCATTCTTCGGCTTTATGCCCGGTTCACTTGGTGAGACCTCGACCTGCGCTATCTTGATTGGTGCTGCGTTGTTGCTCTTCACTGGCGTTGCCTCTTGGCGTATTATGTTGTCTGTATTCGTAGGTGGCTTGGCTATGGGCTATGTCTTCGACTTGGCTGGTATGACCGAGTACCCCGTATACTACCACTTGTTGGTAGGTGGTTTCGCGTTCGGTGCAGTCTTTATGGCTACCGACCCCGTTACATCGGCACAGACAAACACTGGTAAGTGGATTTACGGTTTGATGGTGGGTGCTTTGGCAGTCCTCATCCGCGTTGTTAACCCCGCTTACCCCGAGGGTATGATGCTTTCGATTCTCTTTATGAACGCCTTGGCTCCGCTTATCGACTACTTCGTTGTTGAGCGTAACATTGCGCGTCGTAAGAAGCTAATTAAGAATGTTAAATAACGAGAGCTATGGCAATCAATAAGAATTCAAATGCATATATCATCATCTACACCGTTGTGATGGTGGAGATCGTTGGTGATTTGCTCGCCTTCTTAGCTACTTCGCACCAGTCTAATCAGGATGCTAATGTGCTTAACGATCAGAAGGTATCTATTATGAAGGCCTTTGGCGAGGCTGATGCCAACTTTGATGAGGTTGTTGATGTGTGTCGCTTGACAGGTGGCGAGCTCGGCGTTGTCGCTGATGAAGCTGGCGTTCAGTCTGTCTTCGACCTTCTTGGCAACCGTAAGGCTTTGTCTGAGGCTGAGGATGGTCTTCCCATCTTCCGTATGCGCAAGGACGATGCTACCAAGTATGTCTTGCCTATCGTAGGTAAGGGTCTTTGGGGCGATATCTGGGGCTATGTTGCATTGCAGCAGACCGAGGATAATGTCGTTATCACCGGTATCGTTATGGACCACGCAGGTGAGACTCCCGGTCTTGGTGCTGAGATTGCAACCCAGACCGTTCAGTCTAAGTTCGCGGGCAAGGCTCTCTACAATGCTGAGGGCGAGTTCGCTGTTCGCATGCAGAAGGGTGGTGCTCAGAACGAGCATCAGGTAGACGCCATCACTGGCGGTACTAAGACTTGCGACGGCGTAAACGCGATGCTCGAGACCTCTATTGGCAAGTACGAGTCGTTCTTGCGTGCTCAGGAGGTTGAGGAGTTCGCTTGTGGCGATGACTGCTGCGACTTGGCTGACTATCCCGCCGATGGCAGCGCTATTGTTGAACCTATTAATGAGGAGGAGTAAACTATGAAACTAAGCAAGAATTTTACAAATCCTTTGGCAGCAAACAACCCCGTTATCGTTCAGATTTTGGGTATTTGCTCGGCGTTGGCCGTTACCGTAAAGCTTGAGCCCGCATTCGTTATGGGTCTTTCGGTAATCTTCGTTACCGCATTCTCTAACCTTATTATGTCGCTCATGCGCAATGGCGTGCCTTCGCGTATCCGTATCATCGTGCAGCTGGTCGTTATCGCTACCTTGGTTATCGTTGTAGACCAGTTCCTACGCGCGTATATGTATGATGTATCAAAGCAGTTGTCGGTATATGTCGGTCTTATCATCACCAACTGTATCGTTATGGGTCGTGTCGAGGCCTTTGCTCTTGGCAACAAGCCCTGGGATTCGTTCGTTGATGGTGTCGCTAACGGTATCGGCTACGCCTTGATTCTTGTCATCGTCGCCTTCTTCCGTGAGCTTTTCGGCTCGGGTACACTCTTCGGTTTCGATGTACTCTCGCGCTTTGGCTATGTCAACAACTCGTTGATGCTCTTCCCGCCTATGGCGCTTATCATTGTAGGTGTTATCATCTGGATTCACCGCTCTATAAATAAGGACTTACAGGAAAAATAGGAGGTAGCGTATGTTAAATTTGTTTATTAACTCGATGCTTATCGAGAATATGGTGTTCGCCTTCTTCTTCGGTATGTGTTCTTACATTGCCGTGTCGAAGAGCGTAAAGACAGCTTTGGGTCTTGGTGCAGCCGTAACCTTCGTTATGGTTATGACCGTGCCCCTCAACTACCTCTTGAACCAGTATGTATTGGCTCCCAATGCGTTGGCCGAGGGTGTAGACCTCAGCTTCTTGTCGTTCATCTTGTTTATCGCCGTTATCGCTGCCTTCGTGCAGTTGGTGGAGATGATTGTCGAGAAGTTCTCACCTTCGCTCTACAACCAGTTGGGTATCTTCCTCCCACTTATCGCAGTAAACTGCGCCATCATGGGTGGCTCGCTCTTTATGCAGCAGATGGTGGGCACCGAGATTAACAATGTTGGTGACTCTATCGTCTACGGCCTTGGCTCGGGTATTGGTTGGTGGTTGGCTATCGTTATGATGGCGGCTATCCGCGAGAAGATTGAGTACTCACATGTTCCTGCTGCCTTGAAAGGCCCCGGTATCGCCTTCATCATCACAGGTCTTATGGGTATTGCATTTATGATCTTCTCTGGTATTCAGTTGTAACCTTTAAAAAGAGTAAAGAATATGAATTTCAGCATTATTTTATGGGCGGTAGCTGCCTTCTTGGTGGTTACACTCGTGTTGGTGGCATTGCTGCTCTTTGCGAAGGCAAAACTTACCTCGTCGGGTTCAGTTAAGATTGACATCAACGAGGGTGGCAAGGTGTTGGAGGTAGAGTCAGGCTCAACCCTCCTCAATACACTTTCTGAGCAGGGTATCTTCCTTCCCTCGGCTTGTGGTGGTAAGGGTGCTTGCGGTCAGTGCAAGTGCCAGGTTGTTTCGGGCGGTGGCGAGATTTTGCCTACCGAGCGTGGCTTCTTCAACCGCCGTCAGATCAACGAGGGCTGGCGCCTCGGCTGCCAGGTTAAGGTTAAGGAGGATATGCAGATTAAGGTTCCCGCATCGGTACTCTCTATCAAGAAGTGGGAGTGCGAGGTTGTGTCGAACAACAATGTTGCTACCTTTATCAAGGAGTTCGTTGTTAAGCTTCCTGAGGGCGAGCACCTCAACTTCCGTTCTGGTGGTTATATCCAGATTGATGTTCCCGCTATCACCGTCGACTACAAGGATATCGATGTAGATCCCGAGTATCGCGAGGATTGGGAGAAGATGGGTGTCTTCAACCTTAAGATGGTTAACCCTGAGCCTCAGGTGCGTGCATACTCTTGCGCTACCTACCCCGCTGAGGGCGATATCATCAAGCTCAATGTGCGTATCGCAACTCCTCCTTTCGATCGTCAGAAGGGTGGCTTTATGGATGTTAACCCCGGTGTATGTTCTTCGTACATCTACTCGCTTAAGCCCGGTGACAAGATTATTATGTCGGGTCCCTTCGGTGAGTTCTTCCTTCACGATAATCTTTCAGATGATCAGGAGCTTGTATTCATCGGTGGTGGTGCAGGTATGGCGCCTATGCGTTCACACATTATGCACCTCTTCAAGACCCTTAAGACGGGCCGCAAGGTTAACTTCTTCTATGGCGCTCGTTCACTCAAGGAGGCGTTCTACCTCGATGACTACTACCAGATCGAGAAGGAGTTCCCCAACTTCAAGTTCCACTTGGCACTTGACCGTCCCGATCCCGAGGCAGACAAGGCTGGCGTACCCTATGTAGCAGGCTTTGTTCACAATGTTCTCTACGAGACATACCTCAAGCAGCACGATGAGCCAGAGGGCATCATCTACCTTATGTGCGGTCCTCCGATGATGGCACAGTCGGTAGTAAACCTCCTCGATAACCTCGGAGTTCCTGCAGAGAATATTCTCTTCGATAACTTCGGCGCGTAATTTTAGCGTGATAAGGGGTCATTCTCGACCCATCCCAAAAGTAAGACCCCTCGGGCTGTACTAATTTGTACTATCCCGAGGGGTCTTCTTTTGCGATGAGCCAAGCCTAACCCCTTCTGACGCTAAAATTGGTCGTGGGGCTTTGGTAGAGAGTAGATTTTTTGAGACGATAAGACCTTAGGCCTTTAAGACGATAGAATTAAGACTTTAGATTTTTTTTCTTATCGTCATAAAAATATCTTCGCTCTTTGTTCTGTTGTTCGTTCTCTCCCTAATAATTCTCTATATCTGTGCGCTTAGAGCTAAATTCCTCGCTCTATTATTGAGTTATTTGGTTCTTTGCCGTGAAAAGCCGCAATCGGCGGTCTATCCCCAAAATACCGTCAATGAGCAGTACGCCAAGTACAGCCCATCGACGGCATTTTTGCGATAACCCACATCTCACTACTTTTGACGACAAAGTGTGCTGGATGGAAGGAAGTATCATTTTTGACCAGAGGGACCCAGAGAGAGGTTGGGTATCACCGATACATTTTGTCCGCATCGTCACTTCGGTCTCTTTGGTCTTTCGGTCTCTTTGGTCCTTAAAAATCTCTCTGCTCTTTGCTCTCTGCGTCTTTCCCCCGATGCGAAAAACTGTCCAATTTATATATACATTCCAGAGCATGATATCCCTATAATTCGCAGTGTTAAAAAGTTAACATCGATTTTTCTATGAAATGTCACTCAAAATTCATATCTTTGCCCCCGATTTTTGTTTGACAGAGTTCGCTTCGATGCGAGATTTGAGCTATCAGAAATCAAGGTGCTTTGGAGTCCACCCCTTTAGGGGTAGTTTGGCACTCTGATTGCCCACCCAATAGATGAGAAACTATAATTTTTTGATGTAATATGGCAGAGAAGAGATTTATCACTTGTGATGGTAACTACGCCGCAGCGCATATCGCATATATGTTCTCGGAGGTAGCAGCCATCTATCCCATTACCCCCTCGTCAACTATGGCAGAACTTGTTGACGAGTGGTCGGCACAGGGCAAAAAGAACATTTTTGGCGACACCGTAAAGGTTGTAGAGATGCAGTCAGAGGCTGGTGCAGCAGGTGCTGTTCACGGCTCATTGCAGAGTGGCGCACTCACCTCGACATTCACCGCATCGCAGGGTTTGTTGCTTATGGTGCCCAATATGTACAAGATTGCCGGTGAGTTGCTCCCCGGTGTATTCCATGTTTCGGCGCGTGCCTTGGCTGCGCAGTCGCTCTCAATCTTTGGTGACCACCAGGATGTGATGGCTGTTCGCCAGACAGGTTTCGCGATGCTCGCTACATCGTCTGTTCAGGAGGTAATGGATCTCGCAGGTATTGCACACATCGTGTCGCTCAAGGCACGCATCCCCTTCGTGCACTTCTTCGATGGCTTCCGCACATCACACGAGATTCAGAAGATTGAGCTTATCGACGAGGCATCGCTCTCGGCAATGTTCGATCGCGAGGCGTTGAAGGAGTTCCGCAAGCGTTCGCTTAACCCCAACGCACCCGTAACACGCGGTACAGCGCAGAACCCCGATATCTACTTCCAGACTCGCGAGGCATCTAACAAGTTCTACGATGCAGTGCCCGATATGGTTGCTGAGGCTATGGCTAAGATTTCGACCATCACAGGTCGTGAGTACAAGCCCTTCACCTACTATGGTTCGGAGGATGCCGAGGATATCATCATCGCTATGGGCTCTGTTACCGAGACTATCAAGGAGTGCGTAGACTACCTCCGCACACAGGGTCGCAAGGTGGGTGTTATCACCGTTCACCTCTATCGCCCCTTCTCGGCAAAGTACCTCTTCAATGTGTTGCCCAAGTCTGTTAAGCGCATCTGCGTTCTCGACCGCACTAAGGAGCCCGGCTCAAATGGTGAGCCTTTGTTGCTCGACATCCGCGATGCATTCTACGAGTGCGAGAACCGTCCTATGATTATCGGCGGTCGCTACGGTCTTTCGTCTAAGGATACCACTCCCGCACAGATGTTGGCAGTATTCGAGAACCTCGCGTCGGCAGCTCCCAAGAACCACTTCACCGTAGGTATCAACGACGATGTTACGATGTTGTCGTTGCCCGTAGGCGAGGAGATTTCGATGGCTAAGGAGGGTACCTTCGAGGCATTGTTCTTCGGTCTTGGTTCGGATGGTACCGTAGGTGCTAACAAGAACTCTATTAAGATTATCGGTGGCTCTACCAACAAGTATTGCCAGGCATACTTCTCATACGATTCGAAGAAGTCGGGTGGTTACACCTCGTCGCACCTTCGTTTCAGTGACAACCCCATCACTTCGCCCTACTTGGTTACTACTCCCGACTTCGTGGCTTGCCATGTGCCCTCGTATGTCGAGAAGTACGATGTGTTGAAGGGCTTGAAGCGTGGTGGCTCGTTCCTTCTCAACTCTGTTAACGATGTTGAGACCACCTTGGCTACTTTGCCTACACATATGAAGGTATACCTTGCAAAGGAGGATATCAACTTCTACATCATCAACGCAACAAAGATTGCTGCCGACCTCGGTCTTGGTTCACGCACTAACACCATTATACAGGCTGCATTCTTCAAGATTGCCGACATCATTCCTATCGAGAAGGCTGTCGAGGAGATGAAGAAGGCTATCTACAAGTCTTACGGCAAGAAGGGCGAGGATATCGTAAATATGAACTACGCAGCGGTAGATGCTGGTTGCGAGGCTGTTCAGAAGGTTGAGGTTCCCGCCGAGTGGGCAGAGTTGGAGGATGTTGCCGAGAATAAGGAGGTAGCAACCGATGTGCCCGCTTTCGTTCGCGATATCTGCAAGCCTATCGATGCCTTGAAGGGCGATATGCTCCCCGTATCGGCATTCAACGGCCGTGAGGATGGTACTTGGGATAATGGTACTGCCGCTTACGAGAAGCGTGGTATCGCTACCGCAGTTCCCGAGTGGAAGATTGAGAACTGTATCCAGTGTAACCAGTGTGCCTATGTATGTCCCCACGCTGCTATCCGTCCCTTCCTCGCTACCGAGGAGCAGGCTGCAGCATCGGGTGCAGAGTGGAAGCAGGGCTTAGGCGAGACCAAGGCTTTGAAGTTCCGCATTCAGGTATCGCCTATGGATTGTACTGGCTGTAACAACTGTGTCGATGTATGTCCCGCTAAGGAGAAGGCTCTCGTTATGCGTCCTTTGGCAGAGCAGGCAAAGGAGGCTAAGAACTGGGATTACATCACCAAGAATATCGGCTATACCGAGCATGTAGATAAGACCAAGTCTGTTAAGAACCTTCAGTTCTCACAGCCCATGTTCGAGTTCTCGGGTGCTTGTGCAGGTTGCGGTGAGACACCCTATATCAAGGCTATCACACAGCTCTTCGGCGACCGTATGATGGTTGCTAACGCTACGGGCTGTACCTCTATCTACTCTGGTTCAGCACCCTCTACCCCCTACTGCACCAACGCTAAGGGTCAGGGTCCCGCTTGGGCTAACTCACTCTTCGAGGACAACGCCGAGTTCGGTCTCGGTATGCGTGTCGGTGTCGAGAAGATTCGTCAGGGCTTGGAGGATGTTATGCGCAAGGCAATTGCGGAGTGCAACTGCTGCTCTGAGGAGCTCAAGGGCGTAATGCAGGAGTGGATCGACGCTCGTCACCTTGCTGCCGCTTCACGCGAGGTTACCGCACGCCTCTTGCCTTTGGTTGAGGCTTGCGATTGCGACTACTGCCGCACTATCCTTGAGTACAAGGATTGGCTTGTTAAGCGTTCGCAGTGGATCTTCGGTGGTGATGGCTGGGGCTACGATATCGGCTTCGGTGGTGTAGACCATGTTTTGGCATCGGGCGAGGATGTAAATATCCTTATCGTCGATACCGAGGTTTACTCTAACACCGGCGGTCAGTCGTCGAAGTCTACCCCCGTGGGCGCTGTTGCTAAGTTCGCTTCGGCAGGTAAGCGCATCCGCAAGAAGGATATCGGCGCTATCGCAATGACCTATGGCTATGTATATGTTGCACAGGTATCTATCGGTGCATCACAGCAGCAGCTCTTCAATGTCTTGAAGGAGGCTGAGGCATATCCTGGTCCTTCGCTCATCATCGCATATGCACCCTGTATCAACCACGGTATCAAGGGCGGTATGACTCGCACCCAGACCATCGGTAAGCAGGCTGTTGAGTGTGGTTACTGGCACCTCTGGCACTACAACCCACAGCTCGAGGCTGAGGGCAAGAACCCCTTCGTTATGGATTCGAAGGAGCCCGACTGGTCGAAGTTCCGTGCCTTCCTTATGAAGGAGGTACGCTACACTTCACTCCAGAAGGCATTCCCCGAGGAGGCAGAGCAGCTCTTCGAGGCAGCAGAGGAGAATGCTAAGTGGCGTTACAACTCGTATATCAACAGAACGAAATAATCTCTTGAGATAGGAGTTATCCCCATAAACAGACAAAAGGAGCAAGCCCACGGCTTGCTCCTTTTGTTATACCCCTAAAAGAGGACTATCTCTTTATCTTGAGTGCTTCCTTGGCATCCATTGTCGTGATAAGTATCACGCCATTTACGCCACGGAAACCATACATATTCGAGCCCTTGATAATCTCTACGGACTTAACATCGTAGATGCTGATAAGCTCTGGATTGGTCTCCATACCATCGCATAGGATTAGTGGCTTCGACGAACTACCTATAGAGTTCTGTGTCATAAGGCAGAGCTCGCCATTGATATATCTTAGTCCTGGGTAACACATCTGTATAGCCTCCACTAATCCTTTAGCACCCGTAGCACGCAGCCTCTCGCCCGAGATGCCCGACGAGTAGTCGGTAGACTCACGGCGCTTGACATAGCCGAAACCGTAGTGCATCAGCTCCTCCGACTCCGTAGCCCGATAGTTGAAGCTGTCGCCCTCCGTGAGCCAAACAATGTCGATGCTCTTACGACCCTCGACGGGGATATGCATCGTGTCACGGCGTGAGATTATCATCAACACATCGTTTGCCTTGATGTCCGTAAAACCAAAACGACCTTTGCCGTCTGAGAAGGTGAACTTATCGCTATCCTTAACCTTGATACGGGCTTTGATACCTTTGCCATCTATGCGTGTAATGCGACCATTGAAGGGCTCTTGAGCCTCAGCAACAGTGAGCGCGAGTAGCGTAACGAAGAGAGTAAATAATCTTCTCATATCCTAAATAATGGTTGTTTCTACTCTCAAAGATACAACTTTTAATTATATTATAAATAGGTTTGGAGAAAAATTGTTGTTTCTAAAAATATTTATTATCTTTGTGGTATTAAACAAGGTGACATTAACTTATTAAAATATACCATTATGAAAGAGGCTATTGCAATTCTCACAGGTGGCGGTCCTGCCCCTGGTATGAACACTGTTGTTGGCTCTGTTGCCAAGACTTTCCTTGCTAAGGGCTACCGCGTTATCGGTCTGCACTATGGCTATTCGGGCCTTTTCAACCCTAACCCCCGCTACGAGGATCTCGATATGTTCCGAGTAGACTACATCTTCAACCAGGGTGGCTCGTACCTTACTATGAGCCGTTTCAAGCCCTCGGAGGAGGATTTCGAGAAGAACTTTAATCTTGACTTCTTCAAGGAGAACAACATCAAGTTGCTCGTAACCGTGGGTGGTGACGACACCGCATCTACTGCTAACCGCATCGCTAAGTTCTTGGAGCGCAAGCAGTATCCTATCGCCAACATCCATGTTCCCAAGACTATCGACAACGACCTTCCCTTGCCCGCAGGTATGCCCACATTCGGCTATCAGTCGGCAAAGAACGCCGGCTCGGTAATCGGTCGTGCCGTATATAACGATGCACGCACCTCGGCTAACTGGTTTGTTGTTGCTGCGATGGGTCGCTCGGCAGGCCACCTTGCATTCGGTATCGCATCGGCTTGCCACTATCCTATGATTATCATTCCCGAGATGTTCAACAAGACAAAGATTACTATCGACAAGATTATCAATCTTATCATCTCGGCTATCGTTAAGCGTAAGATTATCAATATGGACTATGGTGTAGCCATGGTATCGGAGGGTGTATTCCACGCTCTTGACCAGGAGGAGATTCTCAAGTCGGGCATCAACTTCTCTTACGACGACCACGGCCACCCCGAGCTCGGTAAGGTATCTAAGGCTGAGATGTTCAACACCTTGCTCGAGAAGCGTTGCAAGGCTCTCGGTCTCAAGGTTAAGTCGCGCCCCGTGGAGATTGGCTACGAGGTACGCTGCCAGACACCTTGTGCCTTCGACCTTGTATACTGCTCACAGCTCGGTATGGGTGTCTACAAGCTCTTCTCAGAGGGTAAGACCGGCTGTATGGTTTACATCAGCCAGGAGGGTTATGTGTCGCCTCTCTACCTCAAGGATTTGCAGGATCCCGAGACAGGCAAGATTCCTCCTCGCCTCGTAGACATCAACGCCGACAAGATTCACCAGGTTATCGACAACTTGATGCACTACATCACTCCTGCCGACTATGAGGCAGCGAAGGCATATCTCCCCAATCCTGAGGAGTATGACTTCAAAAAGATACTTTGCTGGGAGTAATTTCTTGTGATAAGGGGCCTCCTTCGGCCTATCCCAAAAGCAATCCCCCAAGGGCTGTACCTTTTAGTACTATCCCTTGGGGGATTCTTTCGCGATAGACCAAATTAGACCCCTTCTGACAAGAAATTAAGTAGTGCTGGGTGGGGAGGTGCTTTATTAGGGAATTTAATGAGTTTAGGGAATGTAGAGAGCTTAGGGATAAATGTCGGTAGCGCCTCCCTAACTTCTCTAAATTCCCTAAATTCTCTATCGATTGCGCTCCTTTTACCCCTTAGACCCCTTTTGTCCCTTGGGCTTTAACCCGCAGGCGAAACGCCTGCTCTCTAACAACTAAAAACTAACAACTAACAACTAACAAAAAAGAGCCCCGGAAGGCTCTTTTTTTTGCATTAGCACCATTAGTCAAACGGATATGCTGCAACGAAGCAGTCGGCAGTGCGAAGCTCCTCCTGGTGTGCCTTGAGGTTGGCTACCGAGACATCGCCTACGATATAGTTATACTCCTCCGAAGAGTACTGCTCGCGAATCTTGAGGAAGTTCAAGAGGTTGCGCTGCTCTGCCGTCTTATAGCGGAAGTATACACGGAAGATATGGTCGGTGGTATACTTGGGCAATACCGAGTCGTTAAGCTTCTTATACTCATAGCGGTAGTTGTAAGAACAAGCTGTGATATCGCTCAACACTGCCGAGCCTGTGGGGTGACCACCGGCACCACGACCGAACATAAACTGCTTATCGTAGAACAAGCCCTTGATAACCACGCCATTAAACTCATCCTCGACGCTGTAAATATACTTATTGCGCGAGATAAGCTGAGGAATTACGCACATGATAAGTCTATCGTCGAACTTCTCGACATGTGCCACAAGCTTGATACGGCGATCCTTCTCCTTTGCAAAGCGAATATCGGCATCGTTCATCGTAGAGATACCGTAGGTGAAGATCTCATCGGGCGCTACATATACGCCAAAGGCGTGTACCGTAACGATGATAAGCTTAAAGAGCGAGTCCCAGCCATCGATATCGAGTGTGGGGTTGCTCTCGGCAAAGCCGAGGTCCTGCGCCAACTTCAACGCCTCCTTATATCCCATATTCTCGTTGAAAATCTTCGATAGGATAAAGTTTGACGAGCCGTTAAGGATACCCTTTACCGAGCAGAGGAGGTCGTTGTCGTAATACTCCTCAAGGTTGCGGATAACGGGGATAGAGCCACAAGCTGAGGCATCGTACAGAAGGGCGGTATTGTACTGCTCCTGAAGGTCGATAAGCTCAGGGAGGTGGTGGCCAAGCATCTTCTTGTTGCCCGACACTACGGGGATACGGTTCTTCAACGCACGCTTAACGATATCGTATGCTGCATCGGCATCGTCGATAACCTCGACAATAAGGTTGATATCCTCGTCAGCGAAGATCTCCTCAGGGTCGGTTGTAAACTCTGCCTTCACGCCACGCTCCTTGTCGGTATGGCGCACGCAGATACGCTTGATAGATACATTTGTTGAGTTGATGCGCTTCAAAACATCGTATAGACCGTGGCCTACATTACCAAAGCCAAAGAGTCCAATGTTTAGTTTTTTCATATCTTACTTATTTATAAATTTCTGTATAATAGTATTTAGTTTTTCGTGCTCTACCAGGAAGCCATCGTGGCCAAACTCCGACTCTATAAGGTGGTACTCCACATCGGCGATATGCTCCCTAAGTGGCGTGTGTGCCTCGACAGGGAAGAGTATATCCGATGAGATTGCCACAACCAGCGTGCGTGCCTTAATCCTGCTAAGTGCCTCAGCTATCGTGCCACGACCGCGGGCTATGTTGTGCGAGTCTACAGCCTCGGATAGGCGGTAGTACGACAGGGCATTAAATCTACGGCGTAGCTTCTCGCCCTGATACTGCTGATAGCTATGTGCTCGGCGGTCGAACGATGCCTCAAGGGGGTTGCTCAATTCCTGCTGTGTGGCGTTGTACGCCGCACCGCCACGATAGCTGATAAGGGCTATTGAGCGTGCTACGGCCATACCATCGAGTCCCGCATCATCACGCTCCTCTCCCCACGAGGGGTCGAGACGAATTGCCATACGCTGCGACTCGTTGAATGCAGCAGCCCACGGCTCGGAGTAGGTGGTGGTGGCGATAAGGGCGAGATTCTCCATAAACTCAGGCTCCATAATCGCCCACTCCATACACTGGAAACCGCCAATCGAACTACCGATAAGCAACTTAACTCGCTCTATTCCAAGATGTTTGGCGAGCAACTGATGACAACCGACCATATCGCGAACGGTGATGCGAGGGAAGTCGTAGTACCACTTCTTGCCCGTTGTGGGGTTTACCGAGAGCGGTGATGTTGTGCCATAGTGCGAGCCAAGGAAGTTTGCGCACACGATGAAGTAGCGCTCAGGGTCAAGGAACTTGCCTTGCTCCACTGTGTGTGGCCACCAGTCAGCAACATCGGAGTTTGCCGTGAGGGCGTGGCACACCCAGATAACATTGTCCTTGGCCTCGTTAAGCTCACCAAAGGTGTCGTAGGCAATCTCCAAAGAGGGTAACACCTCGCCTGATTCCAACCTTAGGGGTGTGTTATGTCGATAAAGTTTGCTCATCGTTAGATATTGCTGAGTGCCTCCTCATAGTCGGCGATGATATCCTCGACATTCTCCAAGCCGAGCGATATGCGCAGTAGGGTAGGTGTGATGCCTGCAGCACGCTTTGCCTCGTCGGAGAGTTGCTTGTGTGTTGTCGATGCGGGGTGTGTAACAACCGATATAGAGTCGCCAATCATCGTCATATTGCCCGAAAGTTTAAGGCTCTCGACAAACTTCACGGTAGACTCCAAGTCGCCCTTAAGCTCGATGGTGAGGACTGCCGATGCACCGTGGCGGAAGTACTTCTTCGCCAACTCGTGGCTCGGATGATCCTCGAAGCCCACGAAGCTTACACGCTCCACCTTGGGGTGGTTGCGGCAGAACTCTGCCAACTTGTATGCCGACTCCACCTCGTGCTTAACACGCAACGATAGGGTCTCCAAGCCGAGCAACATCAGATATGCATCGAATGCCGAGGGGCAGCAACCGAAGTCGCGCATACCATCGACACGGCACTTTACGATAAATGCCTGATTGCCAAAGGCATCGTATAGATTAAGACCGTGGTAACCCTCCGATGGACCATCAATCTCGGGGAATTTGCCCGCAGCACGCCAGTCGAACTTGCCGCTATCGACGATGATACCGCCCATAGCAGTGCCGTGGCCGTTAATCCACTTTGTTGCCGAGTCGGTGATGATGTCGGCGCCCCACTCAAAGGGGTTACAGAGATAACCGCCCGCACCAAAGGTGTTATCAACAATAAGGGGAATATTGTTCGAGTGAGCCACCTTTGCCAATGCCTCAATGTCGGCAACACGGCAGGTGGGGTTACCCATCGACTCCACGAAGATTGCGCGTGTGCGCTCATCTACCAACTTTGCGATATCCTCTGCCGAGTCGCTTGCTGCCAAACGGCAGTCGATGCCCACATTGCGCAACGAGATAACAAACTGGTTGTGCGTGCCACCATAGAGGTAGGGCGAGGCCACGATGTTGTCGCCTGCCTTGGCTAATGCCGTTACGGTGAGCAATATAGCCGACATTCCTGATGCTGTGGCCAACGCTCCAACACCACCATAGAGTGCTGCTATGCGCTCCTCGTAGGCTGCCGTTGTGGGGTTGTGCAGACGGGTGTAGATGTAGCCCGGCTCGCTCAAGGTGAATAGGTTGGCGGCATATTCGCAAGTGGGGAAGTGGTATGCTGCGGTGGGGTGGATGGCGATGCCTCGCGACTGCGAAGCGTCGATATGATAACCACCGTGTATCTGTAGGGTCTCGAAGTGTAACTTTTTGCTCATATAGCTTGCTTGTTTCGTTCAACAAAAAAATTAGCTTGTGCGCCCACTATTTCGTGTGCGTATATATAAATATAGGTAAGGTAAAGGTGCGGTGGAGCGTATCCACCAAAGGATAAGTAGTGCCTAACGGCACATTCGCATAGACATAACGCGCTCAAGCGCCATCATTGCCGATGCCGCAAACAGGTAGTTGTTATGCATTAACTCTCTCATAGCATTACAAAATTAAATAATTTTTTTTAATTCTGCAAATTTTTTAGAAAGAGAGAGGCGCAGTCAATAGAGAATTTAGGAAAATTAGGGAATTTAGAGAATTTAAGGAGAGCGCTATCATCATTTATTCCTTAAGCTCCTTACACTCCCTAAATTCACTAAACTCCCTAATAAAGCACCTACGACTCTGCACGACCAATTTGTCGTCAGAGTGGTGCTAATATGGCGCTGACACGAGAGAGGGAGGATGGGATATACTTGAAGTATTTCCCATTCGCCCTCACGACTGAAGCGTCATAGTAGCGCCGCTATCACGACAAATTAATTTCTTGTCAGAAGGGGTTAGATGTGGCCTATCTGAAAAGAAGATCCCCGAGGGATAGTACCGTAGTACAGCCCTCGGGGTCTTACTTTTTAGATGGGTCGCAGATGACCCCTTATCACAAGAAATTCAAGAAATTACTTGTTGTAAGCCTTCATAACAGAGATAAGATCAAGCACCTTGTTTGAGTAACCCCACTCGTTGTCGTACCAAGATACAACCTTCATAAAGGTCTCGTTGATAGCGATACCAGCGGTAGCGTCGAAGATTGAGGTGCGAGCGTCGCCCAAGAAGTCTGAAGATACAACAGCCTCGTCGGTGTAGCCAAGGATACCCTTGAACTCGTTCTCCGAAGCCTTCTTCATAGCAGCACATACCTCCTCGTAAGTAGTGGGCTTCTCAAGGTTTACGGTAAGGTCAACAACCGAAACATCGAGGGTAGGAACACGCATTGACATACCGGTAAGCTTGCCCTTAAGAGCGGGGATAACCTTACCTACAGCCTTAGCAGCACCTGTTGAAGAGGGAATGATGTTGCCGCAAGCAGCACGGCCACCACGCCAGTCCTTCAAAGAGGGACCGTCAACAGTCTTCTGAGTAGCGGTTACTGAGTGAACGGTAGTCATAAGACCGTTAACAAGACCGAAGTTGTCGTTCAACACCTTAGCGATAGGAGCCAAGCAGTTGGTGGTGCAAGATGCGTTAGATACGATCTGCTGACCAGCATACTCCGAGGTGTTTACGCCGCATACGAACATAGGAGTGTCGTCCTTCGAAGGAGCTGACATAACTACATACTTAGCACCAGCAGCGATGTGAGCCTGTGCCTTCTCTGCGGTGAGGAACAAACCAGTAGACTCAACTACATACTCTGCCTCTACCTCGTTCCACTTCAAGTTTGCGGGATCCTTCTCAGCAGTTACGCGGATAGCGTTGCCGTTTACGATAAGAGTATTCTTCTCCAAGCAGTAGTCTACAGTACCCTCGAACTTGCCGTGCATAGTGTCGTACTTAAGCATATAAGCCAAGTAGTCTACGGGGCAAAGGTCGTTGATACCTACAACCTGATACTTATCTGCCTGATTGCAAGCAGCACGGAAAACCATACGGCCAATACGACCGAAACCGTTAATACCAATCTTAATCTGTGACATAGTATTATTATTTTAGTTAATGAATTAATTTGTCCTAAATGTGATGGTGTGAAACCATTGTTTTAACCTTACAAAGTTATGCAATTTTGGTCGATAAAGCAAACGAATTGCGATTTATTTGCACATTTTGCGCTATTTCGCTACACTCTTTGCTCGTTTTGCCATTGCTGAGGCGAAAACAAAGTCGTTGAGCTCGCGGTTTTCCGAGAGCAAGATGTCGTCCTTTGTGCCCTCCCACCACTTGTTGCCTTCGTGGATATATACAATTTTTTCGCCAATCTCCATCACGGAGTTCATATCGTGGGTGTTGATGATAGTCGTTATATTAAACTCCTTGGTGATGTCGTGGATAAGGTTGTCGATGACCACCGAGGTCTGCGGGTCGAGGCCTGAGTTGGGCTCGTCGCAGAAGAGGTAGCGGGGGTTGAGCACGATAGCTCGCGCTATGGCCACTCGCTTGACCATACCGCCACTAAGCTCCGAGGGATAGAGGTGGTCGGCACCCTCCAAGCGTACACGCTCCAAGCAGAAATCGACACGGTCGCGCTTCTCGACCTCCGACATCTCGGTGAAGAGGTCAAGAGGTAGGCGGACATTCTCCCTCACGGTCGATGAGTCGAGCAGTGCGCCACCCTGAAAAATCATGCCTATATCCTTGCGTATTGCCTTGCGCTCGCGGAAGTTAAGGTCGGTGTAGCATACATCGTCGTAGAAGATTTTGCCATGGTCTACATCGTGCAGGCCAACCAACGACTTGAGCAACACGGTCTTACCCGAACCGCTTCGACCGATGATAAGGTTTGTCTTGCCTGTGTCAAACTCTACGCTGATATCCTTCAGCACGGTGCGACCTTCGAAGGTCTTTGATATATGGTCGGCTCGTATCATACGCGCATAATTTGTGTTAGGATAAGGTCAAAAATCATAATCGTTACGGAGCTTGCCACCACGGCACGGGTCGAGGCACGACCTACCTCCAATGAGTTACCCTTGGCATAGTAGCCACAGTAAGCCGAGATAGAGGTTATGATAAAGGCGAATACTGCGCCCTTAACCAAAGCATAGGTGATAGAGAATGGCTCGAAGTAGTAGAACAAGCCCTCGATATAGTCGCCCGGAAGCATAAGACCACCCCAGCGAGCGATGACATAGCCACCGATGATACCCACAAATATACTGAAGAGTGTGAGGATGGGGAAGAATACCACCGTTGCCACAATCTTGGGTAGGATAAGGTACGAAGCAGAGTTTACGCCCATAATTTCGAGGGCATCAATCTGCTCGGTGATACGCATCGTGCCAATCTCCGAGGCGATATTTGAGCCCACCTTACCCGCAAGGATAAGCGCCACTACCGTAGACGAAAACTCAAGAATCATCACCTCGCGTGTGGCGTAGCCAATCATAAACTTGGGGATAAAGGGCGACTCAAGTGTGATTGCCATCTGCAATGCCACAACAGCGCCGATAAATGTTGAGATAATCGCCGTGAGCGAGATAGAATTGAAGCCAAGAGCCTCCATCTCGAACATAATTCTGCTACGATAGATGCGCCCCTTCTCAGGTCGCGAGAATACCTTTGCAAGCAACATAAAGTACTTGCCGATATGTTCAAAAAGTTTTATCATCTGGGTTACTTTCGTTTGATTTTAGAAGCTGTTTTAATTTTATTTCGAGAATCCGAAACATCTGTCAGCCTCAATGATTTAACTTATTTAATAAAATTAAAACATCTTCTTACTCAACCTCCTCGAAATCGACATAGTCGCCAACCTTGTCGTTTACCCTCTTCTGCGTTGAGCCTGAGGTAGTTGTCGTCGTTGCTTGGCTATTTTTGTTGTTCTCGGAGTTGCGCTTTGCAGCATCTGCCTGTGCCTGCATCTGGCGTACAAGCTCTTCGAGTGTCATACCACCTGTCGAGAAGCCTCCAAAGCCGTTGAACCCACCTGCCGAGCCTGAAGAGTTGAAGCCTGCGCCCGATGCCGTTTGGCGGAACTGGTTGTTCAGCTCTCGCTGCATCTTGCGCATACGCCACCAGCCGATGCCGAGGATGAGGAGAAAGAGGGCTATAATACCCAAAATTATCCAGCCCACAACCTTGAAGAATGCAGGTGCCAGAATCGCCACAATGAGCAGAAAGAAGCAGAGAAAAGGGTTGCGCTCGATAAAGGCGAGCAGACCAAATATGATTATTCTTAGTATGTTCATTTCCGTTTGCTATATTACATATAGAGCGACAAAGTTACGAAAAAAATGGCGAAATAAAAAATCGCAGAGATTTTTAGGATAACTGTACCGCCCAAAAGACAAGTGAGCGCCAATCGTCGCTTGGCACTCACTCGTTGCTATTCTGCCTTTCGTGCGTAGTTCGTCTTGAGGTAGTCCTTGGCGGTAAAGCGTGTGGGTCGCTTCTCGCCATCCCACATCGAGGCATCCACCACGGTGCGTTGTTTGCGACCCTCGACGACATAGTCCGTGATAAACTGCACGATAAGGTCGCACTGATAGATTAGCGGTATGCCCGCCATTGCGTGGTCGATATACTCTGCCGAGTAGAACATATATGGCGACTGCAACTTATCCAACTGTTTTGCGATATACTTCGAGCCATAGAATCCCACGCCAAAGACCGATGCTCGGTTGTAAGGCACATTGCTATCCGACGAGCCGTGAAAGAGGAGTATCGGTGCGGGAGCGCTCTTGAATTTTGGTCTGCCACTGGCAGAGTAGATAGCGCCAGCACACGATATTACGGCAGCGTAGCGGAAATCTTCGGGTAACACCTCTGCCAATTTGTGGTCGTTGCAACGCATATATTCGGCTTGCAACGAGGCGATAGCGCCTGCACTCGAGCCGCTAAGCATAATCTTTGTGGGGTCTACGCCCCACTCCTCGGCGTTATCCAGCACGAAGAGCGTTGCCGAGTAGATATCCTCCGATGCGATATTCACAGCATTGGTCATCGCATCAATCATACCTCTAATTCCGAGCTTCTCGCCCGACTTCGAGCCTAAATCCTTGAGGCCTAAGCGGTAGTCTATCGTTGCTACCACGATGCCCTCTTTTGCCAGATGCTCGAAGTAGCGGTGGTAGTATTCGTGGTTGCGCTCTCCGCGTACAAAGCCTCCGCCAAAGACAAAAATCATACAGGGGCGGGGCTTCTCGGTTGTCATATCTACGGCGTGGCGGTCGAGGTACAGCTCCACACCATCGTTTGTGGCATAGTGAAATGTTTTGCACTCAACCTCCTGCGCCGTAGAAACTGCACAGCCCATCACAAAACCAATCACCAAAAGTGCAATCTTTCTCATTATAAGTAATTTATTTCTAAAAAGTAAAAAACTCTAAAAACTAAAAACTAATAACTAAAAACTCTCTCACTTCTCCCACTCTCCAATCTCCATATTCTTAATCTCGCCAGCCTCGATATCAAACCTTACGGCGGTGCGTACCTTGTGTATGCCATACTTGCCCGCAGCACCTGGGTTGATATGCAGAAGGTCGTACACGGGGTCGTAGATAACCTTCAGTATGTGCGAATGTCCGGCAACAAAAATCTTGGGGCGTGCGCCGTGAATATGTTGCAGAGCCTTGGGTGCATATTTGCGCGGATAGCCACCAATATGTGTCATCAGCACCTTGACGCCCTCGACCTCGAAGAAGCAAAATTCGCCATACATACGCCTGACAAT
>JAGBYO010000170.1 GCA_017628735.1 Alistipes sp. | reverse complement strand
CCCCTGCGACCGACTGCCAAACTAACAGCACTCTCCGCTTTTAATTAAAGTGCGTGTAGCGCAGTTATTTCGGCATCTTGCTTGATTGCAAATAATTAAGAAGCGAAGAATAAAAAAAAGAGAACTTAGTGAAATTAGGGAGTTTAGGGAGGTCTTCTTCCCTAAATTCCTTAATCTCCCTAATCTCCCTATTAGCTGCGATATCCCTTCAAAAACACCTTTAGGTGTGCAAGGCAACGCCTTGCCACAAGCCCCTCCCTTCACAAGGGCAGGGGTTTGGGGTGGGATGTAAATATAATATATAAAATATAGATGCTCAATGTGTTATTTATCTTGATTTTCTGCAACCTTGGTTGCATCGCAATAAAGAGTAGCACATCAAGCTCGCTTGAAAGAGATACTCTTTATTGTGATGAAGGTGTATAGCACCAGAAAATCAAGATTATAGTACTACAATAAAACGCCACGCCGAGGCGTTAGACAAGTGTCGGTAACTAAAACTAAGTATAGATGAAAATATCTTCTCTAAGATTTACTTTTCTCTCGCTTGTGGCGATGCTCCTATCGGTTATGGCATCGGCACAAGTGTCGTTTACGGTAGATGCACCCACCCTCTCGGCTGTGGGCGAGACTCTGCGTGTCGAGTTCTCGGTAGATGCTAAGCCCGATAATGATAGCTTTCGTGGCCCCGACTTCTCAGAGGCGGGATTTGAGCTATTGGCAGGCCCAAGCCAATCGACAAGTCGTTCGGTGCAGTGGATAAATGGCAAGGAGTCAAGCTCCTACCGTTGTAGTTTTACCTATATCGTGATGCCCTCGGCAGAGGGTAAATATACCATCGGCTCAGCATCTGTTGCCGTTGATGGCAAGACCTATACAACACGCCCCTTGGATGTCGAGATTATCAAGGAGCGCGAGGAGACGAGCCCCAAGTCGTTGCAGAGCGATACGCCACGACAGCAGTCGCCCGAGAATCGCATCGGTAAGGATGATATCCTCCTACGCCTAAAATTATCACAGACAGATGTCTATAAAGGTGAGGCCATTCGCGCTTCGTTGGTGCTCTACACCCGTGTTGACCTCTCGAATATCGAGAGCCTGGAGATGCCCTCGTTCAACGACTTCTGGTCGCAGGAGCTCACCTTCGACAACACCCCATCGCGCGAGGAGTACCACGGTCGCATATACCAGACCTACAAGATTGCCGAATATCTACTCTCGCCACAGCGTAGCGGTGAGCTTAAGATAGACCCTGTGAAGATGGAAGTTGTAGCACCCGTAACGGTGCAGGATAACCGTGGCTTCGACCCTATCTTTGGTGGTTTGCGCACCTACAATGTCAAGCGACAGCTTACAACAGCACCCCTAACAATCCATGTCAAGGAGTTTCCGTTGGGCGCCCCCGCATCGTTTAATGGCGCTGTGGGTAGCTTCTCGATGCGTAGCTCGATGCCCCAACGCGAGATTATGGCAAATAGTGCTGAGAAGGTCGAGATAACGCTCTCGGGAAGCGGTAACCTGAAGTTTATCACAACGCCCAAACTTCGCCTTCCCGAGTCGTTTGAGTTGTATGACACCAAAGTGCAGGACAATGTCAAGGTATCGTCGGCAGGTACTACGGGTAGCATCACCTATACCTACCCCTTCGTGGCACGCTCGGCAGGAGAGTTTATTATCGAGCCCATCCAGTTCACCTACTTCGACCTTGTTAAGGGCGAGTATGTGACCCTCTCTACGGAGCGCTTTGTGCTCACGGTCAAGGACGACGGCACCGCCTCTTCGGAGTCAGCACCTGCGGTGGCTGGCTATGCTGACTTTGGTGGCCGTATGAAGCAACTCGACCGCGATATCCGCTATATCCATACGGGAAAGTTGCAGCCCCGTGCTGCCGCAATATTTATCTATACGCCTATGTGGTGGCTTGTGGTTGTTGCTATGGTGGCACTGTTTGTGGCCATCTATGTCGTTATGCGCCGTCGTATACGCGAGAACCGCAACATTGTGGCGCGTCGTATGAAGCGTGCCGATAAGGTGGCTGTTCAGCGCCTGCGCCTTGCTCAGCGCTCGATGCAGGAGGGCAACCGCCACGCCTTCTACGAGGAGATGTTGCGCGCTATGTGGGGCTATATCAGCGATAAGTTTAATATTCCCGTCTCGAATCTCACGAAGGAGACTATCCGCGAGGAGCTATATCGTCGTGGCGTCTCGGCGTCGGATGCCGAGCAGTTCTGCCTTATTATCTCGCGTGCCGACGAGGCGCAGTATGCACCATCTACCGATGGCGATATGGGCGATGTATATGGCGATGCGGTAGAGATAATCTCAAAAATCGAGGCGGTAGTAAAAAAGTAAGGTTATGAATATATATAGGTATATACTTTGCGCCTTTGCGCTCTGCCTAACCTCTGGTGCAGTAGTAGCTGCCGAGAAGGATGTTGAGGCTGAGGCAGAGTGGAACGAGGCTATCACGGCCTATGGCGAGAATCGCTACGCCGATGCCGTTGATGCATTTCAGCGTGTTGCCGACCTTGGCTACGGCTCTGCGGACCTCTACTACAACCTTGGCGATGCTTGGTTTAAGCTCGGACAGCAGAATATAGCATCGTCGGGTCGCCCCTTTGCAGGTGGCGAACTTGGCAAGGCTATTGTCAACTATCGCCGTGCGCTAAGGCTCAACCCCGCAATGGAGGATGCTCGCTACAACCTCGATATTGCGCGCGACTACACCAATGACACCGAGCCACTCCCTGTGAGCTTTATCGCCTCACTTTGGCGCTCACTGCGCGATATGCTGACAGCAAATGGCTGGACAGCAATACAACTTGTGATGCTCGCTACGGCACTCGCCTTTGCGCTCGGCTACCTGCTTTCGCGCCGTGTGTCACTGCGCAAGGTGTGCTTCGCGGTGGCTGTAATTGCTGCACTTATCTGCCTACTCTCGACGGCTCTCGCCCTCTCGTCACGCTCGGCAGCAGAGAAGCACGAAACGGCCGTTATAGTCTGCTCGGATACCACACCTGTGCACGCCTCACCCGATAGTGCCTCGAAGATTATCCGCCAGCCCTCGCAGGGTGTCACCGTAGGCATCGTGCGTGAGCACGACGGCTGGACAGAGATATCGTTTGCCGATGGCGAGAAGGGGTGGATACGCACCAACCTAATAGAGACTGTGTAGCCTATGTCGCGCCTACTGGATAATGTATGTAGCGAGCTGCAGCGCCTCCCTGGCATCGGTCGTCGTACGGCGATGCGCTTGGCGATGCACATCCTAAAGATGGATGCGGAGGTGGTGGACTCTATGGCCGAGAGCATTGCCCGCTTTCGCCACGATATTCGCCACTGTGTAAGCTGCAACAACCTATCGGACGAAGATTTTTGCCCTATATGTAGCGACCCTCGCCGCGATCGCTCTACGATATGCGTTGTCGAGCAGGTGGGTGACTTGCTATCTATCGAGAACACAGGCCAATACCATGGCCAATACCATGTCCTCGGTGGTGTAATCTCGCCTATGCAGGGTATCGGACCTTCGGATTTAAAGATTGACCTTCTGTGCGATAAGCTCCTCACGGGCGAAGTCAAGGAGGTTATTATCGCAATATCTACCTCTGTCGAGGGTGAAACGACACTCTTTTACCTTCTCAACCGCCTCAAGGCCTTCCCCGATGTCAAGGTTACGACCATTGCCCGCGGTATCGGCTTTGGCGACGAGTTGGAGTATGTCGATGAGCTGACGATAACACATGCATTGCTCAACCGCCGAGAACTGTAATTTCTTGTGATAAGGGGTCTACTTCGGCCTCTCAGTCAGAAGCCCGAATGGGAAATACATCATAGTATGTCCCATCCGGGCTTCTTCGTGTCGAGACCAAATTAGACCCCTTCTGACAAGAAATTGGGTCGTGGTGCTTGGGAAAGTTGCGTTGTTGCGGACAATGAGTTAAAATGAGTTCAAACCTATCGACTGCGCTTGCTCAAACAGCCGCTATCAAACAACAGATAATGGGCAACGCCCCAAGAGCCCATAAGATACGAAGACGAAAAAAAGCAGTCATTACCTCTCGTATCAACGGAGCTTTAGCTCGCAGGTGGGACACCTGCCACAAGCCCCTCCCTTGTCAAGGGCAGGGGTTTGGGGTGGGATGTAAATATACTTTTTTCTAAATATAAATTTAGGAGTTTATTTTAATTGGCTCTTGTGCCACCGTTGGTGGCTATCTGTTGTTTGATATCGGCTTTGAGCTTGCTCAAACAGCCGCTATCAAACGGCAGATAATGGGCAACGCCCCAAGAGCCAATAAGATACGAAGACGAAAAAAGCAGAAAAAAGTTGCCGTTTCCCAATTTTTTACTACCTTTGCAGTCCAAAGCAGATGTCTATGGGGTTGCAACTGACTATTGCAACTGAGTGGCATTGAAGTTAAATATTTAATTATCAAACTATTATGAAGTCAATTCAGATTAACGGTACTGCTCGTAAGGATTTCGGTAAGAAGTTCGCTAAGGCAGCACGCCGCGAGGGTCAGGTACCCTGCATCGTTTACGGTGGTGGCGAGGAGGTAGCATTCACTATCGACGCTAAGGAGCTCAGCCAGCTCATCTACACCCCCAACTCTTACATCGTTGAGCTCAACATCGACGGCAAGATCGAGAAGGCTGTTATGCGCGAGGTTCAGTATCACCCCGTTCGTGAGCAGGTTCTCCATGTAGATTTCTACCGTGTTCAGGAGGGTAAGCCCGTTGCAGTTAATGTTCCCGTACGCCTTACTGGTAACGCTGAGGGTGTTAAGATCGGTGGTAAGCTTCAGCTCTCTGCTCGTAAGCTCACTGTTAAGGCTCTCGTTGAGTACATTCCCGATGAGATCGTTGTTGATGTTACTCCCTTGCAGGTTGGTCAGACCATCTTCGTTGGTGACCTCCAGCGTGAGAACCTCACCTTCGTTACTCCTGCAACTACCGCAGTTTGCGCTGTTCGCGTAACTCGTGCTTCACGCGCTGCTCAGTAGTCGTTGAGTGGTTTAATACCGCAAGAAGATGAAGTATCTTGTTGTCGGCTTGGGTAATATTGGCGCCGAGTACGCCGCTACCCGTCACAACATAGGTTTTAGAGTGTTGGATGCCTTAGCCGAGGCATCCAATATCTCTTTTACGACGGTGCGTTATGGCGCTATGGCAACCCTCAAGCACCGTGGTCGCACCATCCTGCTGCTCAAGCCCTCGACCTATATGAATCTCTCGGGCAAGGCAGTGCGCTACTGGATGGAGCAGGAGCGCATCCCGCGTGAGAACCTACTCGTCATATCTGACGATATCGCGTTGCCCTTCGGCACCTTCCGTATGCGTAAGAATGGCTCGGAGGGTGGTCATAATGGTCTGAAGAATATCACCGAGCTGTTGGGTGGTAACAACTACGCCCGCCTTCGCTTTGGCGTGGGTGGCGACTTCCCCCGAGGCCACCAGGTCGACTATGTCCTTGGCGACTTCTCGGACGAGGAGCTTAAGTTGATGCCCGAGCGTTTGAAACTCTTCGGCGATGCCATTCTCTCGTTCTCGTCTGTCGGCCCCGACCGCACGATGAACACCTACAACGGTAAATAGAATAAACCTCGACCTTAACGGGTCGAGGTTTTTTTGTAGCACAGTCTACTTCTTGCTAAGCTCCCCACCTGGGATGCTCACCCCTTATTTTTGATTAGAAGGGGCATAGTTTGGCGCCGATAAAGAGAAAGGGCGGATGGGACATACTAATCGTATTTCCCATTCGCCCTTTGGATTGAGGCGTCGAAGGATGCCTCTTATAATCGAAAATTACTCTTCGTCAGTGTCGGTGTAAGCCTTAAGCAACTTATCCTGTACATCGGCGGGAACCTGCTCGTACTGTGCAAACTGCATTGTGTATGTCGCAGCACCCGAGGTCAATGATGACAACGATGTAGAGTAGCGGTAGAGCTCTGCCAAAGGCACGCGCGCGTTAAGACGGTCGAAGCCCTTGTCTGACTCCATACCCATAATCATCGCACGGCGGTTCTGCAAGTCGCTCATAACGGCACCCATATACTCGCTGGGGGTAAGTACCTCGACATTGTAGATAGGCTCCATAATCTTGGGACCTGCGTTGCGGAATGCCTCCTTGAAGGCGTTACGACCAGCAAGCTTAAACGAAAGCTCGTTTGAATCTACTGGGTGCATCTTACCGTAGTAGATGACAACGCGGATATCACGAGCATAAGAACCTGTCAACGGACCCTCGTCCATCTTCTCCATAATACCCTTTAGGATAGCGGGCATAAAGCGAGCGTCGATAGCACCACCAACGATAGAGTTGTAGTACTGCAACTTACCGCCCCAAGGCATATCATACTCCTCCTTACCCTTAACGCTCACGGCAATCTCCTGACCGTTAACCTTGTACTTCGAAGGCTCGGGCATACCGTCGTAGTAGGGCTCGATGACCATATGTACCTCACCAAACTGACCAGAACCACCAGACTGCTTCTTGTGGCGATAGTCTGCCTGTGCTACCTTGGTGATAGTTTCACGATAAGGAATCTTGGGAGCGAAGAACTCAACCTCCATCTTATTCTCGGTCGAAAGACGCTGCTTGAGGATGTTGAGGTGGTGCTCACCCTGACCCTGAATGATGGTCTGCTTGAGCTCCTTAGAGTACTCAACAAGGATAGTGGGATCCTCGTACTTAGCATCGTTGAGCAACTTGCCCAACTTCTCCTCATCGTTCTGCTCCTTAGCCTTGATAGCTGCGCGGTAGCGAGGCTCAGGGAATACGATAGGCTCAACGGTAACAGGTGCAGAGGGAGCTGCAAGGGTGTCGTTGGTGCGAGTGCCCTTAAGCTTCACGGTGCAACCGATATCACCTGCCGAAAGCTCTGAAACCTTAACACGGTTCTTACCAGCTACGGCGAAGAGCTGCGAAAGCTTCTCCTTATTGCCGGTGCGTGAGTTTACAAGCTCCATACCCTCGGTGAGCTTACCACGGATAACGCGGAAGTAGGTGATCTCACCGATATGCTGCTCAATCTGGCTCTTGAATACGAATACTACTGTAGGCTCCTCGGCATTTGCAATGAGCTCCTCACCCTCTGAAGAGAGGAATGCAGGCGCCTTCAATGGGCCGGGAGCTACATTGATGATAAACTCCATAAGACGCTTAGTGCCGATGTCGCGCTTGCCCGATGCACAGAAGATAGGCATTACATCACGCTTCGATACGCCGAGCTTCAAACCTGCACGGATATCGTCCTGGGTGAGTGAGCCCTTCTCGAAGTAGAGCTCCATAAGTGCGTCGTCGTAAACGGCAGCAGCCTCGGCAAGCTCCTGGTTGAGCTCCGTAGCACGCTCCATCTCGCTCTCGGGAATGGGGTGCTCCTCGCGCTTACCATTCTCGTCAACGAACTTATACATCTTCATCATCAATACATCGATGAAAGAGTCGAAACCTGCACCCTGGTTGATGGGATACTGCACGATAACGGGCTTAACCGATGAGTTGGCACGGATGCCCTCTACGGTAGCCTCGAAGTTAGCCTTGTCGCCGTCGAGCTGGTTAACAACGCCGATAAGGGGCTTGTTCAAGAGACGAGCATAACGAGACTGAAGCTCTGAGCCTACCTCCCAGCCGTTCTGAGCATTAAGAACCATAACGCCAACATCGCCCACCTTGAATGCCGAGAAGAGCGAACCACAGAAGTCGTCCGAACCGGGGCAGTCGATGATGTTGAGCTTACGATCCATAAACTCTGTAAAGAGGGTTGTCGAATAGATCGAACGCTTATATTCGTGCTCTATATCGGTGTTGTCCGAGAGTGTGTTGTTGTTCTCGATACTACCCCTGCGGTCAATAACCTTACCCTCGAAAGCCATTGCCTCGGCAAGGGTAGTTTTACCAGTGCCAGGCGCACCAATAAGAACGATGTTCTTAATCTCTTTTGCTGAATAATTTTTCATATTTGATAGTTTTTTAGGTTTTTTTGTTTTCCGTTTTAAGAGGGCGTTAAGTCGTTAAACGCCTTTCAGGATTATAAAGTTATGGACTTTTTTTTGAACCACCAAATATAAAACCAAGAAATTTAAAAAATAGGTTATTTTCCCACTCCTGCCGAGGGTCGGTTGCATCCGAAAGAAAAATTTTTTATATCTTTGGTATCGCTACACTAGAACTTAAATATCGCCAATGCTCGCTCGCCGAATTTATATATTTTTAGTCATTCTCGTTGCGCTCTTCACCGTCACTGCCGCCGTGGCACAAGAGAGCGAAGATGACTATCGCCGTTATAAATTTTACGACGACGAGGAGTGGTGGTGGGCACCCATCGCCGATAGTGTTGTGCGCCCGCAAATACCGGCATCGGATATTGGCGATATTGCCCGTTCGGCGCGCTATCAGCTTAGTGGTGTCCAGCATAACCGTTTTGGTGACGGCTTCGATGAGGAGCATCGTCTTTCGCACCATGAGGTAGACTACTCTACGGCATCGCTTCTTCGAGCTTTGGGTTACTACGAAAGCATCAATGGTTTTCAACGCTATGTCGAGATTGGCAGTGAGCGTGCTCTCAGGCGTGAGGGCCAATATCTGCGCCTAAACCTCTCGGGGCGTGGCCTATGGGGTGGTCTTACGCATCGAGGTATCTACCGTCCGGAATCTGACGGCATAAGGCTTAAGGATGAGGGTTGGCAGATAGTGGAGTATGCGCGCGTGCGCACGGGACGCGATATATATGTAGATGGCATCGCTGGCAATGCGGTGGATGTTGCCCTAAATGTTGTTCGTCGCACTCGTCGTGACAATATCTCGATTATTGCGCTTATGCCCTGGTCGGAACGAGGTCTGCGCTCGGCAACGACAGATGAGGCGATAGCCCTAGCTGGCGATAAACGCTACAACCCTGCATGGGGCATGCAGTCGGGCGTTGTTCGCAATAGCCGTGTGGCAACGACACTCCACCCTGAAATATTAGCTGACTATTCTCGTCGTCTGAGCATCGCCACAACTCTTATCCTTAATGCAGATATAGGATTTAGACGCTATGGCCGTACTGCCTTGTCGTGGTTTAACGCCATTTCGCCAGCCCCCGATAACTACCGTTACTTGCCCTCGTTCGCTACGGATGATGAGAGCCGTCGCGAGATTACCGATGCGTGGCAGAGGGACGATAAACGCTACACGCAGATTGACTGGGATAGGCTCTGTCACGCCAATATTGTGCAGAGCGATGGCCACGCTGTCTATGCTGTGGAGAGTAGGCGCTCGAATATGGCACATGCTACGCTCTCGGCAGAGTTTCAAAGCCGTATCGGTCGTGTTGATTTAAGCTATGGACTAATTCTTGATTATGAGCGAGATAGTAGATTTAAGCAGATGCGCGACTTGCTTAGTGCAACGCATATCGTAGACCTTGACTACTTTTTGGAGGACGACGATACCTATTGTAACTCGTTGCAGAACAATCTGCGTGAGCCGAATCGTCGTATTGAGGAGGGCGACCGCTTTGGCTACTACTTTAACCTCACACGAAGGCGTATTGAGGGCTTTGTGTCGCTCGGCTGGCGCAAAGATAAGATGGCCTTTGGCATTGAGGGTAGCTTTGCGAGTGAGGCGCAGTGGCGCCGAGGTCGCTATGAGAAGGAGTTGTTTCCAGATGCTGGGTCGTTCGGAAGGTCGCGCAAGGTAACACTAACGCCCTATCGTATAGGAGTAGATTGGAGCTATGAGGCGCTGTCGCATACACTCGTTGCTCGCCTCTCGTTGCGTGGTATAAGTCCTAAGTTAGGCGACCTCTTTCTGCAACCAAACTACAATAATCGTGTTGTGGAGTCGCCAGAGTTGAGTCACCATATATTTGCCTCAGTAGTCTACGGCTATGCCTCACCGATGGTGCGTTTAGGTGCTACGGCATTTGTCGCTTCGGTAACGCGCCTGACGAGTGTTGTGCGCTACTTCGACGATCTTACGCGCACCTACGCTGATGCAGTGGTGCGTGGTTCCGGCTATCTGAACTTTGGCGTGGCAGTGGATGCCGAGGTGGCGTGGTCGAAATATTTTAGCTCGATGTTCTCGCTTACGGCAGGTAGCTATCGCCATTCGCGCAACCCAGAGGTTGCGGTGTACTCCGATGTTGATAATGCTTTGATTGCCAGAGGTCGTAGCGCTATGCGTGGTGTGCAAGGTAAGACCCCACAGCTTACTGCGTATGGCGATATAGAGTTTAGTCGTGGCGGTTGGAGTGCCAAGTTGGGCGTTAAGTATTGGGGCTTGAGATATATCGAGGCCTCGCCAATTAGGCGTATGGTGCGCTTTACGGAGCTTGATATCTCGCCTGAGGAGCGTACGCAGTTGATTGAGCAGGAACGACTGCAGGATGCGGTGTCGGCAGATATTTCGTTATCGAAAAATCTGAAACTTGGTGAAAATATGTTGATTGTGGAGGTGGCGGTAAGAAATCTGCTCGGTACGGACTATGTTGTAAATGGCTATGAGCAACACCGCGTTCGTCGTCAAGACTTTGGCAAGCGGAGCTATATTCGTCCCTTTGATAATCTGAAATTGTACGGCTATCCGCGCAACTATGCGGTAAATGTAACGCTACTTTTTTAGAAGAGCTACAATCTTTTCGAGCCAAAGTTGGTCGGTATAGTCGAAGGTGGCAAGATGCTCACTATCAATATCTAAGACTGCGCATACTCTGTTATTGCGCCATACGGGTACAACAATCTCGCTACGCGAAAGCGAGCTACAAGCGATATGCCCGGGGAACTTCTCGACATCCTCGACGATGATAGTTTGCTCCTCGCGCCACGCCGTGCCACAAACGCCCCGGCCATAGCCTATGCGTGTGCAAGCCACAGGGCCTTGGAAGGGACCGAGCACAAGCTCATTGCCCACGACACGATAGAAGCCTGTCCACCAAAAACCGAACGAAAGGTGAATCATAGCAGCGAGGTTGGCCATCGCAGCCACCTCGTCGCTCTCGTCGTGGAGCATAGACTCAGCTTGTGCAAAGAGGAGCTTGTATCGCTCCTCTTTACTACCTGTGCCTATTTTAAAATCTTCTGCCATAACGCCTTACTCGAAGTAGGTCTCCTGCGAGCCACTATGGCGACCGTCGATGTAGATATCGACCTTGTAGGTACCCTTAACAAAGGCGCTACCATCGTAGTAGATGCTCACGGGCACCGACTCATTCTCGTAGTCTACCTTACGCATAGCCGATGCCACCATCTCCTCGCCCTCGAACATAAAGACGGTCATCTCGGGCGATAGTAGTGTGAAGCCCTCGGGGTTGGTGATGCAGATATAGATGCTCTTCTCGCCAGGCTCGGCAAGCTCGTTGGCGGTAAGCTCGAAGTCGACACGGAGGCGTGATGCCTGCTTGATACGGCGCACCTCACGGCTATTGTTGTTCAGTGCTGCCATACGAATACCGCTTGAACGGATTACGGCGCCGATGCGCACCTTGGTATTTAGCTCGTCGGCCTTCTCCTCGGCAACATCGGCACGAAGCTGAGCATCGGTAATCTCGCGCTTGTACTCGACATTCTGCGCCTGGAGGTTGCGGTTGATGTTGTTGAGCGAGTCAATCTGCTGCAAGTAGCCCTTCATCACGCCCTTGAGTGTTGCCACCTCACGCTTGTAGCGGGCAAGTTGCTCATAGTTGTAGGTCTTCTCCTTCTGCAATTGCTCGAGCATCGTTACCGCCTCCTGATACTTTACCATCATCGTATCGTTCTTATCCTTAAGACTTTCGAGCTCCGAAACAAGGCTCTCGGCATCGCGCTGAAGAAGGCTATTCTGCTCCTCGAAAATCTTGCGTGCCGACTCCACAAGGGCATAGTCCTCCTCGACAGTCTTAACCTTGCCAGCATATCGTACGACGAAGAATGTCAGCGGAATAAGCAGTAGCGCAAGGATAATTACGGCCGTTTTGTAACCCTTAACGGAGCGGTCACGACGGCGCAACTCCTCCTCGACATCGTCGATATTGAAATCCTCGGTAGGGTAGTCGTACTGCACCACGGGGGGCACTACTGGCGTAGGCTCTGCCACACTCTCCTTCTCGGGCTGAGGCTCAGTAGCTGGTTGAGACTCCTCGGCGCTACCTTGCGATGCTGCAAGGCGCTCGTTGAGGGTCTGGGGCTGTGAGGCACGGCCCTCGGCCAAGATATCGTTGAGGGTCTTGGGTGCGCTTGATGTGCTCTGGGGAATGCTCTCAGCTGTGGAGGGTGTATTCTCTACGGCAACCTCCGAGGCGATAGGCTCGCCACAGATAGGGCATGCCTTCGAACGACTTGAGGCGGGATTACCGCATTTTTTACATCTTATAAGTGCCATATACTATTTCTGTTTTATTCTTGGTTGCAAATATAACGATTTTTGGCGTTGGCTATTACGATATATCCGAAAAATCTATGCGCTCACGCTTGTAGTGCTTCTCGCGCAAGGCACGGAGGGCGAAGTTTTCGTCTCGCTCCAAGCGGGGGTCAGCATCGAGAATGGCTATCGCATCATCGCGCGTGAGGGACAAAATCTGGCTGTCGGTAGCAAGGTTTGCGATGTTGAGCTCGAAGGCCTCGCCACTCTGCTGTGTGCCGTGGATATCGCCCGCACCACGCAGCTTAAGGTCGAGCTCCGAGAGTTCGAAACCATCGTTCGTTGAGCACATAGCCTCCAAGCGCTGGCGGCTCTCCTTCGAGAGCTTCTCGCCCGACATCAGTATGCAGTAGGATTGCTCGCCACCACGACCTACACGACCACGCAACTGGTGGAGCTGCGACAGACCGAAGCGCTCTGCCGACTCGATAACCATCACCGTGGCATTCGGTACATCGACACCCACCTCGATAACGGATGTGGCAACGAGGATATGCGCCTCACCCCTCTTAAACTCCATCATCGCGGCATCCTTATCCTCGGGGTGCATCTTGCCGTGGCACGCCGTGATGCGGTATTGTGGCAAGGGGAAGTCGCGCGAGAGTGACTCAAAGCCGTCGTAAAGGTCCTTGTAATCCATCTTCTCGGACTCCTTGATAAGGGGGTATACCACATAGACCTGTCGACCCTTGGCAATCTCTTGGCGTAGGAAACCAAACATCTTAAGGCGAGCAGAGTCGTAGTAGTGATAGGTGCGAATGGGCTGACGGCCAGGGGGTAGCTCGTCGATAACAGACACCTCCAAGTCGCCGTAGAGCGTCATCGCAAGGGTGCGCGGTATGGGTGTTGCGGTCATCACAAGGATATGTGGTGGTTGCAGATTCTTTGTCCAGAGTTTGGCGCGTTGCTCGACGCCAAAGCGGTGTTGCTCGTCGATAACGACATAGCCGAGGTTGGCAAACTGCACCCTATCCTCAATTAGCGCGTGTGTGCCAATAAGGATGTCGACCTCGCCCGAGGCGATGCCCGCGAGCGATGCTTTGCGCTCCTTGGCCTTCGACGAACCAGTGAGGATGGCGACCTTAACACCTATGCCCTCGGCAAAGCGGGTCATCGATGCAAAGTGTTGACGAGCAAGTATTTCGGTGGGCGCCATAATGCAGGCCTGGAAACCATTGTCGACAGCCAAGAGCATCGACATAAAGGCGACCATTGTCTTACCACTACCCACATCGCCCTGTAATAGGCGGTTCATCTGCTTGCCCGATATCATATCGGCGCGTATCTCCTTGATTACACGCTGTTGAGCGCCTGTAAGCGCAAAGGGTAACTTCTCGCGATAGAAGGTGTTGAAGGTGTTGCCAACACGCGGAAAGAGAAAGCCGTTGCCTTGCTCCTTGCGTTCCGAACGGCGAGCCTGAATTGTTAGCTGAACGCCGAGTAATTCATCATATTTTAGGCGGTATTGCGCTTGGCGCAGTTGTTCCGAGGATTGCGGAAAGTGAATGTTGTAGATTGCATCGCGCAACGAGATAAGACCGTTCTTGCGACGAAGGCTCTCGGGTAGCGGGTCGGCAAATGCCTGAGGGTCAGATGCTACAAGTTGCCAAGCACGCTGCACAATATTATACATCGCCTTGGTGCCTATCATCGACGATAGGCGCTCGGTGGTCGAGTAGATGCCCTGAAAGCCACTCTCCTGCTTGCGCGAGAGGTACTGCTCGACAGCCTCGATATCGGGGTGGGCGATGCTCAGGCGGTTGCGGAACATCGAGGGACGACCGAAAATCATATATTCGCGCCCCACCTCGACCATCTTATCTATCCATTTTGCGGTGTTAAACCAGATTAGCTCGGCCGAGCCCGACGAGTCGGTAACTTCGACCGTGAAGCGCTGTTTGCGACCTTCGCCCTGATAACCCTTGCCAATAACACGACAGCGCAACTGGACAAACGACGACTCCATATCCTCGGTAATCTCGCCTATCTGCCAGATGCGTGTGCGGTCGATGTAGCGGTAGGGGAAGCGCCAAAGTAGGTCGCCAATCGTCTTTACGCCCACCTCACGCTCGAAGAGGCGTGCACGAACCTCGCCCACGCCACTAACAAACTTTATCTCTGTCGCTAACACCTCCGCCATCGTTGCGGTTGCCTAAAAAAGATTAAATCTTGGTGATTGAGCGCACGGGAGCGATGGTCTCAAGACGCTTTGCGCCACCCAAATCCTCGATCTCGACGATAAAGACAAACTCCTTTACCTTCACCTTGTAAGCCTTGCCGTCGATGGTGATAGTCTCGCTCTCCAACGAGCGGGCCAAGCCCTCGGCTGTGCCACCTGTGGCGAGGACATCATCGAGGATTGTGAGGTAGATAGTGTCGTCCTCTACCTTGCCAGCAGCGATATCCGAGAGGCGGTAGTAGAGCTTGTCGAAGCCATACTCCTTCTCAATAAGGACCTCTTTAAGGTCGCCCTCGGCGAAGGGCAGCTTGCCACTCTTACGCACGGGAATGATGTTCTCGATGTGCGATGCGGTGCAGAGAAGGGGTGCTGCAAAGAGGAAGCCACGAGCCTCGGGCGCTACGATATTGGGTGCAGTCGATACCTTGCCAATCTCCTCAACCAACTTATTAAATACCTCCTTGTGCTGCAAGTAGGGGATAATGTCAACAAAGATGATACCCTCCTTGGGAAAATCCTTGTAGTATTTCAATACATCTTTCATAGTTACGAAATGTTGTTAATCGTACAAAGTTAATAAATTTTCTTTGGCTTTTGGTGTGGCATACGATAAATTTTGTAAATTTGTAAAACAAATTCGATAAAGCTAATTTAAGAACAATAAAACTTCAATTTGGATTATGAAAAGAATACTTGTTACGGGTGCCACTTCGGGCATCGGTCGTGCAACAGCTTTGCGCCTTGCGGGTGCCGACACCGAGATTATTATTACTGGTCGCCGTCTCGACCGCTTGGAGGCGTTGAAGAGCGAAGTTGAGGCAAAGGGCGCTGTGTGCCGTGTGCTTAACTTCGATGTTCGCTCTGAGAAGGAGTGCATCGAGAACCTTGAGCCTCTCGGCCGTGTCGACATCCTTATCAACAACGCAGGCTTGGCAGCTGGTTTGGAGCATATCGACAAGGGCGACTCGCGCGACTGGGACGCTATGATTGACACCAATGTCAAGGGTCTTCTTTATGTTACAAAGATTGTTAGCCGTGCAATGGTCGAGGCTGGCAAGGGTGGCCACATCATCAACATCGGCTCTATCGCTGGTACCGAGCCCTATGAGAATGGTGCTGTGTATTGCGCTTCGAAGCACGCCGTACACGCCATCTCGATGGCTATGCGTGCCGACCTTCTCTCGGCGGGCATCAAGGTTGGCGAGGTGCGCCCCGGTATGGTCGAGACGGAGTTCTCAGAGGTGCGCTTCCACGGCGACAAGGCTCGTGCCGAGGGCGTATATAAGGGTGTCGAAGCGTTGCAGGGCGAGGATATTGCAGAGGCCATCGCTTGGATGTTGTCGTTGCCCGCGCATATGAATGTAAATGACATAGTTCTAATGCCCACCTGTCAGGCAGGTGCATATTATACCTATCGTAAGTAATTATAGAACATATCTTTAGTTATGAGAAAGAATATTCTGTTTTTATGCGCTGTGGCTATGGCCATTTCGACCTTTGCGTGTGGCTGCACCAAGCCTGAGGGTGGTGGCGATAAGCCCGAACCGCAGTTGCCTCCGGCAGAGCGTTTCGAGGTCTTTCAGCTGCTCAACCCCTCAGATATTCCCTATCGCATTCCCGCTCTCGCGGTAACGAATGATGGCACGCTTATCGCCGTTGCAGACTATCGTCATAGTGGCACCGACATCGGTGTTACGGACAAGGGGCGTATCGACCTTCACTATCGCATCTCGAAGGATAACGGCAATACTTGGAGCGAGGTGATGCCTCTTATCGAGGGTCAAGGTGCCGAGGCCGAAGACTTTATGTCTGTTGGCTTTGGCGACCCCTGCATCGTGGCGGATAGAGAGTCCGACAAGGTACTTGTGATGTCGTGCGCAGGTAATGTGTCGTTCCAGAATGGCACACGCAACCGCCACCAGAATATCGCACGCTTCTATTCAGAGGATGGTGGTGAAACATGGGGTGAGCCCGAGGATATTGCTGAGAGTATCTACTCGCAGTTCGATAACTCGAAGTATGGCCCCGTGCGCTCGATGTTCGTAGCTTCGGGACGCATTATGCAGAGCTCGACAGTAAAGGTGGGTAGTTACTACCGCCTCTATTGCGCTGTCTTGGTGCGCGATAATACGGCTACGCATATGAACTATGTGCTCTTCTCTGATGACTTTGGCGGTAGCTGGAAGATACTGGGCAATATCAACGAGCCAGCGGTATATCGCACTGCCGATGAGCCTAAGGTTGAGGAGTTGCCAAACAGCACAGTGCTTATCAGCTCGCGCGTAGATGGCGGTCGTCGTTACAACATCTTCACATATAGCGATGTTGCCTCTGGCGCAGGCTCGTGGGACGAGGCGCAGTTCTCAGGCAAGGATAATGGCGGTGTTACAGCGGTGTCGAACTCGACAAATGGCGAGGTTATGGTGTTGCCAGTGGTGCGTAATGCCGATAACGAGCCTGTGCACCTCCTTTTGCAGTCGCTACCCCTTGGCCCCAACCGTGCAAATGTGGGCATCTACTATAAGGAGCTTGCCGATGAGATGGAGGACTATGTTTCGCCCTATGAGCTTGCTCGCGACTGGGACGGTGTAAAGCAGGTATCTACGCTCAACTCGGCATACTCGACAATGGCTTGGCAGGCAGATAACCGCCTCGGCTTCCTCTATGAGGAGGAGAGCCACGGCTCAAGCAATCTCGCCTATGGTGGCTACACCATCGTCTATGAGTGTTTTGCAATAGAGGATATCACTGATGGCAAATACACCCACCGATAATTTCTTGTGAAAAGGGGTCATTCTCGGCCCATCCCAAAAGTTGAGTGCCTCGGGCTGTACTAAAGTGTACTATCCCGAGGCACTCACTTTTGCGATAGACCAAGCCTAACCCCTTTTGACAAGAAATTAATTTGTCGTGATAGTGGCGCTACTATGACAACAAATTAGGTCGTGCAGAGCCGTAGGTGCTTTATTAGGGAATTTAGTGAGTTTAAGGAGTGTAGTGAGCTTAGGGATAAATGTCGGTAGCGCTTTTCACTAACCTCTCTAACCTCTCTTTATTAATGCGCCCCTTTTACCCCTCAGAACCCTTTTGCCCCTTGGAGCATTTATGCTCGCGCTCGGTACGAGCGCAACTCTAACAACTAACAACTAATAACCAACAACTCT
>JAGBYO010000169.1 GCA_017628735.1 Alistipes sp. | reverse complement strand
TCTCCCGAAAGCGTTTTTCGGGCTTGCAAAGATACTAATTTTTCGAAAGATACAAACTTCGCATTTGCTCTTTTTTTTAGAGAAAGTGTTAACTGTCGGAAAAATAGTGAGTTAACATATTTTTGTTCCCAATATTTGTTGAAATAAAAAAGTCTGTTTCACCTTTTTTGGGTGAAACAGACCTCTTTTATACTAAACTTTTGGGAGTGCTTATTTTGCAAGCCAGCGGTTGCTCTTCTCAAGGCGAGCTTTGCGAAGGTCGAACTCGCGCTTAGCATCCTCCTTCTTATCACTCTTTGCTGTGTACTTCTCAGCTTTGGCCTGAGCTGCAGCAAGAATAGCATCTGCCGACTGGCTACGCTCCACGCGAACAGCCTCCTCGTCGGCAATTACCAAGCTACGAGTGAGTGCCGAGGGAGCACCGCCGAAGTTGACAAACTGGTTAGCAGGAGCGGCGCCATCTGCTGTGAGGTACATCTTCTTGCGGAAGAGCTTGCTCGGAACAAACATCTCGTCGTATGCCACTGCAATAACTGTCAAGTCAGTGTCGAATGGTACCGAGAGAATAACGCTCGACATTGGATAGCCGTAGTTAAGATCCTCGTAGAATGTGTCGTCGGGGTATGTCTCCTCGTTGGTGAGGTCACGGTTGTAAACTGCGAAGTAGAACTCCTCATAGTTACCGTCGATGGTGACGCGCATAGGTACGACAGCCTCATTCTCGCAATCCTCGAACTGCGAATAACCGTAGTTGAAGAGCTCCTCGCCATCGAAGTAGATAAACCAATCTACCGAGATGTCGATGTCTGCATATACGGGGTCCAAAGTTGTGAAGGTTTCGCTAAAGGTTACATCGGTGATAAACTCTGCGGTATCGTAGTCCATGATAACCACACCAATCTTATACTCGGTAGAGGGGCGCAAATCCCACGCTGTGGTTGTGATATAGCCCTGAGTAAGCTCCCATGATGAGAAGGCTGCGATATCGCCATCATAGTATACGCCGAGTACAACATCCTTGATGTAGGCCTTGGCATCCTCGGCTGTATAGTCAGCAGGGTAGATAAGCCAATTGTAGAAGTGACCCTTGTCCGAGGGGTCAATTTCCAACCATGCGTTATCTGAGCTAGGAACGATGTTGAACGCGAAGGTGCAATCCTGAGGATCACCCGAGGCTGTTGTGGTAATCTCGCGCTTGATCATATCGGTAGTTTGAGCGCCTGCCAAGCTACCGAAGGCCAAGATTGTGTAGTCTGTGTCGGGGCGCATACGCGAGAAGGTACGAACACGGTCACCCATGAATGTATACTCCGAAACCAAGTAGTCGTACTTGGTGGTAACATACGAGTAAATCTCGCTATCCGACATGCCGGCGATATCCTCCGTCTTCATGGGGATAACCACATAGGGATCCTCGTTGGTAGTCTTCATAGATACGGTCACCTGAGATTGTGTAATCTCGGTAATCTCCATTGTAAGCTGGTTATCCGATAGTGCGGCAAATGGCGTCTCGTACTCGGCATACGATACGGTGCCCTCAAGAATACAATCCTCGTTCCACTTAGCTGCGTAGAGAATATACTTTGTGCCTGCATTGACCTGCTCCCAGCCATCGTTTACGATATCCATCTCGTTGTACATAGCGAAGAAGTCTGCACGAGTGCGGATAAACTCATATTCGAGGTATGTCTGGATGCTTGGCTCAATGACACCCTGCTGGATAGCATCACGAAGCTCGTCGCTGCCGGCAAGCTCCTTCCACGCCTTAATCTCAGCCTCGGTAGCCAAGCCGTGGAAGTAGTTGACACCCTTGTGAGAAGGAGTAACGGTGAACTCCATGATATAGTTTTCCTCCGTAATCTCGAACTCAAAGGTGATATCTCCCTCATAGGCCTTCTCTGTGGTAGCCTCCAAAGTTACGATATCGGTGGTGCGCTTGCCATCTACGGTGAGACCATAGGCGTAAACGATAAACTCAGTTTCGGGGGTAAGCTCCGTAATCTCGATACCTTCAACCGAACCAGTACCAACCATCTCGGCAAGGAACTCCTCGATTGAGATGCCATAGTTATCGGCCAAGTACTCAAAGTATGCCAAGTCCGAGGTGAATATTTCCTCGTCGCTGAGCGTATCATCCCAATACTCTTTGTAGGTCACCATCGGTATCCATGTCATATCGGGATGCGAAGCCTCGACATTGAAGGTGATAGATGTGGGGCTAACGGCTGTAAGCTCAAGCTTGAGGGTTAGGTTCTCTATGGGAACCTCGAACTCGGGTTGCTTGACTACTACGGTGGTGCTCTCGGCACCCTCATAGCCGATTATTACATTTGCCACACGGCCATTGCCACTCTCGTTCTTCTCGGCCGAGAACTTGATAAGAGTAGCAGTAGTCTCCACCTCAAGCCAGTCAGCATTGTACTCTACGCTAAGGGGTAGAGTATCTTCCTCCTTGACATTCTCAAGGGTATAGGCTACCTCTACAATGCCACCCTTAGCATCGAGAGATACCTCTGTAGACTCGAGTGTAAGCACAGGCTTAGCCTCGGGAACAGGCTCTGGTTCGGGTTGCTTTTCGCATGCTACAACACTCAGCGCAGCAATGGCTAAAAGCAGAAGAGTCTTAAAAGTCTTCATAAGTAAGTTTTTTAGTTAAATTGGTTAATGTTGTTTTTTTATTCTTTGTGTCGCGTTTGCAATTATGTGCAAATATATGTAAAAT
>JAGBYO010000020.1 GCA_017628735.1 Alistipes sp. | reverse complement strand
CTCACCGCTATCGGGGATATACATAATGTTGAGGTAGTCCGAGTAGATGATATGTCCCGAGAGGTATGCCAAGATACCGAGTACGATGACTATCGGCACGGAGACACCCGTAAGCAGACCATCTATGCCGTCGGTGAGGTTAGCGCCATTCGACACTGCAGTAATCACAAATATTGCCACCACGATATAGAGCAACCAAGCGAGTGTCTCGTTGTTGGCGGTGAATACCTTGTAGTCGAGCATCGTATCTTTGAGGAAGGGAATAGATGTTTTGAGGCTCTTCTCGGGCGTTGTGCTAATCACACGGCGGTCGGTGTAGGTGTCGACAACCTCGCCTGTGCGGTCATCCGTGATGGTGTAGGTGTAGGTCTCGAAGCTCTTCTCGCGGATTACGATGTCGTCAGAGAGCCACATCGTAGTGCCCACGATAATGCCGAGGCCCACCTGACCTACAATCTTAAACTTGCCCTTAAGACCCTCCTTGTTGTGGCGGAAAACCTTGATGTAGTCGTCGAGACCGCCCAAGAAGCCGAGCCATAGGGTCGAGATTAACATCAACTGCACATAGACATTGCCCATGTTGCCAAAGAGCAATACGGGAATGATGAGCGAGAGAATGATGATGATACCACCCATCGTGGGTGTACCCTTCTTCTGGAGCTGACCTTCAAGGCCGAGGTCGCGGATATCCTCGCCAATCTGCTTACGGCGAAGCATACGAATGATATGCTTACCTGCGAAGATGGCGATAAGCAGTGAGAGTATGATTGCTGCTGCCGAGCGGAACGAGATATACTCGCCCACACGCATACCGGGCAAATCGGTGTTTTCGTTTAGGTAGCGGAATAACCAGTAAAGCATATTTTTGTGCGGTTATCTATTTTTTTGGGTTAATGTTCTCTATTTACGGTGTGTTGTAGCAAATGCCTCGCGTATCTCGTCACGGTCGTCGAAGTGGTGCTTCTCGGTGCCGATAATCTGATAATCCTCGTGGCCCTTGCCAGCAATAAGGATAATATCGCCCACCTTTGCCAGCATCGCAGCGGTGCGGATAGCCTCTCGGCGGTTGGTTATGCGTAGGTAGTTGCGCTTCTCGCCCACGCCAGCCTCCATATCATCGAGTATGGCCTCGGCATCCTCGGTGCGGGGGTTGTCCGAGGTGAAGATTGCCGTTGTGGCATATCGTACGGCGATTGCCGCCATCTCTGGGCGCTTTGTCTTGTCGCGGTCGCCACCACAGCCACATACGACAAATAGCTGCTGGTCGCCACGGCGCACCTCCTCGATGGTCTCCAACACATTTTCCAAGGCATCGGGCGTGTGGGCATAGTCCACGATTGCCATTGTGCCATCATCTGCCGCCACACTCTCGAAACGGCCACTCACGGGTCTTAGTGCCGAGAGCGTTGTGAGCACCTCCATCTTATCCCAGCCAAGGAGCGTTGCTGCGGCATATACCGTTGTTAGGTTGTAGGCGTTGAACCTACCTGTGAAGTGTACCCAAAGCTCGTTGCCCGCCAAGTTGAGCAACATACCATCGGGCAACATCTCCGTAAGGCGTGTGTTGAAGTCTGCCATCGAGCGCAACGACATGCGATATACCTTGGCCTCGGTATTCTGCACCATAACCTCGCCATTGCGGTCGTCGATGTTCGTCACCGCCCACGCATCCTTTCCGAGCTTGTCGAAGAAGAGCTTCTTGGCACGGATATACTCCTTGTAGGTGCCGTGGTAGTCGAGGTGGTCGTGCGTAAGGTTGGTAAAGAGACCTCCCGTAAACTTCAAGCCGTCGATGCGGTGCTGCACGATAGAGTGCGACGACACCTCCATAAAGCAGTAGTCGCAACCCGAATCCACCATACGGCGCATCATAGCGTTGAGGCGTATGGCATCGGGTGTGGTGTGTGTCGAGGGGATGCGCTCCTCGCCAATGCGGTAAACCACGGTCGAGATAAGTCCCGCACGATAGCCCATCGCCATAGTCATATCGTAGAGCAGCGTGGCTGTCGTGGTCTTGCCGTTGGTGCCCGTAACACCCACCAAGCGCAACTCCTCGGAGGGGTGGTCGTAGTAGGCTGCCGCCATCATCGCCATCGCCTCGTTCGTGTCCTCTACGACGATATATGCCACATCGTCGCTAAGGCTCTCGGGTAGGCGCTGGCAGACAATAGCTGTTGCACCACGCTCTATGGCCATAGCGATATAGTTGTGACCATCGCTCGCCGTGCCAACAACGGCAAAGAAGCAGTTGTCCTTGTCAATCTTGCGCGAGTCGTATTCGAGTGCCGAAATCTCTCGCTCGACACCGCCTCGTATATCTAATGCTCGCACATCGGCGAGTAGTTCGTTAAGTTGTTTCATTAGTTGCTATCTCTCCAAGTAGAGATGAATGTTTTTGATGTTTGCGTTAATTCGTGTTCCGTTTTTGATGCTCTGGCTCACCACACGACCTGCGCCAGTGTGCGTAACCTTCAACCCAGCGTGTTCCAAGAGGTAGAGGGCATCCGATAGGCCCATACCCACAACATTGGGCACTACGCCCTCCTCAATCTTGCGTGGCTCGACAACGGCACATCCCGCCTCGTTCACCGTGGCGATGCTCCAATCGCTGTCGTCGTTCTTAATCTCGCTGTTGTTGGCTAAGCGCTTTGAGATATGCTCCACAGCCTTCGACTCTCCCGACTTGATAGCCGTAGAGCCGTAGGGTGTCTCGGCCTGCTCCAAGGTGGCGTGCAAGGTGGGGTCGTTGTCGTAGACATACTCCATAATGTCGCGTGCAACCGAACCGGTAAGGCTGATACCAAAGTAGGTGGGGTGGGTCGGCGTAGATTGCTTAGCCACCGAGACCATAATGGTGTACTTCGGGTTATCCTGAGGCATCATCGTGATGATAGAGCCGAGGTAGTAGCGGTCAATGGAGGGTGTCATGCCGTCGAGCATCTGCTGATAGTCCTTCTTGGCGATGGTGTTGAAGTTACCCCAAATCTGCGCAGTACCAGTCTTACAGCCGAAGCTGATAGGCAGGTCTTTGAGTCGCCATGCTGTACGCTCAGGAACAGCCGCTGCTGCCAAGCACTCGTATAGCGCATCGAGGGTCTTCTCCGAACACATCTTATCTTTGAGTGTCAAGACCGGCATGGTCTTTACAACCTCGCCATCGCGCTCGATGCGGTCGACAAGGCGGGGTGCAACCATACGGCCACCATTTGCCACGCCGTTGTAGAAGGTGAGGGTGTGCACCGTCGGAAGCTCAATAACATAGCCGAAGGCCAAGCGGGGTAGCGTTGTGGCATTGTCGCCATGGCGTCGCCACTCCTCGGTACCTGGATGGGGTATTGCAGAGCGTGCCTCCTTGAACTCGCCAAGACCGACATAGTCGTTGAAGAGCAAATCCTCCAAGAAGTCGGTGTAGCGTTTGGGGTCATCCTTGAAGCGCTCGTAGACAGCCTTGGCAAAGAAGATATTCGACGAGTGGGCAAAGCCGTCACGCAGAGTTACCGAGTCGCTACCTACCTCGCGCGCTACATTGTGCGAGTCGACAACGCGGGTCTTGCCAACGGTCTCGGCAGCACCCTTAATCTCTACCGTAGAGTCGATATCCATGCCACCAATTTCGAGAAGTGCCATCGCCGAGGCGAGCTTCATCGTTGAGCCGGGGCAGAGGGCGGTACGCATAGCGTGGTTGTAGACACGCTCGGTGTAGTTGGTGCCTCGCTCCTCGCCCGACGAGAGGTTTACCATGCAGAGGATATTTCCCGTAGCGGCCTCCATGACCATAGCCACACCAAATGATGCCTCCTCCGAGGTGAGGGCATCGCGCAGACGCTCGGTGGCCATCTTCTGCAAGCCAGCATCGATGGTTGTAACGACATTACAGCCATCCTCTGGCATGCGGTTGCGCTTGTCGTTGACTCTTGTCCAGAAGCCGTGGGCGATACGCTGCTCAACAGCTAAGCCATCGTGGCCTGAGAGGTACTCGTCGTAGATAAGCTCCAAGCCCGAACCACGGCTGGTGTCACCCTTGATAACCAACATGCCATCACGGCCGATAACCTGACGAGCGAGGTCGTCGGAGGGGTAGATGCGCTTATCGACACGCTCGCTACCGTAGACAACGCCCATATTTCTGTTGAGGATAGGGAACTGTCGCGTCATCATATTCCACTCGTCGGTGGTCACCGAGCGAGGGAAGATTTTTAGAGCACGCGGTGCACGCTTCTTATCCTTCTCGATATTCGTGTAGAAGATGTTGCGGTACTCCTGCTCCGAGATATAGTCGTAGCCTTCGCGCTCGGCATCCGCTTCCGAGAAGTGCAAAGCAAGCAACTTGGCCAACGAGTCGACATTTGCCTTGAAATCCTCGGGCTTGGCATCACGGAAACCCTCCGAGGCGAAGTCGAAGGTTGCCTCATAGCGCACACTCGATAGTGCAAGAGGCTCGCCCGTAGATGCGAGGATAGCGCCACGATGTGCCGAGATGGTCTTGGTGCGGTATACGCCGTCGGACATAACCTCGGCATTGTGCTTTACCGAGGGGCTCACGAACTGCACCCATATAAGGCGGGCGGTGATGCCCAATGCTGCGATGATAAAGAGGGTGTAGAGAACACCCACACGGTGGAGGATGTCCTGCTTGGCATTGCCCTTCTTATCGGTATTCTTTGTTTGGCTCATTGGTTATCACTTTTTCTCTATCAGACGACTGTTGTTTTTTAGGTCGATAAGTTCTATACCTCGCTCCTCGAGCATGCGCTTAACCTCGTGCTTTGAAGATATGCCGTAGCGCTCCTCCTCAATAAGCACCGAGCGCTCACGCAACACCGAGGCACGCTCCTCGAGGATGCGGCACTCACGGTCGGCATTGAGCGACATAAAGGTAAGGAAGATGCTGAAGAAACACATCGCGGCGATGGCAATCAGGTAGGGGTAGTACTGCTGAGCACCCTCGCTCGTGAGGAAGTTACCCGTGGCGAGGTTCTTGACTATCGAACGCTGGTTGCGCTTCTCCCTCTCCTCGGCCTCCTGCTTCTCGCGCTCCTCCTCGGCCATGCGCTCACGCTCGGCCTCTATCTCCTCGTCCCTCTCGCCTTGGTTTACGCGGATTATCTCGCGACGAATACGACGGCGCATGCGCTCCTCCTCCTGGGCCTGTCGCTCACGCTCCACAGCCTCGGGGTCGAATGCCACCTCGTCGTCGCTATATTCACGCTCTATATCGTCGTACTCTCTCATTGGGTTTAGGTCTATGGGTTAAATTTTCTCTGCTACACGCAACTTGGCACTACGCGAACGGGGGTTGCGCTCTACCTCTTCGGCAGTAGGTACGATAGCCTTCTTCGAGATTACCTTTAGCGGTGTTGTGGCACGACCAAAGAAGTCTTTCTCTATGCGGCCCTCGGTGTTACCGCTGCGCATAAAGTTCTTGACGATGCGGTCCTCTAACGAGTGGTACGAGATAACCACCAGACGGCCACCTGGCTTAAGAAGCTTGATGCTCTGCTCGAGTGCCATTTTCAAGGCCTCCATCTCGCCATTTACCTCGATGCGCAATGCCTGGAAGAGCTTAGTAAGGAACTTAGCCTCGTCCTTGGGTGGTGTGCAGGGCTTTACGGCCTCGACAAGCTCGGCTGTGGTCTCGATGGGCTTTTGTGAGCGGGCACGCTCGATGCAATTTGCAATCTTCCAGGTAGTGTCCAGCTCGCCATACTCCGCAAGTACCTTCGCCAACTGCTCCTTGTCGTAAGAGTTTACGATGTCGGCAGCGGTACGCTTGGCGCGTGTGTTCATACGCATATCGAGGGGCGCCTCGCCACGGAACGAGAAACCACGGTGCTTGGCATCGAAGTGGTGCGACGACACGCCGAGGTCGGCGAGGATGCCATCTACCTCGTCCACGCCACGCAGGCGCATCGCGCCACGCACGAAGCGGAAGTTCGATGCCACAAACTCGAAGTGCTCATCTTGGGGTGCGTTGGCTGCTGCATCGGGGTCCTGGTCGAGGGAGTATAGCTTGCCACCCTCACCCAAGCGAGCAAGTATCTCACGGGTGTGGCCACCGCCACCCATCGTAAGGTCGATGTAGGTGCCACTCTCCTTGATTGCGAGGTGCTCCAAACACTCCTCCAAAAGCACGGGAATATGGTATGTTTCGTTAGCCATTTTTACTATGTAAAAAAATAACGGCGTAAAGGTACGAAAAAAAGAGCAAAGTTCAAAGAGGAAAGAGCAAAGATAGATAAATGACCAAAGAGACCTAAAAGACCGAAAGACCAAAGAGACGATGCGGGCAAATTGTATCGGTGATACCCGACCCCTCTTTGGTCTCTTTGGTCTCTCTGGTCAAATGACCCCGCCTCCCAACCAGCGCTCCTCCCAATTTCTTGTCAGAAGGGGTCTATTTTGGTCTCGACACGTCGAAGCCCGGATGGGAAATACGCTATGGATGTCCCATCCGGGCTTCTGACTGAGAGGCAGAAGTAGACCCCTTATCTCAAGACATTACTCG
>JAGBYO010000168.1 GCA_017628735.1 Alistipes sp. | reverse complement strand
GATAACCTTGAGATGCCAGAGGGTAAAGGGTCCGCCGAACTCAGCACTACCAATACGGTTGGCAGGTACCTGGAAACAGTACTCGAGAAGTGCTACGCTCCAGCTAACGAAGATAATAGCAATCATTCCGTAACGCTCCAAACGCGACTTAAAGGCGATATGGCCATACCATGCCAAGGTCATAAAGATATTGGAGCATACAAGCAGGGCTATAGTAGAAAATCCTTTGAGCAACATAGTATTAAATATGGGTATTAAAAACTGCGTGCAAAGGTACTAATTTTTGCTTGAGATATTCTCGTTATCAAAAAAAAGTTTGTGAATATAGATTTTTCATTGTAAATTTACACACTTTTTCTAAGTTAGAACCAACTAAACTAAAATGATGAATAGATTTTTAGCACTAATAGTTATGGCTATGTTATCACTATCTATCGAGGCCAAGGCACAGAGCAACGAGTGGATTGTCGACCGTTTCGATGATATCAAAGTCCTTCGCTACGAGGTTCCAGGTTTTGAGGACCTTACACTCAAGGAGAAACTTTTAGTCTACTACCTAGGCGAAGCTGCCAAGTCGGGTCGTGATATACTCTACGACCAGAATTTCAAGTACAATATCGCCATTCGTCGCACCCTCGAAACCCTCTACAAGTCGATTGCCGAGCGTGAGACAAAGGATTTCTACGCCTTCGAGAAGTACCTCAAAAAGGTGTGGTTTGCCAACGGCATACACCACCACTACTCTAATGATAAGTTTCAGCCCGAGTTCACCGAAGGTTGGCTACGAGAGCAACTCAAAAAGCATCTTGACAACTCTACCCGTCTGATGCCCGACAACCTGCTCTGCGCCATTTTGTTTGACCCCGAGCTATATCCCTCGCGTCTTGACCAGACTGCAGGTGTCGATGTAATCCTATCGTCGGCAAACAACTACTACGAGAACCTCACTCAGGCCGAGGTCGAGGCCTACTATGCAGCCCTCGCAACAGTCCATGCCGATGACCCCACACCCATCTCATATGGCCTAAACTCGAAGCTCATGCGCAGCGACAATGGCACCATCACCGAGCTGGTATGGCGCGTAGGTGGCATGTACTCGCCCGCTATCGAGCAGATTGTCTATTGGTTGGAGAAGGCAGCAACGGTGGCCAACTTTATGCAGCGCCGCATCATCAACACCCTTATCGACTACTATCGCACGGGTGACCTTCGCACCTTCGACCTTTACAACATCTTGTGGGTCAGCGACAATAGTTCAAAGGTAGACTTCGTAAATGGCTTTATCGAGACCTATGGCGACCCCCTTGGTCGCAAGGCCTCGTGGGAGTCTATCGTCAACTTCCGCGACGAGAGGGCTTGTCGCCGTACCGAACTACTTACCGAGTATGCCCAGTGGTTCGAGGATAACGCACCTATCGACCCAGCCTACCGCAAGGCTAAGGTTAAGGGCGTCTCAGCAAAAGTTATCACCGCGGCAATGCTTGGTGGCGACTGCTACCCTGCAACACCCATAGGCATCAACCTGCCAAATGCCGATTGGATTCGCAAGGAGCACGGCTCGAAGTCGGTGACTATCGACAATATCACCTATGCCTACGACAAGGCAGCCGAGGGCAACGGCTTTATGGAGGAGTTTGTGTTGCGCGAGGAGGATAGAGAGCGTATGCGCCTCTACGGCAAGCTTACCGACGACCTCCACACCGACCTCCACGAGTGCTTGGGTCATGGCTCAGGCCAGTTAGCCGAGGGCACCAAGGGCGACGAGCTACGCACCTACTACTCTACTTTGGAGGAGGCGCGTGCCGACCTCTTTGCACTCTACTACCTTGGCGACCAGAAGATGGTAAAGATAGGCCTTATCCCCAATCAGGAGGCAGCGTGGGCAAACTATGCTAAGTATATCATGAACGGCATGATGACCCAGCTTGCGCGCATCGAGGAGGGCAAAGATGTTCAGGAGTCACATATGCGCAACCGCAAGCTTATCGCCGAGTGGTGCTACGAGCATGGCAAGCAGGATAATGTCATCGAGATTGTCGAGCGCATGGGTAAGAAGTATGTCGTTGTCAACGACTTCCAGAAGTTGCGCAACCTCTTTGGCGAGCTCCTACGCGAGGTACAGCGCATCAAATCCGAGGGTGACTATGCTGCGGGCAGTGCACTTGTTGAGCGCTATGCCGTAAAGATTAACCCCGAACTCCACCGCGAGGTCTTAGAGCGCTACAACGCACTTCACATCGAGCCATATAGTGGCTTTGTCAACCCCGAATATAGCCTTGTCGAGGATGAGGAGGGCAAGATTATCGATGTCAAACTTTCGTATCCTCGCAGCTATATACAGCAGATGCTTGGCTACGGCGAGGATTACTCATTCCTCCCCAACGAGAACTAAGGAGAGGAGAAGAGAGTTGTTAGTTTGCGCTCCGTTGGAGCGCAGAGAGAGAGTTTAAGAGCATTAGGACTTTAAGACCTTAAGACCATTACGAAGTCTAGCATCATTTTTTCTTACCCGTCTTATCGTCTTATTTATCTTAAAAAAACTCTAACAACTAAAAACTAATAACTAAAAAGAGCGAATGGGGAATACCACGATTTCCCATTCGCTCTTTTGACTAAGAGGCCGAAGTAGGCCCCTTATCACAAGAAATTCAACAAATTACAAGGTTTTGAGCGTAGGAAACAACGCGCATAGCTGCTCCATCAAAGCCTCCATATCAAAGCCCTCACGAAGAATAAGTAGAATTGTATTATCGCCTGCAATGGTACCCAAAATCTCGTGAATACCACGGCTGTCGATAGGCACAGAGATAGCGCTCGCGTAACCTGGCTTAGTGGTTATCACGCACATGTTGCCCGAAAATGCTATATCTGTAATGTTATCCGAGAGGTTTGTCGAGATGCCGACATCGTTGCGCGAAGCGTTGGGTAAGACATAGACATAGCCCTTCTCCTTGTGTGGCGTTTTGGCCACATGCATAAACTTAAGGTCACGCGACAATGTCGACTGTGTGATGCTCACGCCACTCTCCACAAGGCGTTCTATTAGCTCTTCCTGCGAAGAAATATACTCCGAACGAATAATTTTTCTAATTACCGAAAGGCGATGTGTCTTCTGATTCATCTCTAAAAAGTTTAATAATTATTGCATAACTAACTAACCATAACGGCACTACAATGCGTATAGCCACTGCAAAATTAATAAATATGTATAAAATATGCAAATCACACGCCTACATTTTCTGTCAATATAACGAAAAATATAGGATAAACGCCCAAAATGTTATTGTATTATAAAATAGTTTTACTATTTTTGCGTGTTGGGTTACAGGGTTATTGAGATAAGCACAATGTTCCCCGTCACCCAAAAAGACGAAATTTCAATAATCACATAACTAAAACTACTATGAGAAAAATTATTTCGATGATGATGGTAGCTCTTGTGGCACTGTTTGCTATTAGCTGCGAGAACACCTCTAAGGAGGGTGGCACTTCGGGTGTCAGCTTCAAGTTCCAGAATGCAAAGACCACGGCAACAACTGCCGAGGTTCAGGTAGTACCTTCGGATGCTACCGTTAACTATGTTGCTGCTATCGTTGAGAGCGCAACCATCGCCGACAAGGCGGATTCAGAGATTATCGAGGAGATGCTTGCAGCAGACGATCTCAAGCTCAAGAAGGGTCCTCAGTTCCTCGTTGCACAGGGTCTTAAGTCAAATACTGAGTACACCGCTGTGGCTTTCGCTGTAACCGAGACCAAGAAGGTAGTACGCTACACCCTTACTACCGAGGCAACTTCTGAGCCTATTCCTGCTGATGAGTTCGAGGTTGAGATCAATGTTTCAGACATCACAGCAACATCTGCTACTGTCGTAGCTAAGCCCAACACATCGGCTAACCGCTACTACTGCCGTGTTATCACAAAGATGGAGCTCGACGCCTTCGGTATCTACAACGACGACTACCAGATTTTCGAGTATATCATTGAGAACCCCAGCAGCGGAGAATATATCACTCAGGGTGAGACAACTCTCAACTGCCGTCTCAATGCCGAGATGGACTACCTCGTTGTAGCCTTCAACTTCGAGAACTGGGAGGCTGTACACAACCAGGAGGAGCCTATCAAGTTGTTCCGCCATGCATTCACTACACCCGAGGCTCCTGCGGTTGACCCCAACTCTTTGTTCACATACTCTAACCTCGAGGTTACACACACTGGCTTCTCTGTAGATGTAACTCCTGCATATGGCGAGGAGTCATTCTGGGGCTACTACATCTGGACAAAGGCTTCATACGAGCAGACTTTGGCTTCGGAGTCAAAGGCAAACATCGTTATGCGCAGCTACTTCGGTCTTAACAACATCGCTATTGAGCAGGGCTACGACTTCGGTACATTCATCCAGGAGTACCTCGGTCAGACAGGCTCTTCAACTGTTATTAACTACGAGCCTTTGAACAACAACACCGAGTATGTATTGGTGCTCTTCTACATGGATACCGAGGCTTCAGACCCCACAACAGTTTACGACTACAACTACGCTACTGTAGAGCTTAAGACCAAGGCTCCATCAACCGACAATGTTGCATCATTGGAGGTATCGGAGCCCGTTATCGTTAAAGATGGCTTCAAGTACGACATCCAGTTCCTCGTAAAGACTGACGACAACGCTAAAGATATGAAGGTTGGTGCACAGCTCTGGAACAACTACGACTTCGCTAAGTACTGGGATCCTAACGACTGGTCACAGATTCAGGCATTCTTCATGTTCCGCACATCTGTTGAGCCTACAACTCTCGAGGCTGCAAAGACCGCTGAGGGTGCTACAGTATCGTTCCCTGGCGTAGATGCTGAGGACTATGTATTCTTCTTCGAGGTTATCAACGAGGAGAACACCGCAACACAGTTTGCTGTTCGTGTAACTCCCGAGATGTTTGACAATGCACAGTAAAATAAGTTGGGTATAGTATGAAAAGATTTTTTCATATTTTTGCAATCATAGCTCTTGCATTTGGCTTTGTGGCTTGCGAGGGCAACGAGACTACTGAGAACAAGGAGTACAAGGTAGAGCTTTCAGCCGACACGGCATCGATTTTGGCCGATGGCGAGGATAGCGCAACCTTCACCATTAAGGTTGATGGCAAAGCCACCTCAGAGGATGTGATGATTATCTGCCTTAACGACAACTCTGTGCTTGAAGGCACAACCTTCAAGACCGATACTGCTGGCGAATATAGCTTCAAGGCGGCATACAAGGGTTTCACATCTGAGACCGTAACTATCATTGCTGTCGATGGAGAGCCCAATATTAGCGTCGTTCTCAAGGCTGATAAGTCGGAGATTAAGGCCGACAGCACAGATACCGTAACCTTTACAGTAGAGGTTGATGGCGAGGATAAGAGCTCGGAGGTAAAGATTACCGTTATCAACTACAACTCGGAGCTTGAGAGCAACACATTTACTACGGATGTTGCCGGCGAGTTTGTATTTGTTGCCAACTACGAGGGTGTGAAGTCTAACGAGGTTAAGGTTGTAGCTACCGCTGTGGAGGCTCCCGTGCAGAAGAGCCTTACAATTGAGGCCTCGAAGCTCCGCATCAAGGCCGATGGCGAGGACTGCGCAACATTCACCGTGATGTATGGCGAGGAGGATGTAACTGCTACTTGCGAGATTCGCACAACCGCTGGCGATGTAATCGAGAGTGGCGCATTTGCTACAACCACTCCTGGTTCATACGGCATCTATGCCCTCTATGATAATGTGCGCTCTAACACTGTTAGCATCGATGCGTACGATCCCAATTTCACCTCTGCATACGAGATTGGTCAGATTTACGAGGTAAATGGTGCTAAGGGTGTGGCATATGCCATCAAGACCGACCGCCAGAACCGCACATGGGCATACTTCTTCTCTATGGATGAGGCAGACTTGCAGTGGTCTACTGAGAATGTATGGTGTAACTGCATCTCTGACAAGGGTTCATGGAATACATACGATCCCTTCGACGCTAACTATTCACAGGCTGATGGTGGTGTTCGCGACATCAACAACTACCCAGCATTTAAGTGGTGTATGGATCATGGCGATGGTTGGTTTATGCCATCTTCGGATGAGTTGCAGTGGATGTGGGATGCTATCTCTGAGGGCACTCACAAATTCGACAATGCAAGCGTAGCGGCTTACAACAAGCTCCTTACCGACAATGGCGGCATGCCCTTCGTTGAGACCTACTACTGGTCTTCAAACGAGACATCTGAGGATATGGTTGAGCTTATTGCTTTCATGAGTGACAGTATCGTTTGCCTCGAGCCATTCAAGACAAGTGTATATACGGTTCGTGCAGCAACTCGTGTTCAGCTAAACTAATTTCTTGTGATAGTGGCGCTACTTCGCCACCTCAATCCAAAGAGCGAATGGGAAATACATTGCAGTATATCCCATTCGCTCTTTCTCTTTATCGGCGCCAAATTAGCACCACTCTGACAAGAAATTGTGGTGGTGGGGATTGGTCGGCTTACCCCATTTTGCATATAAGTGTAAATTTAGTATCTTTGTGCCTATGAAAAAGAGCGAATTTTCCTTTATTGGCGACATAGCCAAGACCTTTGGCGCGTTGCCTCACAATGGTTTCGAGCCTATTGGCGACGACTGCACCGTACTCGATATGGGCGCTGATGCCCTTGTGATGACCACAGATATGCTCTTGGAGGATGTCCACTTTCTGCGTGGCGCCTCTTCGGCAGAGGAGGTGGGTCGCAAGAGCCTTATGGTAAACCTCTCGGATGTGGCAGCTATGGGTGCAAAGCCGGTAGCTACGCTACTGAGCATCGCCCTCACAGAGTCGGCACAGGGCGAGTGGGCCGAGGGCTTTATTCGTGGCTACTATGAGGCAAGCCGTGAGGCGGGCGTAGCGTTGGTAGGTGGCGACACCACAGCTTCGCGCGATAAGGTTGCTATCAATGTTGTGGCTATCGGTCGTGCGCCAAAGGGGTGCATCAAGCGCCGCTCGGCAGCCAAGGTGGGCGATATTATTGCCGTTACGGGCAAGCTCGGCGCCTCGTCAAAAGGCTTGGTAGACATTATGTTTGGCGACCTCGACACCCCCGCAGCACGCCACCACCGCGTAGCGCAAGCACGCATCGCGGAGGGCGTATGGCTTGGTCAGCGCGAGGAGGTTAGGGCGATGATGGATATTTCGGACGGCATCGCCTCGGATATCAAGCATATTATGGAGCTATCGAAGGTGGGTGCCGAGATTGAGTTAAAGGCGATACCCACTGACTACGATATCCGCTACGCCACAACGGGTGGCGAGGATTATGAGCTGTTGCTCACCGTAGCCTCGGATGCCTTCGAGAGCCTTGCCGAGGAGTTTTTCACAGCCACCGGCACAACCCTTACGGCAATTGGTCGCATCACCGACTCAGGCGAACTTTGCTGGGTGGAGGATGGCAACCCCGCAGAGATAGAACTTAAAGGCTTTACGCACTTCTAACGAGTTAGTTATTAGTTGTTAGCGATGGGCAATAAGGGCAAGCAGAACGCTTGCCCTTTCTCTTTGCTCTTTCATCTTTGCTCTTTGCTCTTAAATATTAGACCTGTGATTAGGTCGATGACCTCGTGGAAGGCACGAAGTCGGAGTGCCCACGCTAAAGCGATATAAGACACCACAGCCAAGGCGACATCGGCTGTAAGGCGCAGAGCAACACTCAGATGCGCCAAATGGGGATTAAGTATCTCAAGGCCAAAATAGACAACCAACGACAAAAGCAGTGAGGGCAGGAGCGCCTTCGCCAAGCGCACTACACCAAACGACATCAGCCTGAGTGCAAAGCCACTATTTAGCAGAAACTCCACAAATGCCATAGCTGTCATACCCCACGCCACAGCCTCGATACCCGTAGGAATAGTAACACACAGAACGAGGGTCATCACCACACGCTTAACGACCTCAAGGCGCACAACTAACCTACCATCGCTCTTGATTTTCAGCACATTATAGCCAACCATAGCCAAGGGATAGACCATACCCGACAGTGCCAAGATGCGAAAATAGGGAACAGTAGGCATCCACCTCTCACCAAGTAGCAACATAAACATATCCGAAGATATAGCCACAAGGCCGAGCATAGCGGGGAACAAGACGAACGACAATAGGCGCACGATGCGCTCATAGCCAGCCGAAAACTTCTCCTCATCGGCCGAGAGCTTCGACAAGGCGGGATATGTAACACCCTGCACCGACTGCACGGTGGATATCACAGCGAGGTCTTTCAGCTTTTGCGCCTGCGAGTAGTAGCCGAGCGATGCGGTGGAGTAGATTTTACCCACGAACAACTGCGCTACATTATTATATATAGATGCTATAAGGTCGGTAGCGAGCAATCGTAGGCTGAAAGGTGCCATTTCGCGCAATGCCGAGAGGCTAACGCCACCACGAACCCTCCAACGCCTAATCAACCAAAAGGCCACCGCCTTGATACCCATTTGCAGTAGTCGCTGAGCCACCAAAGCCCAGATTCCGCACCCTGCAACTGCCATAGCGACAGCTACAACACCGCTAACGAGCGATGCGAAAAAGACAATATTCGAGAGAAGCTTAAATCGAAACTCGCGCGTAAACATCACGGTCTGCACCACGCAGAGCGAGTTGATAGGTAGCAGCAAGAATAGTACTGGGGCGACATCCGAAATCACCGAGTGTCCGTAGAAGCGCGCAATGGGTGCTGCCAACGCCCACAGCACGAAATAAAGCACCAATGCCACAACGACATTGAACAAAAAGACCGAGCGATAGTCGCTCTCCGAGGGCTCCTTTTTGCGAATAAGGGTCTGCGAAAAGCCACTATCGACAATCGTCAGCGCCACCGAGGTGAAGAATGTGAGAATGGCCATAACGCCAAAGTCCTCGGGCATAAGGCGGCGAGCAACGATGATGCTCACAACCATCTGCACAAGCATAGTGAGGAACTTTTCAGCAAAACTCCACACAACGCCACTTACGACCTTATGTTCCAATCTCTCAGAGGACAAGCTATTAGTTTTTAGTTGTTAGTTATTAGTTATTAGAGTTGCGTTCCGTGGAACGCTTGCCCTATCGCCCTACAAAGTGCTCGATAGCCAAGCGGTAAGACTCGCCACCAAAGCCCATAATAGAGCCTACGACGACGGGCGCAATAAGAGAGGTATGGCGGAACTCCTCGCGAGCAAGGATAGACGACAGGTGCACCTCAATAACAGGCACAGCAATAGAGGCGATAGCATCGCGGATAACCACCGAAGTGTGGGTATAGCCACCGGCATTAAGCACAACGCCATCGTAGCGGCCATCGGCACGCTGCAACTCATCGACAATCTCGCCCTCGATATTAGACTGATAGTAGTCGAGAGTATGCTCCGAGTAGCGATTGCGAAGAGCTCCGAGGATATCCTCGAAGCTCTCCGAACCGTATATCTCAGGCTGGCGCTGCCCCAAAAGATTGAGGTTCGCCCCGTTGATAATCAAAATTTTCATCGCAAAATAGGTTTAGTGCGATAAGAGATATAACGCTCAGCGAATTTCAAAGCGATGGGCTGTACTTAGTGTACCGCCCATTGCTTTTGATAATTCGTTAGCGGCAACAGATGCGCCGTTATCTCAATAAAATTAGTACTCCTTAGCAACAGTCTCACCCTTAAGAACGCGCAAAGCATTCTCAGCGAGTGACTCAAGCTCGTTCTCGCCAGGGTAAATCTTGATGGGCGCAATGAACTTGCAGTAATCAACGATAACATCGTTCACGCAATTGTTCCAAGCGATACCACCAGTAAGAAGGATAGCATCAACCTTGCCCTTCAAAACTACAGCCATCTCGCCAATCCACTTAGCAACAGAGTAAGCCATAGTATCGAGCATAAAGCGTGCCTCCTTATCACCCGAAGCAGCGCGTACCTCGTTGAGCTCCTGAACATTGTTGCAGTTCACATGATCAACCAAGCCACCCTTACCTGCCAAGAGCTTCTTGATGTCAGCCTTCTCGTACTTACCAGAGAAGCAGAGGTCTACCAAGTCGCCTGCGGGCAAGGTACCTGCACGCTCAGGAGCGATAGGACCATCGCCATCGAGAGCGTTGTTGGTGTCGATAACACGACCGAGGTGGTGAGCCGAAACCGAGATACCACCACCCATATGTACTACCACGAGGTTGAGCTCCTCATAGGGGCGACCAATCTCCTTGGCATAGCGACGAGCGATAGCCTTCTGGTTGAGAGCGTGGAAGATAGAGCGACGTGGACACTCCTTAAGACCGCTCACGCGTGCCATATCCTGAAGCTCGTCAACAACAACAGGGTCAGCGATGTATGCCTCAACACCTGCTATATCAGCGATACGGCGTGCGATGAGGGCGCCGAGGTTGCTGGCGTGCTGACGCTTAGGAGCCTTGAGGTCTGCCATCATAGTCTCGCCTACGCGGTAAACACCACCCTCGATGGGGCGCATAAGACCACCACGGCCAATAACTGCGTCGAGCTCCTCAATCTTGATGCCATCGTTCTTGAGAGCCTCAAGGATAATCTCCAAACGCCAGTCGAGCTGATCTGCTACACTCTCGAAGCGTGCGATCTCCTCAGCTGAGTGGCTCAACTTAACGGTCTGCACCTGCTCCATATCGTGGAACAACGCTACCTTTGTAGATGTTGAACCAGGATTGATGGTTAGAATTTTATATGCCATAATTGGTTTAATGTCTGTTTAATCAGTTAAAACTATTTTGCTGACAAGCAAGCCAAAGCGATAGAGTAGAGCTTAGTCTTAGTTGAGTCGCCGCGTGATGTCAATACGCAAGGAGCAGTAGGACCTGCAACCATAGCTGCGAGCTCAGCACCACCAAACTTAGAGCAAGCCTTGAAGAATACGTTACCAGACTCGAGGTTGGGGAACAACATACAGTCTGCGTCACCTGCAACAGGACCAGTAAGCTTCTTAATCTTAACAGACTCCTCGTCGATAGCAACATCCAATGCCAAAGGACCCTGGAACAATGCGTTGCCAAGCTCACCTGCCTGACCGAGGTCTGAGAGCTCCTTAGCCTCTACTGAGCTAACTACCTTAGGAAGCAACTGCTCGCTGGGTGCCAACAAAGCTACCTTAGGCTGCTCGATACCGAGGTTGTTTGCAGTCTGAATGAGGTACTTTGCAATCTGCTTCTTCTGCTCGAGGTTGGGGCAAGGAAGAACAGCAACATCGCTGACAACCAAAAGCTTGTGGTATGCGGGAACCTCCAATACTGTAACGTGGCTCAAAACAGTGCCTGCGGGCAACAAACCCCACTCCTTGTTCAAGATGCCGCGCATGTACTTATCGGTAGGTACAACACCCTTCATCAAAACGTCATACTCACCGTTGTGAACAGCCTTAACTGCAATCTCAACAGCCTTAACATCCTCGCTCTCGGGGATGATAGTGTACTGGTTGATGTCAACGCCCTCAGCCTCGCAAGACTTCTTAATCTCCTCGGGGTCACCAACCAAAGTTACCTCTGCCAAGCCAGCCTTGATAGCCATATCGGTAGCACCGATAGAGTGTGTATCCTGACCATAGGCAACAATCATCTTCTTCTTACCACGCGCCACAGCTGCAGCAACGAGCTCATCCAAATGCTTAATCATAGTAGTTTTAGATTTTTATTTTGTTTATGTTTAAAGTCTAATTAATGTCGCAAATATTACTTTACCAATCTGTAAGTGTCTTTAGCGATTACAAGCTCCTCATCTGTGCAGATTACGGCAGCCTTAACGCGTGAACCCTCCTTCGAAATCTCGTAGTCAGTACCACGCTTACCACGGTTGCGTACAGCGTCGAACTCGAGACCCATGAACTCCATGTTCTGGAGAACATACTCACGAACCTCAGGTGAGTTCTCACCAACACCACCAGTGAAGATTACGAGGTCTACACCACCCATCTCAGCAGCGTACTCACCCACGAACTTCTTGATGCGGTTACCATACATGTCGCGAGCGATGATTGCGCGCTCGTTGCCCTCGTCGTATGCAGCGTCGATATCACGCATATCGCTTGAAATGCCTGTAAGGCCCTGAACACCAGACTTCTTGTTGAGCATGTTGTCGAGTTCAGCCAATGTCATACCCTCCTTCTGTGCAATGTATGTAGCGGCGCTAACATCCATAGAACCTGCGCGTGTACCCATCACAAGACCATCGAGTGGTGAGAAGCCCATTGATGTGTCGAACGACTTACCATTCTTGATAGCTGTTACAGAGGCACCATTACCGATGTGGCAAGTAACAATCTTTGAGTTCTCGAAGTCGAGGCCGAACATCTCTGCACCTATGCGAGCAACGAACTTGTGGCTTGTGCCGTGGAAACCATACTTACGAACGCGATACTTCTCGTAGTACTCGTAAGGAATAGCGTACAAGTAGTTGATAGCGGGAATGGTGTGGTGGAACGATGTGTCGAACACAGCAACCTGCTTGATGCCGGGAAGAACCTTCTCCATTGAGAGGATACCCTCGAGGTTTGCGGGGTTGTGCAAGGG
>JAGBYO010000167.1 GCA_017628735.1 Alistipes sp. | reverse complement strand
TTTGCGTTAGCTACTCTTTTTCAAGCCCCAAGCCCGTAATTACTTAACGAGCAACTGCTTGATCTTAGCCTCATCGGCTGCAGATACGATACCTGAGTAGCAGAGGTTACGCTTCTGCTTCTTAGTCTTTTTGGTCAGGATGTGACTGTGATAAGCGTGCTTACGCTTGATCTTACCTGTGCCGGTGAAAGAAAAACGCTTCTTTGCAGCGGCATTTGTTTTCATTTTTGGCATTGTTGTAAAAAGTTAAATTAGTTAAACATAGCGCGCAAAGGTAATGATAATAATCCAATCTGCAAAACTTTTCCAAGAAATTTCGAAGTTTCTAAGGAAAAGCTACTGCTTCAACAAGATCTGACCATCGTAGTCGAGCAGGACACTCTCGCCACTCTCCATTACGAAGTAGGCATCGATAGTATACCAAGGGTATCCCGACTCGTGTTCGGCATCTACCGTAACCCTCGCTACACCCTCCGAAAAGCGCAAAAGGTCGCCATCGTTGACGAGCGTGAGGTAGGTATACTCCTGTGCGCAGGTCATCGAAGAGCCATCGCCGAGAGGATATTCGCCCGAAGCGAGGTACTCACCACCAAGGGGCGAATAGAAGTCGATAAAGAGCGAACGATCCGAAGCCTCTTCATAAATCGAGAGGTAATCGTTACGCAAACCATTTGTCTCAAGCACGAAGATGCTGGCGTGGAGATTGCCACGAAATTCGTAGTCCGCCTCGGTGGGCAGAGGCTCTGGCTCTGGCTCAGGTTCGGGTTCTGGGTCAGGGATTGGATTCTCCTGATTGGGGTTATCTGGCACAACGGGCTCAGTGTCCTTATCATCACAAGCTACCAAGCCACATAGTGCAACACAAAGGACAAGTGCAAAAAATCTCTTCATATCAGAATATTAATTGGTTAGACAAAGTTAGGCGTATTGAAATTACAAAACTCTTTACTCACTTATCTGCGTACCAGCCCACTCCATTACAAGAGGTTAAGTCTGGTGAGAACGGGAAGGTGGTCCGACATCTCGGCCTCCTCGTCAATATAATAGTGTTGCGCCTCAAGGCCATCGGAGTAGAGGATATAGTCGATACGCAAGATGCCGTGCAGGGGGCGGAAGGTATAGCCATAGCCACGACCACGCTCCTTAAAGGCATCGTTAAGGTTATGACTCATACGGCGATAGACATACGACATCGGGGTGTCGTTGAAGTCGCCACAAACGACATGCCTATAGGGCGTTGCATCAATCACCGTGCGCAGGGTATCGACATGCTCGGCACGGATAGCCGAATTGGAGGCGATGCGATCAACGATGCTCGCCATACGACCTCCATCACGCAAGATACGGCCATCGGCAATCTGCTCGCTATCGTCAGAGGTGATAGAGGTGGTGTAGAGATGGTTGTTGAAGACACGCACCGTATCACGGCGGATAACGACATCGCACCACTGCGAAGTACCGCGGTTCTCGCCCGAAATCTCTCCGGTGGCGATAATAGGATAGCGGCTGAAGGTGCAGACCATAAGGTTGCCCGACTCCGAAGTCATACGCTTGTGGTAGCCCTCGAAGAGTTCGTCGATAAGCTCTATATCGCGGGCATCGCTCATATACTCCTGAAAGCAAGCGATATCGGGCAGAGGCTCCTCGGCATAGCGCTCTATAAAGTTGTCGAGGTTGTGGCGGAACTTCTCGTCCATAAAGCCACGCACATTGTAACTCATAACCGTAAAGGCACGGCGGTCGCGCTCAGGCTCAATCTCTCGGCTGATATCTATGCGGTAGAAGTCCGAAAATAGAAACAAACCGGGCAGAAGCACCAGCGCGAGAACACCCGCAATACGCCAACGGCGCATCACAACCCACAGTAGCGCAAGCATCACCACCGATATATATATAGCGGGTGCGAAGATGCCCATAATGGTCATCGAGCCAAACTTTGCGGGCGAGATAAGCGGTGTAAAGTATGCCAACAGAAGCACTACGGAGAGTGCTATCGTAACGGTAAGGAGCAGAATATTGAGGAGTACGCCGAAGAACGAACGCTCCTCCCTACGGCGCTTCATGCCATAGAGGTCGGTGTTGTAGGTATCCTTCTTAGACATCGTAATCGTTGTTTTGGTAGTAGCGGCGGCGCGCCTGATAGCGCCACCAAAGAAGAAGCAACCAGCCCCAGAACATACCACCGAGATGAGCAAAGTGTGCTACATTATCCATACGACCCGATATGCCAAAGAGCAACTCGATAAGACCGTAGACAATCACAAACCACTTGGCTTTCATGGGTATAGGTGGGAATAGAAGCATAATCGTAGCGTTGGGGTGCAGCATACCGAATGCCAACAGTAGGCCGAACACCGAGCCCGAAGCACCGAGCGTAGGCGCACACATATACTGCCAATATAGCTGTGAGCCTTCCGAGAGGCGAGCAATATCTATCTCTGCCATTGCCAACTGCACCAAAGCAGCGCCAATACCGCAGACGAAGTAGTAGAGCGTAAATCGCTTGGTACCCATCTCCCACTCCAGACCGCGACCAAACATCCACAGAGCGAACATATTGAAGAAGAGGTGCGAGAAGTCGCCGTGGAGGAACATATAGGTTACGACCTGCCAAGGCTCAAAGAATGGGCTACCCACGGGAAAGAGGGCGAAGTTCTCGTAAATCGTATACTTGTTGAGCAAGAGTGTAGCGAGGAATGCCACACCATTGGCTATTAGCAAGTTAAGCACCGCAGGGGGTGTATTGGTTCTCTGCTGAAATGTTGTCATCGTTAGTTCTTTGTTAGTTTTGCACGAAGCTCGTCGGCCGTAATCTCTGCCATAATGGGTGAACCCGAAGCGGTAAAGCTCGGGTCGTCGCACTGCGCCAAGCGTTGCAGAAGCTCCTGTGCCTCCTGTGAGCGCACCGAGCGACCATAGCCAGCACTACCTCGGCGTGCCATAAGCTCTGCCAGACGCCTACGCTCCTCGTCGAGAGGCATCTCGCCAAGGTCGATGCCCTTCAACAACTCGTAGATAAGTTCGTCGAGGGGTGTTGCTGTGTCAATCATCGCAGGGCGACCCTCAACGGCAATAGCACCACCGCCACGATACTCTATCTCGAAGCCGAGAGCGGCAAACTCCTCGGCATGTTGCTCCATTAGCGAGTACTCCTCATCGGAAAGCATCAGCTCCTCCGGAAAGAACATACGCTGTGTGGGTGCAGCACCTGCGGTCATCGAGCGCAAAATCTCCTCATATAGCACACGCTCCTTAGCACGGCGTAGGCTAACAACCACACTCTGAGCACCATAGATAGCAATAGCATAGCCCGAAGGCAGAGCCATCACCTCGCTAAATGTGCGCTTCTCGACAGCGGTCATCGACGACTCAATGTAGTCGAATGTTGTCTGCTCCTCCAAGCCCTCGTCGTCGATATACTCGATAAGCGTCGTTGGCTGCGACATCGGCTTTGGCGCATACTCCAACGCACCACCCTCCTCGACAAAATCGCTCTTAGCGGGAGGCGTAGCGGGCTCGTCGTACGGCACATCGAAGCCCGTGAATGGCACATCTGGCATAGGTGCCGATGGGTCGATATACTCTGCGCTGAAGGGATTGTAGGCGCTATTGGTTGCCGAGCGAGGCTCCTTGTAGACAGTCTGCTCACGGCGCATAACGGGTATCTCTACACGGTTATCTGCCGAGAAATCCATCATAGGCACTGCACCAGTCTTTGCCAACGACTCACGCACTGCCGCCTGCAATATTTGGAGGATAACCTCCGTGTCGGCAAACTTCACGGTAGTCTTCTGCGGGTGGACATTGACATCGACACGCTCGGGGTCTACCGTGAGATATATAAAGTATGAGGGCATGCAACCCTCGGGGATAAGCTTCTCGTAGGCACGCAAGATTGTGCGCTGCATAGCCTGAGAGTAGAAGTAGCGACCATTGACAAAGAGATACTGCTCGTTGTTGCGCTTCTTGGCAGCAGCGGGGCGACCTACATAGCCCTCGACACGCACCACCGAGGTATCTACCTCGACATCAAGTAGATTTTGCTTGATGTGCTTGCCCACAAGGTCGATGATACGGCCACGGCGATTGGTAGGTTGCAGCGAGAAGAGAGGCGCATCGTTCTGCCTAAGCTCGAACATAACGCCAGGGTTGCACAACGCAACACGCATAAACTCCTGCTTAATCTGTGTCGATAGCTTGGAGTTGTCGCCCTCGATAAACTTACGGCGCGAGGGAACATTGTAGAAGAGGTTGCGCACCGTGAACTGCGCACCACGGGGTGCTGCCACGGGCAACTGCGAACGGAACTCGCCACCGCTAATCGAGGTCAGCGTGCCGAGCTCGTCCTCCTCACGGCGTGTGCGCAACTCCACCTCCGCCACGGCAGCGATAGATGCCAACGCCTCGCCACGGAAACCAAAGGTATGGAGCTTGTAGACATCGTCTATCGACTGAATCTTCGATGTGGCATGGCGGTCAAATGCCATGCGGGCATCCATCGGCGACATACCACAGCCGTCGTCGGTAATCTGGATAAGCTCCTTGCCACCATTGCGGAAGTTGACACGCACCGAACGCGCTCCGGCATCGATGGAGTTCTCCATCATCTCCTTCACGACATTCGATGGCGAGTTGACCACCTCACCGGCAGCAATCTGATTGGCAACAATCTCAGGCAGCAGTCTTATCTTATCCATCTTACTGATTATAAATCTATTACTTTACTCGCTTACCATCCTCGATTTTGACATCATCATCGTAGATAGTAACCGAGCGGTTGCGTCTGTTCCACTCCTCAATCTCGTTGATAGCCTCGGCATCAAGGCTCTCGAACTCGGTAAAGTCGATATCATCTACCATCTCGTGCAGTGTGATTGTGGGTGTTACGAGCGAGTCCAATTCGCCCACTACGCCCTCCTCGACCATCTGGCGCGCAATCTTCTCGTCGTTAGCCCTCTCGGCAAACGATATGATGCGTGGGTAGAGCATCATCGCAGCCATCACGACCACAACGGCAATGACACCAAGTCGCATAATCTTGCGTGTACCCTCGTCGGCACGACCCTCACGCGCAGCATCACGAGCCTCGCGCTGAGTGCGAATATAGCGACCTGGGGTATACTCCTCCTTGTCGTCCTCGGTCGATGTGCCGTGAAGCTCACGCCTACGCCTATCGCGCTCCTCCTTTACGGGGTCATAGTAGCGCGGTATGTAGTTGAACTGCCTTGGCTTACTCTTTGGCGGTCGAAAAAATGACATAACTAATTTGTGAGTTTTTAGTTATTAGTTGTTAGTTGTTAGCACAAATTTGTTGTCAAAAGGGTTGCAGATGCAGTAGCTGGTCGCAGACTGTCAAAGCGGAGTTTACTAAATCGTAAATGAGCATTTGACAGACAAGCCAGATGCTGCAGATGCGCCCTTATGATAACAAATTAGCGGAAGAAGTTCTTCATTCGCTCGAAGATATTCTGATTCTCTACACCTTCGGCCTCCTTGAAGTGGGGCTTCTCGGATAGCTTCTCTACCAACTCACGCTCCTCACGGGTGAGGTCATCGGGAATGGTGATGTCGACAACAACCATAATATCGCCTCGGCCATAGCCATTTACATCGGGGATACCCTTACCACGAAGACGAAGCACCTTGCCCGCGTGAGTACCGGGGGCAATCTTAATGCGTGCCTTGCCATCAATAGTGGGCACCTCGACCTCGCCACCGAGAATTGCGGTAGTTACGGTGATATTTAGGTTGTGGATAAGGTCGTTGCCATCACGCACAAGCTGAGGGTTGTGCTCCTCCTCGATAACGACCAACAAGTCGCCAGCAACACCACCCTGACGAGCAGCGTTACCCTTGCCACGCACCGTGATAGCCATACCATCACCAACGCCAGCAGGAATCTTAACCTCGATAATCTCCTGACCCTTAACGGCACCCTCGCCCGAACACTTATCGCAACGCTCCTTGATTACCTTGCCCGTACCACCACAAGTGGGGCAGACACTCTGGGTCTGCATACGGCCAAAGAAGGAGTTTTGCACCGTAACCACATAGCCCGAACCGTTACAAGCCGAGCAAGTGGCGTATGCCGATGAGGACTTAGCGCCCGAACCACCGCACTTATCGCAAGCGACCATCTTATTGATTTTGAGCTTCTTGGTTACGCCCTCCGAAATCTCCTGCAACGAAAGCTTCACCGTTACACGGATATCGCTACCACGATTGACACGCTGGCTACGCTGACGGCTGCCACCGCCAAAGCCACCACCAAACGCGCCACCGAAGATATCGCCAAACTGCTCGAAGATATCCTCCATCGAGAAGCCACCGCCCGAGAAGCCACCAAAGCCACCGCCACCAGCTGCGCCACCCATACCTGCGTGGCCAAAGCGGTCGTAGCGAGCACGCTTCTCCTCATTCGACAACACATCGTAGGCCTCGGCAGCCTCCTTGAACTTCTCCTCTGCCTCCTTGTCGCCAGGGTTCTTGTCGGGGTGATACTTGATAGCCGCCTTACGGTAGGCCTTCTTTATGGTATCGGCATCGGCATTGCGCTCGACGCCCAACACCTCGTAATAATCTCTCTTTTCTGCCATAATCTTCTAAAACATTGATAGTTACTCGCCAACAACAACCTTGGCATAGCGCAAGATGTGGTCGCCGAGCTTATAGCCACGCTGCACACAGTCGATGACCAAGCCACGCTTATCCTCGCCCGCAGCAAAACGAGCCACTGCCTCCTGCTCCTCCTCGTTGAAGGGCTTGCCTACGCAGTCGATAACCGTGATATTAGCCGACTGGAAAACGCTCTCAAACTTCTTCATCACAAGCTCCTCGCCCTGACGCAGAGCCTCGATATCATCCGTCTTCTTCGAAGCTGCCACGGCACGCTCCATATCGTCGACGATGGGCAACACCGCCTTCCAAGCGCTCTCGCAACCACGCTCCACAAGCTCCATCTTCTCCTTGATGGTGCGCTTGCGGAAGTTGTCGAACTCTGCCTGCAAGCGAAGGTACTTATCGCGCCATACCGCCAACTGCTCCTCTAACGAGGGCTCTACTGACATATTGTCAGTCTCGGCCTGCTCCTCCTCTGCCATATTGGCGTTCTCCTCGGTTGAAGCACCCTCCTGCGTAGCCTCAACCTCGGGCTCCTGATTCTTGATATCTTGCTCTTTCTCAGATGTTTGCTTATTCATATCGTTATTCTTTTTATTTCATACTATATATTATGGGGCAAATTATATGCCTAATACAAAGATTGTCGGGCGCTTCTGGATATCTGGCACGCCACGCTTGCGCCACTCCTCAACCGTGAGTGTCTGGATAAGCTCGTTGGGCGAGGTGATATCTGCCGCCACCGTAAGGCGCATCTTGGGCGAGAGCGCTACCACAAGCGACTCAAAGAGCTTAATGTTGCGATAGGGCGCCTCGATAAATATCTGTGCTTGGTGCTCGCTCTGCGCTCTGCGCTCAAGGTTCTTAATTGTGCGTGAGCGGTCGGGCTCCTTAACGGGCAAATAGCCCACAAAGGCAAACGACTGACCATTCTGCCCCGATGCCATCATCACCATAAGTATTGACGAGGGACCTACCAACGGCACTACCCTAATACCCTTGCGGTGCGCCAATGCCACGATATCGGCACCTGGGTCTGCAACACCTGGAACACCCGCCTCGGAGATAACACCTGCCGAGCGACCCTCCTCAACGGGGCGCAACATACGCTCTATGTCGCGTGCCTCGGTGGTATGCTCATTAAGCTCGACAAACTCCAGCGAATCTATCTTGCGCTCGATACCCGCCTTCGACAGAAAGCGGCGTGCCGTGCGCGTATTCTCGACAATGAAGTAATCAAGCGAGTTCATCACCGCAAGATTAGCCGAGGGAAGAACATCCCACACCGCCCTCTCATCCGAAATCGGGCACGGAATCATATATATCGTCCCCTTCATTATCGCTCTGTGTATATGCGTTTTACGCGCGCCGAAACCGATGTCATAATCTCGTAACTGATAGTGTCGAGCACCTCGGCCATCTCTTCGAGTGTATTACCCTTCTCGGCGCTAAAAATCGTAACCTTATCGCCAACCTCAACACCCGCGATATGGCTGATATCAATCATCGCGCTATCCATACAAACACGACCTATGATAGGCGCTTTCTCGCCACCGACCAAGACCTTCCAACGGCCATTGCCAAGGTGGCGGTCGAGGCCATCGGCATAGCCAATGGGGATTGTCGCTATCGTTGTATCACGCTCCAAGCGGGCGCTACGGCCATAACCTATCGACTCGCCACGGCGCAGAGTCTTAATCTGCACGATGCGTGTCGAGAGCGTTGCTACGGGGATAAGCTCGTCGTTATGCTCATAGCCAAAACCATAGAGGCCAAGACCCAAGCGACACATATCGAAGTGGGCACGCTTAAAGCGCACGATGGCTGCCGAGTTGGCTATATGGCACAAGGGCTTGTAGTCGAGCCACTCGATAAGTTGCTGACTCATATAGTCGAAGCGCTCAATCTGTCGGCGTGTAAACTCATCATCCGAGGGCATATCGGCACAGCTAAGGTGCGAGAAGATGGTTGCCACACGCAGGGTATTATCCAGATGCACGGCACGACCCAAAATATCGACATCGTCGTCGACAAAGCCCAAGCGGTGCATACCTGTATCAAGCTTGATATGGATAGGATACTGCTCCCTGCCTGCACGATGTACCGCGTGGCGGAACTCATCGAGCGAACGGAAGCTATAAATCTCTGGCTCAAGGTCGTGCGCCACCATAACATCGAATGAGTCGTGGTCGGCATTGAGCACCACGATAGGCATAGTGATACCCTTCGAACGGAGCGTAACGCCCTCGTCGGCAAATGCCACAGCAAGGTACTTAACACCCTCGTGCTGCAACATACGCGCAACATCGACATCGCCAGTGCCGTAGCTACCAGCCTTGACCATCGCCACGATAGGATGGTGCGCGGGAAGGTGCTTACGGAAATAATTAAGATTCTTCTTCATCGCCGCCAAATCGACCTCCAAGGTTGTCGTATGCGTACGGCGCTCCAACAATCGGCTAAGGCGCTCAAAACGGCTATCACGGCTACCCTTAACCAAGATTACGGACTTTGCCCAGCGCTCATGGTCGAACTTCTCGATAAGCTCATCGGTCGAGAGATAGAACGACGACTTTGTGCGGTCGAAGAGGTATGCCAGCGCCGAGATATTCTCGCCAACACCGATAAGGTGGTCTACGCCCGCCTTCTTAACTGCCTCGGCAACACGCCTATATAGCTCCTCGCGCGGAATACCACTCTGGCGGATATCCGAGATAACCGCCACCTTGCGCCTACCCATCGACTGCTGATGCAGCGTGTTAAGCGCAACGACTACGGAGTTGATATCCGAGTTGTAGGTATCGTCGATAACCATCGAGTCGTCAATACCCTCCTTAAGTTCAAGGCGCATAGCGACATTTGCCGAGAATACCGCATCATCGACACCAAAGCCCAACTTACGCATCAACACCGCCACATGGCAAGCATCAACCGTCAGAGCATCGTTAAGCTCCAAAACATCCTCAACATCCTCTTCCGCGCTATCTATAAGTTCGCGGTCGGCATACTTTGCTCGAATCATTCGCTTTAGCGAGCGATACTCTCCACTATATATAATCGTGCGTGCGCGACGAGCAAGGATTAGCTTCTCCTCAATCTTCTGCTCCTCGCTCCTAAAATTTGCCGAGTGAGCATCACCAATAGATGTGATGACCACAATATCGGGCTTAATCATCTGCTCCAAGCGCTCCATCTCGCCAGGCTCGGAGATACCAGCCTCGATAAATGCCACCTGCTCCTCGCCCTCAATCATCAAGAGCGAAAGCGCCACGCCAAGCTGCGAATTGTAGCTCTTGGGCGATGCGAACGAGCGCACAGTATCGGGCACCGAGCGGGCAGCCCACTCCTTAACTATCGTCTTGCCATTAGAGCCAGTGATGCCGACAACAACGCCACCAAAGAGGCTACGATGGTGCTCAGCAAGGCGTTGGAGCGCCACAATTGTAGACTCCACAACGACCATACCTGAGCCCTCGGGTAGCTCCACCTCTCGCTCGACGATAAAGGCACGAACACCTTGAGCCGCCATTCGCGGAATATAGGTGTGGCCATCGTGATTCTTGCCGTTGATAGCGGCAAACACAACATCCAAGCTCGACACAATAGCGCGAGAGTCGGTTGCCACCTCACGAACACGAAGGTCTGCACCACGATGCTCGCCACCCACGATACGGGCTATGTCCGATAGTAAGTAGTTCATATACTGAATGTTTTTAATCTCTTCTAAAAGTTACAACCGTGATGCCCGCACCACCCCTATCGGCGTGGTCATCGGCAATGGTTGCAACATCCTTAACCGTGCGCAGATAGCGACGAATCTCCTCCTTGAGCGCTCCTGTGCCCTTGCCGTGGAGAATCGTAACACCCGAGACACCCACCATCAGAGCATCATCAACCAAGTCCTCGACAGCCTCCAACGCCTCCGAGGCACGCATACCACGCACATCTATCGTATCTCGGAAGTTGAGCTTGCGCTCACGGATATCGACCGAGACGACCGTGCGCGCCGCCACAGGGCGTGTTGCCTCGCGGTACTCCGCCGACGATACGACCTTTAAGCGCTCGATATCCACCATTATCATCATCTGACCAAATGCCACCTGCGCCTTCTTGCCCTTGAGGAGCTGAACAACGCCCGGAACATCCTGACCATCAATCTTTACCTTTGTGCCAACCTCAATCTTTTGGGGTTTGGGCGTTTCAATCTTCTGTTCGGGCACTACGCCACGCTCCCTATCTTGTGCACGCTGCTCACGGCGCTCACGACGACGAGCCAAGCGCTCCATCTCGCGTTCGATGCGCTCATCGTGCCCACTCTTGCCATCCGATACGCCCTCGACAAACTGCTCCAACTCCTTGCGTGCAAGGCGTGTAATCTCCTTCTCGGCTTGCGTCTCGCGGATGGTGCGGATAGTGTTCTCGATGGTGCGGTTAGCCTCCGCCACCAACTCCTCTGCCTCACGGCGTGCCTTAGCCAAAATCTCCTTGCGTTCGTCGCGTATCGACTGCAAGCGGTCGGTATAGGTCTGCTCCAACTGCTCGACCTTGCGGTCTGTTAGGCGTATGCGGTCACGCTTTTCTGCCCAGTAGCGCTTATCGCGGGCAATCTCGCGGAGCTGCTTTTCGAGGTTTATATGGTCGTCACCCGCCTTCTCCATAGCGTTGCGGATGATATCTTCCGGAAGTCCCGTCTTGCGGGCAATCTCTATTGCAAACGAACTACCCGGCTTACCCATCTCAAGGCTAAACAACGGGCGTATATTCTTGACATCGAAGGCCATAGCGCCATTGGCTACACCCTCGTGGCGCGATGCGAAATACTTGATATTGGCATAGTGCGTCGTTATCACGCCATACGCCTTGCGCTCAACAAACCTCTCCAACATAGCCTCCGAGATAGCGCCACCGATGGTAGGCTCCGTACCCGAGCCAAACTCGTCGATAAGAATCAGCGTCCGGGGCGATGCCTCCTGCAACATAGCCTTCATATTTTGAAGGTGCGACGAGTAGGTCGAAAGGTCATTCTCGATAGACTGCTGGTCGCCAATATCTATCATCAGCGAGTCGAAGAGCGGAAACTCGGAGTTCTCCAAGCAAGGCACCAAGAAGCCACACTGCACCATATATTGCAGGATGCCCGTAGTCTTAAGACATACCGACTTTCCACCCGCATTAGGGCCCGAAATCACCAATATGCGGTGCTCATCGTTAAGCTCCATATTTAGGGGTACAACCTCCCTACCCTGCTCACGCAATGTCTGTTGCAACAGAGGGTGACGAGCATCACGCAGAAGCATACGACCCTCATCGGAGAGTATGGGCTTCACTGCACGATTATCCGATGCCCAGCGCGCCTTGGCACGCAACATATCTATTCGCGTGAGGTACTCCTCCATACGGGCGATAGGCTCGACATCGAGGCGTAGCGTGGCGGTGAGTTCCGTTAGAAGTCGCACCACCTCGCGCTTCTCGTCGTACTCCAACTCACGAAGCTCGTTATTTAGCTCGACGACCTCAACAGGCTCGATATAGAATGTGCGACCCGTTGCCGACTCGTCGTGGATAAAGCCCGCCAACTTACGCTTATTGGCTGCCGCCACGGGAATCACGGCGTGACCATCACGAATCGAAATCATCGCATCGCTATCCACGATGCCCGACGCCTTGGCGTGTTGCAAGACCTGTTGTAGGCGCTTTGCCACCTGACCCTCGTGGTCACGAATGGCACGGCGGATGCTCTGCAACTCGGGCGATGCCGACGAGCGCACCTCGCCCTTCTCATCGACTATGCGGTCGATAGCGCCACGCAACGCTGGCGAGAGTTCGACACGCGACGATAGGCGACGAAGATGGGGATACGACCCATCACGGCGCGAGAGGACGAAGCCCACAATCGTGGCTGCCGAGGCAAGCGAACGGCTAAGCGTTGCGCACTCCGAAGCCAAGAGATATGAGCCCTCGACACGGATTTTATCTACGATATGCGACAGATCCTCTTGCTCGCCAATCTCGACGCCCGACTCCATCTGGAGCATCAGGCGCATCTCATCGGCAAGCGACAGTCGCTCCTCAACATCGCGGCGCGAACGCGAGAAGCTCTCGGCAAGGATAAGTTCGCGAGCCGACAGCATCGAGCATCGCTCGGCAATGTCGGCACGAATCTTATCGAAACCCACTCTCTGCTCGAAATTCGAGGGATAGATCATATCGCTAAATCACTAAATCTTAAATATTTACTCAGCCTTGCGTGCTGCACGCTTTGCCTCACGCTCAGCCCTCTTGGCTGCCTTCTCGGCAATCTTCTCCTCGGACTGACCAAAGAGCGAGAAGTGAACATAGCGCATAGGATTAGCCTTCAAATCCTCCAACAGAAGGGCAAGGTTCTCGCCCGCATCGTTGAGCGAATTGTATAGCTCGGCATCCTTAAGAAGCATACCCACCGAGCCCTGACCACTCTCCAACGATGCCACGATATCGTTAATCGAGGCAAGCGTAGTGTCGAGCTTCGTAACGAAATCAGCCTCGGCAACATCCGAGGTGAATGTATCGAGAGACGAAATCATCGACTCAATCTTATCGGTGTTGGCTGCCAAAGTTGAAGTAAATGTCGAGAGGTCGCTAACTGCACCCTCGATATCGCCCTTCGACGATGCCAACAACGAGTCGATAGAGGCGGTCATCGACTCAAGGTGAGCAACCAGTGCCTCGATATTTGCGCTATTTGCACCAAGGATATCGTTAACACCCTCGATAGTTGTATTCAAACCATCGATAAGCGATGAGCCCTTGTCTGCCAGCAAGCCCATAAGACCAGCGTTGATTCTGCCCTCCATCGTTGCGCCATCCGAGATGCGAGCCTCCGAGTCGCCCTGAATAATAAAAATCTCCTGACCACCCATCAAGCCCGTAGAGCCAATCTCGGCAATCGAGTTAGCGGGGATAAAGTCGGCATAGTCGCTCTCCACCGAGAGCTCAACCATCACATTGTCGCCCAAAAGCTCGATGGTCTGCACATTACCCACCTCAACGCCACGAAGGTTAACACGCGCCGACTCCATAAGACCCGTCACATCGTCAAAATATACATAGTAGGTCTGTGTGCGCTTTAACAGATTCTGACCGCCGAGCCACTTGATGCCCCACCACGATACCAAAATCACAATTACGGCAAAGATGCCAATCTTAAACTCTCTTCTCAGTTTCATATTCTTCACATTTTCTGTTATTACTTTATCTTTGTGCCCTCGTAATGAACGATATAGGCATCCTTGAATATCTCCTTTGCGCGCTCCAACTCTTCGCGAGCTTCGGCCTTCGAAGCATAACTACCGAAGCAATATTTATAGCAGTAGCTACCCGTGCCCATAAGCTCCACGACACGACCACGATAGGCCTTAAACTGGCTGTCGTTAAGCGATAGCGAGTGCTTTGACGAGAGTAGCTGGATGGTATAGCCCGACTCTATGCGCTCTGCCTCGGTCTTAGGCTCTACGGTGTTGCCCTCATCCTTTTTCTTCTCCTCGCTCTTTACCTCCTCGACATTCTCCTCCGATGAGCCACCATCGTCGGTGTACTCCTGCATCTTGTCGAGGCGCTCGATAAACTCCACAATAGCATCGCTCAAAGCATCTGCCAAAGCCTTCTCGCCACTCTCCGACAGCATATACTTTAACTCCTCGTCGTTGGTCATAAAGCCCAACTCGACAAGCGCACCAGGGCCATTGAGCCAGTAGAGCACCGTCCAGTCGTTGAACTTCACGCCACGGCTATGGCGACCCTTCGTCTTAAACTTACCGTCGGCAATGCGGGCGAAGGTGTTGTTAAATGGGTCGTTGGTCATCTGGTTCGATAGGGCAATGATATAGCCGAGCGAGCTCTTCGATATATTCTCGACATGCATCATCTCGCCCTCATCGACAAACGAGCCAGAGTTCTTGCGATTCTGGCGCAAGGTATCTTCGTCGAGCGACAATATCCAGACCTCTGTACCATTAACCGACTTATTATCTGCGGCATTGGCGTGAATCGAAAGCAACAAATCTGCACCCTTATCGTTAGCCAACTCGGCACGGCGCTTATTGTCAATATTTCTATCGTCGTGCAACGCCTTGTCCGTCTCGCGTGTGAGGATAACCTCCAATGAGGGCATCTTCTCTGCCAACTGCACCTTGATAGCCTTGCACATTGAGAGGTTGATATCTGCCTCCTTGGTCTTGCCCACAACCTTGCCTGGGCGCATACCGCCATGGCCAGCATCCAAGACCACCACTCTTCCCTCGGGCGATGCAACATTTTCCGTTGCCAAGGCGTTAGTAAGTGATAGAAGCCCAGCGATGAGCAAAACTACTGCGATGATATTTCTTCGTATGAAGCACATAAAATCCGAAAATAATTACTATATTTGTCGGTTGTTATAACACCTGCGCGTGCGTACGAGGCGACCAAAACGGGTCAACGGAGGCACATTTAGGGGTTTTTGCCGACTGCGTCGGCAAAGTTACAAAAAATTATTGAATTGTGAGACCTATTTACGCAAAATATCTGCTTTCGACACTACTTGTCGTAGTGCTCTTCTGCCTGCTCTCGGGACTCTCTGAGGTGGGTGCGAGGAGTTATCGTGCGATTTTTGCACAAGATAGCGTAAGGCTCACTCGCACCGAAAAGGATACTTTAGGCTCTCTTTCGACCTCTACGGAGAATACCCTACTTGCGGCAACCGCACCACGCGATCTTCCGCCAGCTCCCCGTCGCTCGGCAGACTCTTCGCGTATGCGCACCACCGAAACTACTACACCTAAAAATGAAGCAGAGACCACAAAGCCAGCAGAAGCAACCGCAAAGCGTGGCGCAATGTTCAACGACATAATCGAGGGTAAAGCTGTCGACTCGGTAGTCTTCGATGCCAAGAACAAGATGATTTACAGCTATCGCGAGGGCGATGTTACATATCAGGGCATGAACCTCAAGGCCGACTATATGCGTGTCGATATGCAGACCAAAGATATCTTCGCACACGGCTTTGCCGACACCACCGAAACGGGTGAGCCTACGCGAACCAAGCCCGAGTTCTCGGACGGCGGTACGCCCTACGCGATGGACACCATCACCTACAACCTCGACTCGCAGAAGGCACTTATCAAGGGTATCGCCACACAGCAGGGCGATGGTTGGCTAATAGGTAACCGTGTGAAGATGCACCCCGACGAGAGTATCCACATCCACGATGGTCTCTACACCACTTGCGACTGCACGGACCACCCCCACTTCTATATCAATATGACCCAGGCTAAGGTTATCCCCGGCAAGAAGATTATCGCAGGATACTCATATCTGGTGATGGAGGATGTACCTATCTACTTCCCAGGTATTCCCGAAGCCTTCTTCCCCGTGCAGACAGGTCCTAAATCGGGTATCTTGATGCCCACCTATGGTGAGGATGCCAAGGGTTTCTTTATCCGTGACTTGGGCTACTACTTCACGCTTGGTGAACATATGGACCTCGCTATCCGTGGCGGTATCTACACCCTCGGCTCGTGGGAGGTATCGGCCGTATCGCAGTATGTCAAGCGCTACAAATTCCGTGGTAACTTCAACCTCTCTTACTCGTCAATCCGCACAGGCGAGAAGGGTCAGCCCGACTATGTCAACCAGAACAACTACCGCATCCAGTGGTCACACTCGCAGGATGCTAAGGCTAACCCTGGCTCGACATTCTCGGCCTCGGTGAACCTTACCTCAAGTGGTTATAGTCGCTACTCGGCAACTACGGTGAACGACATTCTTGCTACGCAGACCAACTCTTCGATTTCGTACTCAAAGAACTGGGAAGGTACACCATTCTCATTGTCGTTGAACTTGGCAGCCTCGCAGAACTCACGCGATAAGACCATCTCGGTGACGCTCCCCACCATCACTTTCAATGTGGCGAGCTTCAATCCCTTCAAGCGCAAGGAGGCTGTGGGTAAGACACGCTGGTACGAGAAGATTAAGATGAGCTACTCGATGAAGATGACCAACACGGTAAGTACCAAGGAGGACGAAATCTTCACAAAGGAGACACTCAACAAGATGAAGAATGGTATCCAGCATACCATTCCCGTGTCTACATCGCTTACGCTGTTCAACTATATCAATGTAAGCCCATCGTTCAACTATACCGAGCGCTGGTACTTCAAGAAGGTGTCACAACAGTGGAACAACGAGACCAAGACCGTTGATACGCTTGACCCCGAATATGGTTTCTGGCGTATCTACAACTACAACGCCTCGGTGTCGGCAAACACCACCATCTACGGAACCTATACGGCAAAGAAGAAGGAGCGTAAGTTGCAGGCTGTGCGCCACACCCTTACACCCAATATCGGTTTCTCGTATGCTCCCGACTTTAGTCGTCAGCGTTACGGTTTCTACGAGACGGTGCAGACCGATACTACAGGTCGCTTCAAGGTCTATTCGCCCTTCACAGACAATGCATACGGAGTACCCGGTAGCGGTCAGCAGTTCTCCCTTACCTTCGGTCTTTCGCAGTCGTTGGAGGCTAAGGTGCGCACCAAGGATACGGTGAAGAAGATTAAGATTATCGACCAGATCTCTATTAATGGTTCTTATAACTTCCTTGCCGACTCTATGGGCTTGTCGAACTTGCCCATCCAGTTGCGTACTACGATTTACCAGAATATCGGCCTCAACCTCTCGCTTACGCTTGACCCATACGAGGTATCGCCCCAGGGCGTGAGATACAACAAGCTGATGTGGGCGCGTGGTCTGCCGGGCCGTATTCAGTCGGCAAGTTGGAGCTTTGGCTACTCGTTTAAGTCGCGCGAGGATAAGTCTACGGTAGCGGGTAACGATATCACATCATACCCTGCCGAGTACTTCAACGCTTGGTCGGACCCCTATGGTCAGCTCAACCCAGCAATGCGACGACAATGGATGGCGGGCCAATACTACGACTTCTCGATACCATGGAACTTGGGCTTTAACTATAGCATTAGCTATAATGCTCAATATGTGAATAATGGCACCACAGGCTACCGCAAGAAGATTAACCAGACGATTAATATCAATGGTAGTGTGCGTCTAACACCCAAGACTATGATTACCGCCACTACGGGTTACGACTTTGCCTCACGCAAGATGTCGATGACCTCGATATCTATCACGCGCGACCTGCACTGCTGGCAGATGTCGTTTATGTGGATTCCGTTCGGCAACCATAAGAGCTGGTCGTTTAATATCGGCGTCAAGGCAGCATCACTCGCCGACCTTAAGTACGACAAGAGCTACACGCAGTACGATAATATGTACTAACAATAAAGCCCTCGATTGCCGAGGGCTTTGTTATTGATGGCGCAGGAGATAGAGCAAAGCGCTATCAATAGAGAATTTAATGACCAAAGAGACCGAAGAGACCAAATAGACCGAAAGACCGAAGAGACGATGTGGACAAAGGTCCTCAGTGATACCCGACCTCTCTCTGGTCTCTCTGGTCTCTCTGGTCAAAAATGATACTACCTACCAGCCAGCACTATCCTAATTTGTTGTCAGAAGGGGTCTAATTTGGTCTCGACACGAAGAAGCCC
>JAGBYO010000166.1 GCA_017628735.1 Alistipes sp. | reverse complement strand
CTTGATGTCTATTTCGCAGTCCATATCAGTATATTTCTGTTCAACGAACTCCACAAACTGCTTGTCGTTCAATGCTGATACAGCCTCTTTATCGTACATAGATAAGGCAATATCTACTCCAAAGAAATCTTCCGCTGTCAATATGTGCTCTTCTGCATTATACTCGTTCTCTACTTGGCAGACTGCCATCCCTGGAGTCTCTGCGTCTACTTCAATAGTTCTGCGCAGAGTTTCTTCTATGGTAACTTTATACTTCTCCATATTATATCACTTTAATCTTTTTGAGTTCTCGTTTGTAGTAGGTAAGCGATGGCTTCGGCCCAATCTCACGGACTATCTGTCACATCTGCTGAACGGTGTATGCCTTGCTCATATCGAGGCTGTAATCCTCTGCGAAGGCGGTCATACCGGCATAGCAGAATCCATATTTATTGTGCAACTCATCTGCTGTGTAGGATACAGGCTCCTCGCCGATGTCAGCGGGCACAGCCATACCCTTAATCTTGTAGAGCATTCCTTCGAGGAGTGTCGCGCAGTTGTCGCTGTGATATGTGAGGTCTCGGCGGCGGGCACAGTATCCGATTGTCTCGCCAAGGAAGGTATTGCGGAATATCTCTGTACGATTGATGTCCTTAATCTTCTCAACGCCGTAGTAGCCCAGTGCCTGCACTGCACGCAACGACTTATCTACCTTCGGCTTCTCGAAGAGCGGATCATTCTCCGCCACAATCTTTTCGAGCCAAGTGCGATGGAAGGTGCTTACGCCGCACTCGAAGACTCGTGAGGGCTTGCAGTAGCGGGACTCCGCACGGGTCATAATCAGGCGTGCAGTATTTGGGTTATACTTATCAGTGTAGTAGAAGCCAATATATGTATTGCCAATCTTGCAGTAGGTGTAATCCTCGTGGTTGTTTTTGAGGGTGAGCAGCGGACGCTCACCGCCGTAGAACTTCTCCGAGAGTCCTGTCTGCTTGACAAACTCGGAGATAAAGTGCTTCGGCACCCAACAATTGTAGTAGTTCTCACGATATACTCTCTTTGCCATCTCGGGCGTAATAAATCGCTTGGCAAAGTAGCGTATATTGTAGGTGTTGTATTCGAATGCCGCCTGCGTATTCTTCGGTGATTGAAATTCGAGAGGCATCTGCTCGAACCAACTATATGTTCGACAATTCTCCTCACAGTACTCCACAAATCGCTTTGTCCACACCTTGTCGGGAAACTTCGGACAGCTGCCACCACGCCTTACATAAGCCCTGCATACTTCTGTTGTGAGCAATCGTCTATCCTTGCTTTTCTCTATGTCAATAAAATCGTTGCCATCATTTTTGCCGCTTTCGAGTGCGAGAATCAGTCGTTTTGAGGTGCGGAACTCGTCAGGCAGTCGTCTGTAGAGGTATGCGTGCTTTCGTATGAGCTGGTCAGCAAGACGGTCATCCAATAGATGGATATAGTCTCGGAACATATACTCACTGCACACCTGGTTGTTGTCATACTCGGAGAAGAGAGCTGCATAGAGAGTTTCGTATGACATATATTTCTTGGGCACCATCGACAGGTCTCGCTTAGCGACATACTGATAGAACTGCTTATCTTGGAACTTTGCAGGCGTAACCTTTATGGTGCGACTCACATTAAGAGAGGAGCATTGGAGCATCTGAATATACAGGCTTTTGGTTTTTACCGATTGGGGCAATAACTTGAGTATAATTTCAAGACGCATTATCGCTGAATTGTACTCGATATAACGATAATCACCCGTCTGGGCAATCATCGCATCTATTGCCAACTCTGCATCCCAGATGTTGGCTGGAATTGTAGTGAGCACATCGAAGTCCCCTGAGCAATTCTTCATAACCTTTTGTGCCATCTCTCGTGTGATGATATGCGATGGCACCGAGTGGATATTGCGGTAGTTCTTATCTACGGCATGGCTACACACAAGCTCCGTGCGCAACTCCTCGGGGATATGTTTCAGGCTGAAACAGTGCCAACTATGGCTACTGTTGTTTAAGATACGCTCAATGATATCTGCGGTCAGCATTCGCTGAGGAATGTATGATAAGATCTCAACATCAGTACACTTTGTTGCCTCTTCAATCATTTCAGGTGTTATGAGTTCCTCTGGCATATGTTCCAATGCCAACTTAATACTTTTATACATACTTCTCCTCCTTCAATCTTGATGGTTTAACAATCTTTACTAATCTGAAATACTTATAGACATAGAGAATAACCTTCTCACGCTCGGCGAACTCCTCAATCTCCTCCCAGCGGGTAAGGTTGTGCACCTTGGCAAAGCCGGCATTTGCATTGTGGTAGACGGTCAGATGTCTGATAGTATTTTTTACGGGCTTTATGAAGTAATCCTCAAGGGGGATGCGTTCCTCGCCCGATAGATACCACCACTTACCATCAGCAAAGAGGAAGCAATCCTCGGCGTAGCTCTTAAATAGTTCTACGCTGTCGGCTATGCGTGGCAGGTGCGTGTTATCCCTACGCCCATCACGGATAGCCCCAAAGCAGTGTATCTCATCTCGGCAGTCGGTCCATCTGCCATAAGGCGAAGGCCCCAAGCGAAAAATATCGCCCAACTCAAGCAGTGCATCTACACGCTGGTCGTTGGGATAGAAGCGTTTGAGAACTCTGATAAACCTCTCCGAGAGTTCCTCATTTGTCACTTTGATATGTCGAACAGTGCCGTTCGCGAGTAGTTTTCCAATCTGTATGCTCATAATGTTGAAGTCTTGTAGTTAAAGAGTAGCCGAGCAGCACCCCAAAGGAGTGTCTGCCCGGCAGAAATTATATGTGGATTGACATAAAGACCTTGTCGATGTCCTCCTGTGCCAATCCGATGTAACGCCTCGTAGTCTCAATGGTTGAGTGCTTGAATATCTGGTTCAGCAGCACCAGAGCCTCCGGGGAGCGTTTCATAAGTTCGTAAACATACCTGCCGAATGTCTTGCGGAAGGTATGAGTTGAGAATGCTCGAATCTTCATTCGATACTTTGCCTTGAAGACCTTGAGCTGACGGTTGATATGTACTATCGTGTAGGGCTCTCTTGTTCGTGGGTTATATAGTATCAGACTATCCACATCAGGACAACCCGACAGCTCGTACAGGTGCTGTGTCTTCTGTCGCACATCATCGCTGAACTTGACCATACGGCTCTTCTTTGTCTTCTGCTCGATGCGGGTAAGCTCCGAGCGATTCAGCACATCACGCCAGCGCAGTGTCCGCACATCCGAGCATCGGAAGGCGGTGCAGAACGAGAGCCAACAGTACGCCTCCCACATATACTGGCCATCGGCTTCAAGATTGTTTATGAGTTTGTAAAATTCGGCTATGGGAAGGTAGTCGGCTGTCGTGAGT
>JAGBYO010000165.1 GCA_017628735.1 Alistipes sp. | reverse complement strand
TTCAGCAACTCAACCGCAAGGAGACACCCCTCCCTGATGCCACAATCACTACCAACGACCGCGAGGTATGCGTGGTGGTCATTGGCGAGTCAACACGCCGCGAAAACTTCTCGCTATATGGCTATGAGCGCGAGACCAACCCTTTATTAAAGGCAGATAGCGTGGTGGCGATTAAGGCAAAGTCGGCAGCTACATACACCACCGAGGGTGTGCGTGCAATCCTCTCGTACAAGGCGAGCAAGGAGCTTTTCGAGATACTCCCCAACTACCTCGAACGCAATGGCGCAGATGTTGTTTGGCGCTCGACAAACTGGGGCGAGCCACCGTTGCATATCGCAAAGAACAATCCGCTAAAAAGGCTCAAGGAGCGTTACCCCGAAGCAGATGCCCGCTACGATGCATTGCTTTTGGAGGGTTTGCGTGACGAGATTGAGCAGTCCACAAAGGCTAAGATGCTCGTTGTACTACACACAAGCACCAGCCACGGACCTACCTACTATCAGAAATACCCCTCGGAATTTGAGCGCTTTACGCCCGTATGTACCACAGTGGAGATGTCGAAGGCAGACCTTACGGAGTTGATGAATGCCTACGACAACACTATTCTCTATACCGACTATATCCTGCACTCGGTAATCGAGATATTGCGCTCGCTGGATTGTCGTTCGTCGATGCTCTTTATCTCGGACCACGGCGAGTCGTTGGGCGAAAATGGGCTCTATATGCACGGCATGCCGATGTCGGTAGCACCCGCCGAGCAGTACGAGATACCCTTTATCGTATGGACATCGGATGGTAGCGCGATTAAGAGCATCGAGGAGGCCGAGCAGTACCATATATTCCACTCGGTGCTCGACTTCTTGCATATCACAAGTCCGATATATAACGAGGAGTACTCGGTATTTGCAAAATAAATTATACCTTTGCACCGTATGAGAAAAAATCTAACAATTATATTGATGCTCCTTGTAGGGGTATTTTCAGCCTCTGCACAGGAGGTTATCGCGCATCGTGGCTATCACGCCAAGGCTAATGGTGCACACAACTCGATAGGTGCATTTGTCGCCGCCATTGAGAGTGGCTTTACAATGTCGGAGTTCGATATCGTGCGTACCGCTGAGGGAGAGCGCATCGTGGCACACGGACCCAAGCACGGCAATATGAAGATTGCGGAGTCGTCGTTTGAGGAGCTACGCACCGAACCTTTGGTAAATGGCGAAGCGATACCCTCGCTCACGGAGTTTTTGGAGATGACGACCCGATATCCCGAGGCACGCCTTATCGTCGAGATTAAGACCGACACAAAGGAGGAGGAGCTTATATCGTGCGAGGTTGTAAAGCGAGAGTTGGAGCGACTGGGACTCCTTGAGCGCTCGACATTTATCTCGTTCAGCCAGCAGATTTGCGACTACTTTGCCAAAGATGGCTACCCCACGCTATACCTCACAGGCGATATGAAGCCCAAGACGGCGAAGGAGCGAGGCTATGCCGGCATCAACTACAACAGCGCAATCTACAAACTTAAGCCCAACTGGATTCGCAAGGCTCACAATATGGGTTTGAAGGTTGGCGTTTGGACCGTAAATAGCGAGAAGGTGGCAAAGTGGGCTATCCGCAAGGGGCTCGACTACATCACAAGCGACGACCCCGAGATGGTGCGCGAGCTTATCGCTAACAAGGAGATAAAGCGAGAGAAACGAAAGAAAGAGAGATAGAAGATAATGAGAAGAATTTTTACACTTTGCCTTGCACTTTTTGCGGGCATTACGATGCTTTCGGCACAGCAGATTATCGCCGATGGCGGACTAAACTCTGCGAAAGCACCCCGCAACACCGTAGCCTCATTGGAGGCAGCTGCTAAGGCGGGACACAGCGTAAAGTGCGATGTTAACCTCCTCACCGACGGCACAATCGTCGTTGTCGAGGGTCCGTGGCTTGGTGAGAAGGGCGACCCCGACAGAATGAATATTCAGCGTAGCGACTATGCTATGCTCTCGTCGAAGCTTTTGGCAAATGGCGAGGCAGTGCCTACGCTCGACAGCTACCTCGACAAGGTGGCAGAGTTGGGCGATATACACCTCACAATCGAGATTAAGGAGCACGCCACACCGAGTGCTGAGAGCGAGTTGGTTAAGGGCGTTGTAGCCAAGGTCAAGGAGCGCAAACTGCAGGATAGGGTCGACTATCAGTCAACACGCCAGCATATCTGCAACGAGCTAAAGCGTATGGCAGCATCGTCAGCTACGATCTACTATATGGCAAACAACCTTACGCCAGAGTATGTCGAGGGTCTTGGTTTTTCGGGCATTAGCTACACCATCGAGACATTTAAGCGTATACCTCGTTGGATTAACGAGGCGCATAAGTTGGGTTTGAAGGTTGCCGTTCGTGGCGTTGCAAACGCCGAGGATGGCGCTTGGGCAAAGAAGAGCGGAGCAGACTATATTATCACAACTGCGCCCGCAACAATCAAGAAATAAAGATAATAGATAAAATGAATCTTAAATATAACCTCAACGACCGACCCCCGATGGGTCAGTTGCTTGGCTACTCGTTGCAATGGTTCGTTATGGCCATTGCCGTGGTCTCGACAAGCGTATTCGTAGCACAGGGCACGGATGCCGAGAAATTGTTTTTTGCCCAAAAACTCTTTGCCGTGATGGGCATAGCGGGCTTGGCACAGATATTTGTTGGTCACCGCTTGCCATTGGTCGTTGGCCCTGCTGCAGTGTTGCTCGTTGGCGTAATGTCGTCGTATAGGGCAGGTGCAGAGCCCTCGGCGGTATATTCGTCAATCGCCATTGGTGGCGCTTTGGTGGCGTTGCTCACCATTGGTGGCGTTATGCGCCGTGTGCAGAAGCTATTTACCCCTCGCATCGTGGTCGTTATCTTGATGCTTATCGCCCTTACGCTCACGCCCGTAATCTCACGATTGGTATTTGTCGCCAACCCCAAGGATGGTGAGCACCTCTTCGGTCTATGTTTCGCCCTCTTCGGCACGATATGTATGGTCGTTGCCAACGGCAAGCTCAAGGGCGTAGGCAAGAGCCTTGTAATCCCCGTGGCACTGATTATCGGCAGTGCAATATATTATGCTATCTACCCCACACAGATTGTTGCCGAGAGCGCCTTTTCGTGGCGAGGCTTGGTATTGGATAAGTTTGTGCCTGATACAGGTCTTATCATCGCATTCGTTATCTGCTATATTGCTCTACTAATCAACGATATCGGCTCTATCGAGTCGTTGGGAGCAATGCTTGGAGCAGATGGTATGGATAAGCGCCTAAAGAGCGGTGTTCGCCTTACGGGTATTATGAATATCGTGGCGGGCTCGATGGGTGTACTTGGACCAGTTAACTACTCGATGAGTCCTGGTATTATCGCATCGTCGGGCTGTGCATCGCGCTATGCGTTGGTGCCCTCGTGCATCGTGTTGGCACTCTGTGCCCTCTCGCCAGAGATTATCTGGATTCTTTCGCATATCCCAAACCCCGTGATTGGCTCGATTATGCTCTTTTTGATGGGCACACAACTTGCTGCATCACTCGATATGATTCGCTCGACCCAGTCCGTCAAGTCGTTCCCCGATGCGCTGACCATAGGTCTGCCTATCTTGGTAGCTATGCTCTTTGGTTCGCTGCCCTCGGGTGTTGTGCCTTCAGTTATCGAGCCACTCGTTGGAAATGGCTTTGCAATGGGTGTTGTGATGGTAGTTCTTATGGAGCATGTAATAAATCGTAGCCGATAGGTTGGCAATTGCAAAATTTTTACTATCTTTGTTGCCGTTAAATTATGCCACCATATTAGGTGGGTCTAAACGAAATAGCATTATGAGTAATACTTTGGTTGTTGTAGGCGCTCAGTGGGGCGACGAGGGCAAGGGCAAAATCACCGACTTTTATGCCGGCGGTGCCGATGTTGTAGTACGCCATCAGGGCGGTAACAATGCCGGTCACACCATCGTTTTCGATGGCAAGAAGTTCGCGTTGCAGTCTATCCCTTCGGGTGTCTTCAACCCCCATATTATAAACATTATGGCTAACGGTATGGTTATCAACCCCGTATCGTTGTTCGAGGAGCTTGACCGTCTGCACAAGGCGGGCATCACCGACTACAAGCTCTTTATCTCTGACCGTGCAGCCTGCGTTATGCCCTATCACTCGATGCTCGATGGCGCGTACGAGGCGCTGAAGGGTGGTCGTCAGATTGGCACAACGAAGAAGGGTATCGGTCCTGCATATACCGACAAGTATAGCCGTGTAGGTATCCGTATCGGCGATTTGCTCGACAAGGAGTACTTCGCAGAGCGTTTGCACGATGCTTTGCTTCAGAAGAACTTGGAGCTTAAGGCTCTCGGTATGGAGCCTTGCGACTTCGATACTATCTACAACCAGTATTTGGAGCTTGGCGAGAAGCTTCGTCCTATGATTTGCGACACCTCGGTATTGCTCAACCGCCTTATCGAGGAGGGCAAGAAGGTGTTGTTTGAGGGTGCTCAGGGCGTTATGCTCTGCATTGACCACGGCACATACCCCTTCGTCACTTCGTCGAGCCCTACGGCAGCAAGCGTCCCCGTAAACTCGGGCGTTGCACCCCGCTACATCAACAATGTGATGGGTGTAGCAAAGGCATACACCACTCGTGTTGGTGAAGGACCCTTCCCCACAGAGCTCTTTGACGAGCGTGCCGACTACATCCGTGAGCGCGGCCACGAGTATGGCACTGTAACTGGTCGTCCTCGTCGTGTGGGTTGGTTGGACACCGTGGTTTTGAACCATGTGCGCCGTATCAGCGGTCTTAACTACCTCTCGCTGATGTTGTTCGATGTGTTGTCGGGATTGGATAAGATTCGCATCTGCACAGGCTACAAGCTCGACGGCAAGGCTATCGACTATGTACCCTCGACAATTGCTCAGTTGGAGCGCGTGGAAGCTGAGTACATCGAGATGGATGGTTGGTCGGAGGATATCACAGGTATCAAGTCTTATGATGAGCTTCCTGCAAATGCCAAGGCTTACATTGCAAAGCTTGAAGAGCTTACCCGCACCGAGGTGGCTGTGGTTTCGGTAGGTCCCGACCGTGAGCAAACCATTATCCGCAAAGAGATTTTCTAACGATGCGATGATAATATATAGGATAACGGAGATAACTATGTTATTTCCGTTATTTTTTTTGCGATAATTAGCAAATTTTTCAAAAAGTTTACTAACTTTGAAGTGCAAAGCGAATTTGTTTAAAAAGGTGTAGCTAATCCAAGTGAAAGTTATAAACCCCAAAATATGAATAGCAAGTATCAACTTCCAAAATATGGTGGCCTTGACCTACAGTCGGCGCCACGCGATATCGTTCATCGTTATGAGCGTATTCCTGCCCGTGTCTTCGAGAACGAGTCACAGGGTGTGCAGTATGTAGCAGATGTCATCTGCCGTATGATTCGTAACCACAACGCCAACGCCTCGGCACGCGATATCTACGAGGAGTTGCCTCCGTTTGTGCTTGGTCTAACGACTGGTCGTACGCCTCTGGGTCTCTATCGTGAGCTTGTGGCACGCTATGAGCGTGGCGAGGTGTCGTTCAAGGGTGTGGCAGTTTACTCGCTTGACGAGTTCTACCCTATTCGTCGCACCGAGCAGCAGAGCCGCAACTATCGTATCCACGACGAATTTTTGAAGTTTATCGACATCGAGCCCGAGAATGTACATATCCCCGATGGCACGGTATCGAAGAGCGATATTTCGGAGTATTGCGCCGAGTACGAAAAGTCTATTCGTAAGATTGACCTAATGATTATCGGTGTTGGCGAGCAGGGTCAGATTGGCTTCAACGATGCTGGCTCATATGCTAAGTCGCATACCCGCTTGGTGGAGCTATCGCACAACTCACGCAAGGTACACGCCAGCCAGTTCTTCGGCTTGGAGAATACGCCCAAGATGGCGATTACGATGGGTCTTGGCACTATTATGCGTGCCGACCGCATCATCCTTATGGCGTGGGGCGAGGAGAAGGCTGAGGTTATCCACCAGATTGTCGAGGGTGATGTTACGGACCGCGTCCCCGCAAGCCACCTTCAGGCGCACCCCGCCATCGAGGTTGTTATCGACGAGAATGCTGCCGAGCGCCTAACCCGTGAGCAAACTCCCTGGTTGGTAGGTCCTTGCGACTGGACACCCAAGTTTGCCCGCAAGGCTGTCGTTTGGCTCTGTGGCCGTGTAGGCAAGCCTATCTTGAAGCTCACATATCAGGACTACTTGGAGAATTCGTTGGGCGAGTTGTTGGAGAAGCACGGTCCATATGACAAACTAAATATTAAGGTATTCAACGACCTTCAGCACACCATCACAGGCTGGCCTGGCGGTAAGCCCAATGCCGACGACTCTACACGCCCTGTGCCGTCGACACCCAACCAGAAGAGAGTAATTATCTTCTCGCCCCACCCTGACGACGATGTTATCTCGATGGGTGGTACATTTATCCGCCTTGTGGAGCAGAACCACGATGTGCATGTGGCATACCAGACATCGGGCAATGTGGCCGTTCACGACGATGTAGTATTGCAGAATATCGATACGGCACGAGAGTTGGGTCTTGGCGACAAGTACGACGAGGTTGCCGAGGTTATCGCTTCGAAGAAGAAGGGCAAGCCTGAGCCTCGCAAGTTGCTCGACATCAAGGGGGCTATCCGTCGTGCTGAGGCACGCGCTGCGGTGCGTTCGTTCGGCCTTAACCCCGACACCAACGCCCACTTCCTCAACCTGCCGTTCTACGAGACTGGCGGTATCAAGAAGGGTGAGATTACAGATAAGGATATCGAGATTATCGTGAAGCTTCTGCGCGAGATTAAGCCCCACCAGATTTATGCTGCGGGTGACTTGGCTGACCCCCATGGCACACACCGTATGTGTATCGAGGCGCTGTTGGAGGCTCTGGACCGCACCAAGGAGGATGAGTGGCGCAAGGAGTGCCACTTATGGCTCTACCGTGGAGCTTGGATGGAGTGGAATCTCGGTATGGTGGATATGGCTGTGCCCCTATCACCCAGCGAGATGCTCAAGAAGCGTCACGCCATCTATCGCCACCTCTCGCAGAAGGATATCGTGCCATTCCCCGGTAGCGACACCCGCGAGTTCTGGCAGCGTGCCGAGGAGCGCACACAGAATACTGCACAGCTCTACGACAAGCTCGGCATGGCGGAGTATCAGGCTATTGAGGTATTTGTAAAAATGTGGTAAAAAGCAGATAATTAGACTTTTCAAAATATTAAAAAGATGAGAGTAATCATTAAGGACAAGAGTCTGGAGGTAGCCGAGTGGGCTGCCCGACTTATCGTTTCGGAGATAAAGGCAAAGGCTGCAAAGACAGATGCACCCTTTGTTTTGGGTTTGCCTACGGGTTCTACGCCCTTGGAGACCTACCGTGAGCTTATCCGCTTGTATGAGGCTGGCGAGGTATCGTTCAAGAATGTCATCACATTCAATATGGACGAGTATGTGGGTTTAGCCGAAGAGCATCCCGAGAGCTACCACTCATTTATGTGGAACAACTTCTTTAAGTATATCGACATCAAGAGGGAGAATGTACATATCCTCAATGGCAATGCCGAGGACCTTAAGGCAGAGTGCGAGGCATACGAGGCAGCTATTGTTGAGGCTGGTGGCATCGACCTCTTTATGGGTGGTGTTGGCGAGGACGGTCATATCGCCTTCAACGAGCCCTTCTCGTCGTTGCAGTCACGCACACGCATCAAGACCTTGACGACCGACACTATCGTCGTAAACTCTCGCTTCTTTGGTGGCGACATCTCGCAGGTTCCCACACAGGCACTCACCGTTGGTGTTGGCACAATCCTCGATGCCCGCAAGGTGCTTATCTTGGCTACCGGTCGTAAGAAGGCTCGTGCATTGCGCCACGCCATCGAGGGCAGCTACAACCATCAGTGGACACTCTCGGCATTGCAGATTCACCCCGCCGGCATCATCGTATGCGACGATGGCGCAGCCGAGGAGTTGAAGGTTGTTACCTACCGCTACTTCAAGGATATCGAGAAGTAAGCGAAGAATAAAGAGCAAAGTTCAAAGAGCAAAGAGAATTAACTCCTTGCTCTTTCTTTTTTATGCTGTCTGTTTCCACGAGGGTTTGCGCATTGCATATATAATAAAAGGTAGGGCGACAAAGACTATGGCGCCGATAATCAAGACGGCAAACCATACTGTGGTACTTCCCGTGGCAATCTGCGAGGGTGGAATAAAGCTAAGAACAAAGGCGAGCAACGAGCCACAGAAGCCCAGACCACCCAAGAACCACATCATAGCGTTGCCCTTACGACCAAGGCGGAAGGGGCGGTCGAGGTTGGGTTGCTTATAGCGCAAGGTGATAGCCGCCGAGAACATCAGCATATACATAATAAGGTAGAGCAAGACGGTAAGCTGCGAGAGAATCTGGTAGAAGGACTGCACCGAGGGCATCACAACAAACAAGAGACCAAGAATCGTGACAATCACACCCTGCACCCACAGGATATTGCGCTGAACGCCATGCTGATTTGTCTTCTGAAAGAATGGAGGCAGATAGCCCGCCTTGCCCACGGCGAAGATACCTTTCGAGGGTCCCGACACCCAAGTGAGCACCGATGCCAAGACACCAAAGACAAGGGCAACGGCAACAACCGAGCCTACCCACGGCATACGGAAATAGCTAAAGTAGCGGTCGAAGCCGATAAGGAGCGTCTGCGTAAGGCTGATATCCTTGGCAGGCACGATAAAGCCAAGCGAGAATGTGCCGAGCACGAAGATAGCCACCGTAATCACAGAGCCAAGGATAATAGCGCGAGGATAGTTGCGCGAGGGGTTGTCTACCTCCATAACATGTATACCCATCATCTCCATTCCGGCATAAAATAGAAAGATGGAGCTTGCCAAGACGAGGTTATCGAAGTGCGTAAGGTCGGGGAAGAAGCTACGGTGCATATCCATATAGTTGTGACCACCCGACGCAAGGTAGATAATGCCGAGAATGATAAGCAACGCAGCAGGGATAATCGTGCCAATGATACCACCCCACTTGCTAATTTTACCTACCCAGCCGATACCACGCATCGAGATGAATGTGGCGCACCAGTAGATAGCCAAGACTACAGCAAGGGTAAAAAACTTGTTCGAGGCAAGCAAAGCATCGGTCGTCGTATCGGTACCGATAAAGGCGATGCTCACAGCGCCAAAGGTCAAGACCGTGGGATACCAAATCGTAGATTGAATCCACTGCAACCATATCGCAAGGAAGCCGAAGCGATCGCCAAAGGCCTCGCCTACCCAACGAAATACACCACCCTCGCGGTTGGCAAACATTGCAGCCAACTCGGCAGCGACCATAGCCGTAGGGATAAGAAAAACAAGTGCTGCAAAGAGGTAGTAGAATGCCGATTGCAGACCATAGATAGCCTCGGTGGCAAGACCTCTGAGACTTACCACGGCGGTAATGTTCATAATAGCAAGCGTTAATACACTGAGCTTAAAGCCATTAGACTTGTTTGTTTTGTTTACATTTTCCATAATAGCGGATTTATGTTTGTTCGATAGGCTGAGTATTACAATTATGGTGCAAAACAATTGATATACCCCATATTATAGATTTTGCTTATAGAAACATAAAATAATACGATGCAAAACCTATTGCATTTCAAAAAAAAATTCTTATCTTTGCATCAGGAAAAAGAACAAAAGATTAAAAACAACAAACAATAAAAAACTATCAAGACTATGAAAGATTTGAAAGGAACCAAGACAGAGAAGAACTTGTGGGAGGCATTTGCAGGCGAGAGCCAGGCACGCAACAAGTATACATATTTCGCATCGAAGGCAAAGAAGGATGGCTATGTTCAGATTGCCAAGATTTTCGAGGAGACAGCCGCTAACGAGAAGGAGCACGCTGAAATTTGGTTTAAGCTTCTTAACGGCATAGGCTCAACTGCCGAGAACCTCAAGTCGGCTGCCGAAGGCGAGAACTATGAGTGGACAGATATGTACGCTGAGATGGCTAAGGATGCTCGCGAGGAGGGCTTCGACCACATCGCATTCCTCTTCGACGAGGTGGGCAAGATTGAGAAGGAGCACGAGGAGCGCTACCGCAAGTTGCTTGCAAATGTTGAGGGTGGCTTGGTATTCTCACGCGATGGCGATATGATTTGGCAGTGCTCTAACTGTGGTCATATCCATGTAGGCAAGAAGGCGCCCGAGGTATGCCCTGTATGCGTACACCCACAGGCTTACTTCCAGATTAAGGCTGAGAACTATTAATCGAACCTTATAATCAAAAATAGGCCCAATATTTGGGTCTATTTTTGTATAGAGCAATCTTTACTATGAATGTAGCAATAACACTTCTTATCCCATTTCTCGGCACGGTGGTTGGCGCATCAACTGTGCTTATGGCACGCAGGGCGATAGGGTCGAGGGTCAATAAGGCACTGTTGGGCTTTGCTGCGGGCGTTATGGTGGCAGCATCGGTATGGTCGCTCATTATCCCCGCTATCGACCTATCGGCAGATATGGGGCGACTAAGCTGGTTGCCTGCTGCGGCGGGCATCATCCTCGGTATGCTCTTTCTGTTGGCGTTGGATAGCCTTGTGCCACACCTTCACCCCAATGGTAATGAGCCAGAAGGTGTAAAGTCGTCGCTGGGTCGTAGGCCAATGCTTATGCTTGCCGTGACACTGCACAACATTCCCGAGGGTATGGCTGTGGGTGCTGTGGTGGCAGGTGCTATGGCGGGCGATGCAGGTATAGCGATGAGCGCAGCATTGGCGTTGGCAGTCGGTATGGCGATACAGAATATCCCCGAGGGCGCTATTATATCGTTGCCGCTGCGTGGTGATGGACTCTCGCGAGGTCGTGCCTTTGGCTATGGCGCACTATCGGGAATAGTCGAGCCCATAGCTGCACTCGTTATGTTGCTCTTATACGAACATATAGCACCCTCGCTACCCTACTTGCTTGCATTCTCGGCAGGTGCGATGCTCTATGTCGTTGTCGAGGAGCTAATCCCCGAGACACAGCAGGGTAAGCACTCCGATATCGGCACTATCGCCTTTGCCATAGGCTTTGTGATAATGATGATTTTGGATGTAGCATTGAGCTAAAAGTGTAATATTTTGGTCGTAATAGCGCATAGCCGATAGATGATTTGGTTGTATAGCAAGAAATTACTACCTTTACTATGATAAAGAAACATTAATTAAAAACTAAAAATAGCGAATGGAATACATAAAGTTATTCCATTCGCTATTTTACTCTAACTATATTTATTCCATCGCGTATAGGGACAATCACATTATCAACCTTATCGTCCTCGACCACCATACGATTGAACTCTACAATAGCCTCGGTATGCTTGTCGTTGTGGGCGATGGGCTGCGCCACCTTGCCATACCATAGGATATTATCGGCCAAAATCACCGAGCCACTCCTAAGATAACCGCCATCCATAAGCATCTTGTAATAGGCGGGATACTCTCGTTTGTCGCCATCCATAAATACCATATCGTAGACCTCGCCAAGCTGTGGCACAACATCGAGTGCCGAGCCGATATGTTGACGAATGCGGTTGCCGTATGCCGACTCTGCAAAGTATTTGGCAGCAATATCCTCCAACTCATCGTCTACCTCGATAGTATCGAGATAGGCGCCATCCTCCAAGCCACGGGCGATGCTCAACGCCGAGTAGCCCGTGAAAGTACCAATCTCAAGCACACGCTGTGGGCGCATCATACGCACAAGCATCTCAAGAAGCTTGCCTTGCAGATGTCCCGAAATCATTCGAGGATTGATAACACGCAGGTAGGTCTCTCGCTCCAAGCGGTGCAAAAGCTCCTCCTCAGGCTTGGTATTTGCCAAGATGTATTGATCTAAGTTCTCCATAGTCAAAAAAAGATAAAAGTTGTTAGTTGTTAGTGACTAGTCGTTAGTGCTCTTCTAAAAACTAATAACTAAAAACTCTACTTATATATCAGCCTCGATAGGTTTGTAAAGCTATCCTTCGCAACATCCATAATCTGCTCGGCGGTGATTGCCATAACCTTCTTGTAGGCCTCCTCCAAGGTATCAATATCCTTATAGAGCAAGTAACTCTTGCCCGCGCCAAGCATATAGCCTTCGTTGGACTCCATCGAGATTGCCATCTGTGCCACAAACTGGCGCTTGGCAACCTGCAGACGGCGAGGTGTAATCAGCTCGCTACGCAAGCGAGCAACCTCCTCCTCGATAAGTTCGATGCACTGCTCCGTATTGGCGTGGTCCGACGAGAAGTAGATGCCTACGATGCCACTATCCGAATAGGGCGTATAGCTCGCCTCGACATTGTACGAAAGACCATACTTCTCTCTTAACAATAAGTTAAGCAGCGAGTTAGCCGAAGGGCCACCAAGTATGTTGACCAATAGAGCCAAGGGCAGTCGTCTATCGTCAGTAATGCCGTAGCCACGCGTACCGATGATGCCGTGCGACTGGTGGGTATGGCGCGATAGGCGCTTATCGAAAGCGACATACTCCGAAGGTGTGATGCGCTGATAGTCACGCTTCGTAGGCTGAATATCAGCAAGATAGCGTTCAGCAACAGCCTGTGCGCTCTTTGCCGAAAAATTACCGATAGAGGAGAAGACCATCTGGTCGGTGGTGTAGGTGCGACCCACGAACGACTTTATCTCCTCGGTCGAGATGCGCTGAATGGATGCCTTCGAGCCAAGGATATTGTGACCAAGCTCCGAGCCCGCAAATATCATATCCTCGAAGTCGTCGTAGATACGCTCCGAGGGCGAATCCTTGTAGGTATTAATCTCGTCGGCAATCACCTCTCGCTCCTTGCGCAGCTCCTTCTCTGGGTAGGTCGAGCGGAAGATGACATCCGAGATAAGCTCCACGGCACGCGAAAAGTCGTGGCGCAGAGTGGTTGCGTGGAGCGTAGTATCCTCCTTGGTGGTATAGGCGTTAAGCTCGCCACCAAGATTCTCCAGACGGCAGTTCACCTGATATGCCTTACGGCGCTCCGTACCCTTGAACAAGGCGTGCTCGGTAAAGTGGGCGATGCCATACTCCGAGGGGCGTTCATCGCGCGAGCCAGCATTAACGACAAGGGCGCAATGCGTCACGCCACTACGCACTTGGCGGTGAATGCCACGGATACCGTTAGGGAGTGTATATGTCTCAAACTCTTTCACTTCTGTTCTGTTTTAGGAATTGTCCTGTGTAGCTTCTCTCGCACGCCATAACATCCTCGGGCGTACCCGCTACAACGACCTCGCCACCCTCCGTACCTGCCTCGGGGCCAAGGTCGATAACCCAGTCGGCACACTTGATAACCTCCATATTGTGCTCAACGACAACTACGGTATGTCCTCGCTCAATAAGTGCATTAAACGCACCGAGCAGACGGCCTATATCGTGGAAGTGTAGACCCGTAGTAGGCTCATCGAAGATAAACATCAGCTTATCTGACGAGCGCTCCTTCTGAAGGAAAGAGGCGAGCTTAACACGCTGCGACTCACCACCCGACAGAGTAGATGACGACTGTCCGAGCTTGACATAGCCCAAGCCCACCTGCTTAAGGGGTGTTATGCGGTCTACAATACGACGGCAGATAGCATTATTCCTATCTTCCGAGAAGAAGTCAAGTGCCTCGTCTACCGACATCTCCAAGATATCGTAGATACTCTTATCGCGATACTTGACCTCCAAGATCTCGGGCTTAAAACGCTGACCGTGGCACGCCTCGCACTGAAGCTCGACATCTGCCATAAACTGCATGCTCACCTTGATAACGCCCTCGCCCTCGCACTCCTCGCAACGGCCACCGGGCATATTGAAGGAGAAGGATGCCGCACCGATACCATTATGCACGGCATAGGGCTGGTCGGCAAACAACTTACGAATCTCGTCGTACGCCTTGATATAGGTCACGGGATTCGACCTTGTGGACTTGCCGATAGGCGACTGCGACACCATCTCAACACCCTGCAAAAGGCGAGTATCTACATCTATGCCATCGTGGTCACCAGGCGTAAGGGTCGTTTCGGAAATCTTACGCTTGAGGGCAGGAAAGAGGACATCGTCTGCCAATGATGACTTACCCGAGCCCGAGACACCTGTGATACAGCATAGCACGCCAAGCGGAATCTCGACATCTATATTTTTGAGGTTGTTGTGGCGTGCACCACGGACACGCACAGCGCCCGCCTTAGCCCTACGGCGCTCAGGCACGGCAATCTCTCGACGATGGCTAAGATATTCTGCCGTTAAAGAGTTCTCAGCCTTGGCAATATCCTCGGCACAGCCATTATATACCACCTCGCCACCGCCAACACCCGCCTCGGGACCCATATCGACAATCCAGTCGGCAGCACGCATAACCTCCTCTTCGTGCTCAACTACGATGACCGTATTATCCAAGTCGCGCAACTGCTTCAACACGCCAATAAGTCGATTTGTATCGCGTGGATGCAGACCGATGCTCGGCTCATCGAGGATATACATCGAGCCTACGAGGTTGCTACCCAACGATGTAGAGAGGTTGATACGCTGCGACTCGCCACCCGACAAAGTTGCCGAAAGGCGGTCGAGCGTAAGGTAGTGAAGACCAACATCGGCGAGGTAGCCAAGGCGGCTACGAATCTCCTTAAGCACTCGTTCGGCTGTAGTATAGTCGTGCTCATCGAGGGTTAGTGCATCGAAGAACTTGATGAGCTCACCCACGGTCATCTGCACCAGCTCGGCGATATTCTTTCCGCCAACCTTGACATAGAGCGCCTCGGGCTTAAGGCGTGTGCCGTGGCACTCGGGGCAGAGCGTCTTGCCCATATATCGTGATTTCAAAACTCGGTACTGCACCTTGTGGCGCTGGGTATCGACATAGGCAAAAAACTCGTCGATGCCGTGGAAATAGTCAGTTCCTCGCCACAACATATCTCGCTCCTTATCCGTAAGGGCGTAGTAGGGCGTATGAATCGGGAAATTGCACTTCGAAGAGTTCAATATCAGCTCTTGCTTCCAACGGCTCATAGTAGCGCCATTCCAGCACGCCACAGCGCCATCGTAGATGCTCTTCGACTTATCGGGAATCACCAAGTTCTCGTCGATGCCAACAATCTTGCCGTAGCCCTCGCACAAGGGGCAAGCGCCGATGGGGTTATTAAACGAGAAGAGGTGTTCGGTGGGTCGCTCGAAGCTGATGCCCGCCTCGTCGTAGCGTGACGAGAAGGTCTCCACCTTATCGGTGATGATATGCACCACGCCATTGCCGTAGCCCATAGCACGGGCAACAGAGTCCGAGAGGCGTGACACGGTATCTTGTTCGTGGCTTACACGCAAGCGGTCGACAACGACCATAATATCGTCGAGCGACATTGCGCCATCAATCAACGGCATAAACTTCTCGACAAGCATAATCTCGCCACGGTAGCTAAGGCGGTTTACGCCATCCTCCATAAGGGTCAAGATGCGTTCAACGATGCCCTCAGAGCCTTTGAGCAAGAGCGGAGCGGCGATAACAACACGCTCATCATCGCCCAACGAGAGTACCCTATCGACAACATCATCGACCTCGTAGCAACGAATCTCTGCGCCTGTCGAGGGCGAGTAGGTGCGACCGATACGGGCAAAGAGCAACTTCAGATAGTCGTAAATCTCGGTGGTTGTGCCGACCGTAGAGCGAGGGTTACGCGAGATAACCTTCTGCTCAATGGCGATAGCGGGAGCGATGCCCTCAATCAAATCGACATCGGGTTTCTCGACACGACCCAAGAACTGGCGGGCGTATGCCGAGAGGCTCTCGACATAGCGGCGCTGACCCTCGGCAAAGATGGTATCGAAAGCCAATGTCGACTTACCCGACCCCGAAAGACCCGTAACAACGACCAATTTGTTGTGCGGAATTTCAAGGTCGATATTCTTTAGGTTATGCACCCTTGCACCCCGTATCCTTATCTTATTATCCATTGAATTTGCTATTCGTTGATAACATCCACCGTGGCTCCCTCGACCTTTTGCAGACGACCGATAAGTTGCTCCGATTCCGACTCACGAATAGAGAGAGTCATCGTGCAGAGGTTGTCGAAAACCTGATTGAGCACCTTGGGCTGCATCTCCTTGACAATGCGCATAACATCGTTCATCGCGATATACGAAAACGATACCTCAATGCGGACATCAACCGTGCGCTCGACAATCTCGCACTCGGCCAAGACCTGCGCCGTAGACTCCTTATAGGCGGCAATAAGTCCCGGAACACCAAGCTTCGTACCACCAAAGTAGCGCACAACAACAACAAGGCAGTTGGTGACCTCCTGCGAGAGCAACTGACCGAGGATGGGCTTGCCTGCCGTAGACGAGGGCTCGCCATCGTCGTTGGCACGAAAGTGCTCGCCATGAGGACCCAAGCGCCAAGCGTAGCAGTGGTGTGTAGCATCGAACCACTTTTTGCGTAGAGCATCCAAGTGTTCCTTAATCTCTGCCTCCGTCTCCACGGGGTAGGCATAGGTAAGGAACTTACTGCTCAACTGGCGGTAGGTGGTCTCCGCAGGGCGGGTAATGGTCTTATAGCTATCCTGCGCCACGACTATCGAATTGAAGTAAACATTCTATCCCAACGCACACCGCCACCATTGGGGTCTACCGAGAACCAGATATACGATGCCTTGCCCACGATATGGTCTTCGGGAACAAAGCCCCAGAAGCGTGAGTCAAGCGAGCCGTGGCGGTTGTCGCCCATCATAAAGTAGTAGTCCATCTTAAAGGTGTACTTATCCGCCTCCGAGCCATTGATATAGACCTTGCCATCGCGCTTCTCGACGGCGTTATGCTCATAGACCTCGATGCAACGACCATACAAAGCCAAGTTCTCATCCGTTAGCTCGATGCTCTCACCCGCCTTTGGAACCCATACGGGGCCAAAGTTGTCCAATGTCCAGCGGTTGCCAGCGGTATGGGGGATAAGCGACTCGCCAACGCCACCCGATGCCTTGCGCAATTCGTAGCGTGTGGTATCGGCATAATTCTTCAACTCCGAATCCTTGATAAGCGTGGGATAGCCCGTGCCACCGCCTGTGAGCTTGTTGTAGACGATGTAGTAGTACTGCTTCTCGGGGATGTCGCTCTCGCGCACATCGTTGGTTAAGACTGCGCCATCACGGATTTCGAGCATATCGCCCGCAACAGCAACACAACGCTTGATATAGTTCTCCTTCTTATCCAAGGGGCGGGCAACGACAGTATAGTTGTTGCGAAGGTTCTCACGGCGCTCAGCCTCCGAACGACCTAGCTCCTTGGTACGCAACAGCTCATAGTAGCTCATTGCCTGCATCTCCATAACCACGGTGTCGCCCTCAGGGAAGTTGAATACCACAACATCGCCACGCTTAACCTCGGAGGTAGCTGCCAGACGGCGATAGTCGCGCTGCCAAGCCGTTGAGAACGACTGCTTCTCGGCATTCAGAGGCATAGTGTTATGTACAAAGGGGAACGACAGAGGTGTCATAGGCACACGGGGACCATAGGCAACCTTATTGACAAGGATATAGTCGCCAGCAAGCAGAGTGCTCTCCATTGAGCCTGTGGGGATTACGAACATCTGAAACCAATAGAGCTGAATAATCGTAGCCACCACCGTAGCGAAGATAATAGCATGCACCCAGCCGTAGATATACTCATATAATTTGCTCGACTTCTTAAACTCATTCCACAGAGCATATACCGCCACCACCACGAAGGTTGCGATAAAGTAGAAGTTCCAACGGAAGATTAGCATATGGGCGATAACACCCACAACAACGGCAAAGATGAGGGCACACCATGTGGCATAGACCACTCTCCACCACTTGTAGCGCTCCATCATACGCTTGTGGAACGAGGCGATATGGTGGCCGACATAGTAGTCATAAACCAAAGGAAGTGCGATAACGAGCGTCCACGCAGCGCCATACCACACAGCAAATGCCGAGATAATAAGCGCCACAACAACAGCCATAAACCAAGGGTGTTGGAAAAAGCGCGCAAGAGCGCCAAAAAACTTCTTCATAGCCATCCGTTATAAGAGGTTATCCATAGTGTGAACGCCCGACTTATCCTTCAGGTACTCGCCCGCAACAACAGCGCCAAGAGCCAAGGCACGGCGGTTGATGATAGAGTGCTTGAGTTGGATAAAGTCGTCGGGGGCAGTGTAGGTGATGGTGTGGATACCCACGACCATACCCTCGCGGAACGACTCTATTTCGAGCTGGTCGCCACGCTCGGGCGTAGAGTTCACCCACTCCGACTTGCGGTCGAGATTCTCGATGATGCCCTCGGCAAGCGTGATAGCCGTGCCACTTGGTGCATCCTTCTTCCACATATGGTGGGTCTCCTCGATGCGCACATCGTACTCCGAATGAGGATTCATCAACTCTGCCAAACGGCGATTGAGGCGAAACATCATATTAACGCCTATCGAGAAGTTTGAGGCGTAGAACAACGCGCCACCACGCTCCTCCGCCAAGCGCTCCATATCCGAGAGGTGCGCCAACCAACCCGTAGTGCCACAGACCACCCTGCCGCCCGCTTCCAATACGGTGCGGACATTACCAAGTGCCGTATCAGGGGTGGTAAACTCAAAGGCTACATCTACATTACGGAGATTCTCGGCAGTCAAATCCGAAGCATTCTCCTCGTCGATAACAAGCTCTACGCTGTGACCACGCTCAGCCAAGATACGCTCAATCTCGCGACCCATCTTACCGTGGCCTATAATTGCACATTTCATACTTTTTCTGGTTGTTTATAGTTCAAATGACAAAGGTACGAAATAATTATTAAATTATTTCAACCTTCGTAGAGTTTTCTGCTTTGAACAAAAAATAACCGACTTTCGGTGAAGTCGGTTAATACTTTACATTCGAGAGGAATAGCCCACAGGCAGGAGCGCCAGCACTACATCGCGAGAGGTCCTTGGAGCAGATGATATCCTCGAACTCCTCGACCGTATAGCGACCTCTGCCCACATCGACCAAAGTACCAACAATGGCACGCACCATATTGCGCAAAAACCTATCGGCACGAATCGTAAAGCGTAGCGTGCCGTCGCCCTCCACAACCCACTCGGCAAGGGTGATATGGCAGATATTTGTATGATTATTCGAGTTAAGCTTGGCAAACGATGTAAAATCGTCGTACTCAAGGAGTTTGCGAGCAGCCGAGTTCATCCTATCGACATCCAAATCGACATTGTAGTGCCACGCCGAGAAGCGACGAAATGGCGACTTGCGAGGCGTAAGGAAGTAGGTATACTCTCGCTCCTTGGCATCGAAGCGGGCGTGTTTCGTAGGCTCAACCTCATATATACGCATAATGGCGATATCCGAGGGCAACACCTTATTTAGTTTATAGGTAAGCTGTGCGGTGTCAAGCGCCCTTTCCGAGTCGAAGTGTGCGATATAGAACGAGGCATTTACACCCGTATCGGTACGCCCAGCACCGACAATCTCGGTGGACACACCGCAAAGCATCGAGAGTCGTTGCTCGATAGTACCTTGCACGGTCTCGGCATCGGGCTGTCGCTGCCAACCACAATATGCAGCACCGTCGTATTGAAGTTCGATAAAGTAACGCATAGGGCAAAGGTACGAAAAAGAGAGCAAAGTTCAAAGAGGAATGAGGTTTTTAAAGGGATTAGGCTTTGCCTATCGCAAAAGTGAGAGCCTCGGGATAGTACACATTAGTACAGCCCGAGGCTCTCAACTTTTGGGATGGGACGAAGGATGCCCCTTTTCACAAGAAATTACATATGGATGGCGCAACCCAAAGCATCCTCGGCTGCCTCCATCACTGCCTCGTGCATCGAGGGGTGGGCGTGTATGGTGCGAGCGATGCGGTGGGCATTGACACCCAGCACCTTAGCAAGCGTAGGCTCGCCAATCATCTCGGTAACATTGTGACCTACGAAGTGTGCGCCGAGCAACTTCTCCTCCGCATCGAAGATAAGCTTCACGAAGCCATCGCGCTCGCCAGCAGCAGTCGCCTTACCGGATGCGGTATAGGGGAACTTGCCGACCTTATACTCGATGCCCTGCGCCTTAACCTGAGCCTCGGTAAGACCTACCGATGCCACCTCGGGCGAGGTGAAGATGCACGAAGGAATAGTCGAGTAATCGACAGCCTCGGGCTTAAGACCGCAGATATGCTCCACACAGTGGATAGCCTCTGCCGATGCCACATGTGCAAGGGCGGGGGTAGCGATGATATCACCGATAGCATAAACGCCATCTACCGATGTCTTGTAGTGCTCATCGACCTTAATCTTGTCGCGTTCAATCTCGATGCCGAGCTCCTCAAGACCCATATCCTCGATATTCGACTTGATGCCTACGGCCGAGAGGACAACATCCGCCTCGAGTGTCTGCTCACCCTTCTTACCCTCGATAACAACATCGCACTTGCCATCCTCGCGAACAGCCACCGACTTAACGGTTGTAGATGTCATCACCGTAGCACGCATCTTGCGGAAGGCACGCTCCATAGCCTTTGCTGTATCCTCATCCTCCAAGGGCATAATCTGAGGCATATACTCCACGATGGTTACCTTAACGCCCATTGTAGCGTAGATATAGGCGAACTCCGAGCCGATAGCGCCAGAGCCTACAACAACCATTGTCTCGGGCAACTCGGGCAAAACCAATGCCTCCTTTGACGAGATGATATGCTTGCCATCAATAGGCATAAATGGCATTACGCGGGGGCGTGCGCCTGTCGCCAAGATGATGTGGTCTGCCTCGTAGTCTACACCCTCAACCTCCACGGTATCAGATGCCTTTAGGCGACCGAAACCAGCGATAACATCGATATTGTTCTTCTTTAGGAGGAACTGAACGCCCTTATTCATGGTGGTTGCCACCATACGCTCGCGCTCCACCATCTTTGTCCAGTCGGGCTTTACCTCACCCTCGATGGCTACGCCATAGGTTGCAGCAGCCTTGCAGTCGGCATATACCTGTGCCGAGCGTACCAACGCCTTGGTAGGGATACAGCCCCAGTTGAGACATACACCACCAGCATCAGCCTTCTCGACGATAGCAACACGCTTGCCACACTGTGCGGCACGGATAGCAGCCACATAGCCACCAGGGCCAGAGCCGATAACGATAATATCATATCTTTCCATAGTTCACAAAAATGCCTTAAATTTTACCACTTAACAACCTTCAAAACCTCGCCATTGTCCTTGGCTACGGCACGCTTCCAACGCTCCGAGTAGCCAGGCTGCTCAATCTTGCCGGGGATATCCTTGCCGTTGCCATTGTCGATAAAGCCATTAGCATCCTCACCCTTGACATTGCCGTCGATATACTTAACCATAAGGTACTTGTCGAGCTCTACCCAGTAGTTGAACAAAATCTCGGCAGACTTAACCGAGAACTCGGTAGCAATCTTCGCAGCCTTCTTGGGCTTGTAAGCAACATTGGCAATAGCCATATCTATATCCTTGACATACTCAATCATAGCGTTCTCCCACTTGTCGACCTCCGAGCGAACATGCTTGCCAACTGAGTTGTAACGAAGGTAAGCAAACTGAGCTACACGGTTGGTAATCCAGAACATAGAGGTGTCCGAATACTTAAGCATCGAGCCATTCTCCTCGCTGAGGCACCAAGGCACCTCGGTAGAGTTAACATAGATAGGAGTCAAGGGTGATGTAGCAGCATCATCTGTGCCAAACCAGAGGATACCCACCTTGTTGGGACGAGCCTGACCAACCAACCAGAAACCTGTCTGCTGGGTAGCTGTAGCACGCTCGTTGCAGTACTCAACGCCATCAACCTCGAAGAACATAGGACGCCAACGGTAGGGGCAACCCTCGCCACCAGCACCGATATCCTGTGTCATATCCATCTTTGTGCCCTCGTAGTGGTCACGCATACAATCCATAAGGAGCTTGGGCGAAATCTTCTCGGTGGGCTTCACCCAAAGAGGCATACGGTTCTCGGGGTTGTGACCCATAGCGTAGTCCTCATACTGATCCATACCCTCAGCCACGGTGCGGAAGAATGCCCAAACACGACCCTCGCAACCACGCAAAGCGCTGAAGTCGGCAGGAGCATAAGCCTCGGCAAAGCTGAAATCCTCGTTCTTGCCATCGAACCAACCGAACTTGCGAGCTACATCCGCTACATCGGGAGCGTAGAGGCAGTTCTCGGGATCGTTCCAAGGGAAGGTGGTGATACGCGCCTGGTTGGCGTGTGCCGAAACATAGCCATCGGGGATGCGACGAGCAACCCATACGATACCCTTATCCTCGGGACCCTTGCCGATAAGCTCCATAATCCAAGCCTCCTCGGTGTCGATAAGCGAGAATGACTCACCCGACGAGCAGTAGCCATAGGTGTTAGCCAACTCTACGATGATGGCGATAGCCTCGCGAGCAGTCTTGGCACGCTGCAAGGTGATGTAGATAAGTGAGCCGTAGTCAATGCCGCCGTTGGGGTCTTCCAACTCAGGGCGACCACCAAAGGTTGTCTCGGTGATAAACAACGAGTGCTCGTTAGAGTTGCCGAGGGTACGATAGGTGGTCTGCGCCTGACGAATCTTGCCGATAGCACGGCCTGTATCCCACTCAGTAACATCCATCCACTCGGAGTACTTGCCAGGGACATAGCTGTAAAGTGAGCCGTAGAGCTGGTGAGAGTCAGCAGCATAAGTCACCATATTCGAGCCATCGGTCGAAGCTCCTCGCGTTACGATAAAGTTGGTGCAGGCATCGGCCGTAGCGATAGAGCCGATAAGTGCGCCCACAAGGGCAAAAAGTTTTAATGTTTTCTTCATAGTTAGTTTTAATTATTATTGTATTACTTTTTATGTTCGCACATAATATCTTTCAAAGGTACAAATTTATTTTGAATAAGTTGTAGCTATCGCTAAAAATTTATACTTTTGCGCTACAAAAAACATTTTTGAGCGATGAATATCAAGGAGCGACTACATAGAATATTGGCAACTATTCCCGAGGGAGTAAAGCTTGTTGCGGTATCGAAGTTCCACCCCGCAGAGGCTATCGAGGAGGCATACAACGCTGGTCAGCGTATCTTTGGCGAGAGCCGACCACAGGAGATGGCGGCTAAGGCGAAGGTATTGCCCAAGGATATCGAGTGGGTGATGATTGGGCATCTGCAGACCAACAAGGTGAAGATGGTTGCACCCTTTGTATCGCTCGTTGCATCGGTAGATTCCGACCGTCTTATTGACGAGATTGAGAAGCAGGCTGCGAAGAACGAGCGCACGATAGATATTTTGTTGGAGGTGCATATCGCCGACGAGGAGACAAAGTCGGGTTGGTCGCTTTCGGAACTTGAGGAGTATCTCAACACGGGTGCTTTGGAGCGTATGGAGCATATTCGCGTAAGAGGCGTTATGACCATTGCCACAAACACCGACGACGAGGTGGTTATTCGTCGAGATTTCAAGCATATACAGACAATTTTCGAGGAGCTAAAGCCCCGCTTTGGCGAGGCATTCGACACCCTCTCGATAGGTATGTCCGACGACTATCCTATCGCCTTGGAGTATGGTTCGACAATGGTCCGTATTGGAACTGCAATATTCGGTCACAGAATATATAACTAACGAAATATTCAAAGAGTGAGGGGCAAAGAGATTTTTCTTTACCTCTCTTTTTTAACCGATTTCACTCTTTTTACTACTCTAAAAGAGAAAATTGCGCCGAAGCCTATTGCTATATCAAAAATAACTCCGTAACTTTGGATTAGTTTTATCTCGTTGTAACGAACAACACCTTTACTAATTAATAAACATATCTTTTTAGTTATGGCAAAGCTTAACAAACCCGCAATCTTGGTTGTTGATATGCTCAACGACTTTGTTTATGGTGCTCTCGCTTGCGATCGTGGCAAGGCTATTGTACCCGCCACAGCACGCCTTTTGGATGCTGCTCGCGCAGCGGGTGTTCCCGTTATCTTCTGCAACGATGCCCACCTTCGTGGCATCGACCGCGAGCTTACTATCTGGGGCGACCACGCCATTGCTGGCACCGAGGGCGCTAAGGTTATCCCCGAGCTCAACCTCTCGGACAAGGACTATGTTGTACCCAAGCGTCGTTACAGCGGTTTCTTCCAGACCGACCTCGATATCTTGCTCAAGGAGCTTGGCGTTAAGACCGTTGTTATGACTGGCTTGCACGCCCATATGTGCGTACGCCACACCTCGGCAGATGCCTTCTCGTTGGGCTACGATGTGGTTGTTGCGAAGGAGGCTACCGACTCGTTTACCGAGGAGGATTACATTGGCGGTTTGGCATACCTCAAGACCTGCTATGGTGCCGATGCCTATACCAACGAGGAGATTATTGCGATGTTCTAACTGAAGCGAGATGCCAAATTAGAGAGCAAAGATTTCTGTCTTTGCTCTTTTTTCTGCCATTTTGTCAGTTACGGAGTGTCAGTTTGCGACAATTTTGTCACTGTTTATTATATAATGCGACACTTTTCTACGATTTTTTTGTTTGGTATACCATTTGCCATTTACTTTTTCGTCAAGCGCCAAAAAGGTGCAGACCCAGCAAAACGAAATAAGTAATTAACAAATAAAAACATTTAGATTATGAGCAAGATTATTGGTATCGACTTAGGTACAACCAACTCGTGTGTTGCAGTAATGGAGGGTAACGAGCCCGTAGTAATTCCCAACGCCGAGGGTCATCGTACAACTCCTTCGGTTGTTGCATTCACCGAGGGTGGCGAGCGCAAGGTGGGCGACCCTGCAAAGCGTCAGGCTATCACAAACCCCAAGCGCACAGTGTTCTCTATCAAGCGCTTTATGGGTGAGCGCTACGACAATGTGGCTTCGGACATCCAGCGTGCCCCCTACTCAATCGTTAAGGGCGACAACAACACTCCCCGCGTAGACATCGACGGTCGTCAGTACACTCCCCAGGAGATCTCGGCTATCACACTCCAGAAGATGAAGAAGACTGCCGAGGACTACCTTGGTCAGGAGGTTACCGAGGCTGTTATCACCGTTCCCGCATACTTCTCTGACTCACAGCGTCAGGCAACGAAGGAGGCAGGTGAGATTGCAGGTTTGAAGGTTCGCCGTATCATCAACGAGCCCACC
>JAGBYO010000002.1 GCA_017628735.1 Alistipes sp. | reverse complement strand
GATTGTGTATTGAGTCCGTGTTTTAGAGTGTGCAGGTATCTAAATAGTTACCCGTGTGATTGTGTATTGAGTCCGTGTTTAGAGTGTGCGGGTATCTAAAAAGTTACCCGAGTGGTTATGGATTGAGTCCGTGTTTAGTGTGTACGGGTACCTAAAAAGATACCCGTGCGGGTGTTATAAATGATACCCCAACAAAATGGTACACTCGTTATTCTGGTACTAAAAATGACACCCGCAAGGTGTTTAAATTAGTACCTTATTATGCCGCCCACAAATGATGTGGGTGTTAAAATCGTACCCGCAAGGTACTAAAAATCGTACCTTTGCATTCCCAAAAAAGCAATGATGCGGGTATCTAATAGATACCCGCATCATCTATTATGTTTTTCAGTTTTAACTTTTCAGCACCTGGACCAAGGCGGCAACGGCACGACCACGATGCGATATGGCATTCTTCTCGTCTGCCGACATCTCGGCGAAGCAACGGTCGTAGCCCTCGGGAACGAACAAGGGGTCGTAGCCAAAACCCTCTGAGCCAGACTCAGAGAGTGCGATATGTCCATTTACGATGCCCTCAACTTGAACCTCCTCACCACCACGGATTAGTGAGATAACGGTGCGGAAGCGGGCACGGCGGTTCTCTTTGCCCTCCAACTCGTGAAGCAGTTTGCGGTTGTTGGCTGCAAAGTCGTGACCGTCTGTTGCGTAGCGAGCAGAGCGAACACCAGGTGCTCCATTTAGTGCCTCGACCTCCAAGCCAGTATCGTCGGCAAAGCAGTCGAGACCTGTGCGGTCGTAGACATAACGGGCCTTGATTGAGGCATTCTCATCGAGCGTTGAACCCGTCTCGGGGATATCCTCGGTGATGCCCACCTCTTTGAGTGTAACCAACTCAAAATCATCGCCCAAGACAGCCTTTACTTCCGAAAGTTTGTGGGCATTATTTGTTGCAAATACTATCTTCATAGTGCGTTGTCGTATGTTTCAATATCGTTGTAGCAATGGATATATACCGTAGCGTCGTATGGTTCGTAGTCATCGCGATTTTTCACTATCTCGACATATGCCTTATCAGTAGTTTTATACATCATGTCGTAGCACGAGATGCTAAGGCTACCATTGAGTAAACGGTTGTAATCGCGGTTGATAACCAGTGGCTTAGAGATGTTGGTGGTTAGCGTCAGAGGCCTTTTTACGCTCTCCTCGGGGTCTATCATCACCATCTCGCCATCAAGAACGATGTTGTTATCCGTGTCGCGATATAGCGTAAAATCGCCATTGCCTGTTGATTCGTCGTGTCCCAAAGAGTTGAACTTAGCCTTGTAGATGCCACTATCGTTTAGCTCTAAGTCGATGTCGTAGTGGTTGCCGCCTGTGCGTGTGATATGCCAATTGTAGCTATCCTTAACCGTAATTAGGGTAGTTATTGAACCGCCATAAGCCGTGTCGTAAACAAGTGTGTGGAGGTTGCCATCAACCTTGATATCGTAGTTGCTGAAGTGGGTTTGCTTGAAATCATCTTGAAGTTCGTTGCCCTCAAGGAGCGTATATTCGCCATAGAGCTCCAAGAACTCCATAATCTCTACCACACGCTCGATGTCCTCTCTTACGCCCTGCCACATCCACGAACCAATAGTGCGGTTAGGTGTGTACTCTTCGCCCCACTCACAGCTTGTAAGTGTGAGGAGTGCTACTATAATATATATAAGTCGTTTCATAGTTGCCAAAGTTTAAAATCTTACACCTAAACCTGCGCGAGCGACACCCGAAGCACCACCGCCAAACTCAAAATATCCGTAGACCTTCTCGCCAACCGACAAGCCTACCCAGGTGGCATCGTAGAAGAAGAAGGTCTCCTGTGCTAGACCAAAAGCGGTCATCGCGCCCAGACCCAACGATGAGTACATCTTCACGATATCGCGGTTGAGCCACTGGAAGCGGGCGTTGACCATGGCGTTGATTACCGTAAGACTCACTCGACCATATCGTTCGCCTGTGTGGGCGTGTCTTCGTGTACGGTACATAGAGACATACGAGCCCTTAACGCCGATAGCAAACCAGTCGTTAACGGCATAACTATATTCGAGCGAGATTACGGGCGTTAGGCGCAACTCGCCATAGTTGAAGCGATAGTGCGCCAATATGTCGCTCATAGTCTCGTTGTCCGATGGAAAGTTTGCATCGAAAGTGCTGTCGAGATAGAAGAGCATAGATAGTCCCGTAGCACCCAAGCCAACACGAATGTCGTGGCGATAGAGTGTAGGGGTATAGTCCTTATAGCTCTCGCCAATGTATCTGACCGTCGTAGTCTGAATTTCGGCTGGCTCACTCTGTATAGCCTCGACCTCCTGCGCTACAAGCGACACGGGAAGAAGCAGAGCCAATAGAAGTAGTAGTTTTCTCATAGGTCTTGGTGTTTTGTTCTCATTTCTTTTGCAAAGTTACGCACGAAATAGCCCTTGTACCAAATTTTTGGGCTTCAAATTTTTCCACTTTGCCGTTTGCAATCAGTTGATAATCAATGATTAACAATAGGGTAGAAATGTGAATTTTTCCAAGTGCTGATAATCAGTGAGTTACGAGTATTAAATCTATAATTCGCTGATTATCTATTATTTATGTCGTTTTGTGGTGTTTATTCCCTTGCAACCTCGAGCTCCGAGAGGCGTTCGTCCATTACAATCTTGTCGATAATGGTCTTAACCACGGTGTCAATCTCCGTACCCTCGCAATAGTTGGCAGGGCATACATGGTTTACACGATTGTCGCGGATAAGGTCGTTGAGCAACGAGCGCTGACCCTCCTCCTCGGGGTTGTATACAGCGATAGAGTGACCGCCAAAGTTCTTGACCAACTTCATACAGGGGATATCGGTCGTACCGTCGCCAAAATATATCATTCGTGAGAATGGCACGGGGCGCTTCGACTCCTCCATAAAGCGGTTGACATCCTTGGTGTCGAAAACCGACTCTACGCCCTTGTTGATTTTGAAGATAAACTGTGTCTTGTTCGTATAGTTTACCGCCACGGCAGGCCAGTAGGCGATGCCATCGACATTGTAGAGGAACGAGCAAGCATAGATATTCTTAAACTCGTGGGCGATTGCCGTGCCCTCGATAATCTCCTTCAAGCCAGACGAGTTGACATAGTGCAAGATGCGCACACCGCGCTCTGCACCATACTCATTTATGCGCCTGAACCACTCCTCTACACCAGCATAGAACTTCACATTGCGACCTGACTCACGGAATGCCTCACGCCTAAGCGATAGACCCTTCGACTGCGCAGCCTGAATCATTCTTGCCATATAGGTCAACACCTGGTCGGCATCCTGCTCCTCGGCAAGGGTGTTTGCCTCGTGCCAAAACTCCATATTGCTCTTGCCAACTGCGGGGATAAAGTCGTACTCCTGCATATTGCCAGGAGACAAAGTGCCGTCGAAATCGTAGATTAGCGCTACGGTAATCTTATCTGCCATATACCTATTTTTTATATTAGCTGCGTAAATATACGAAAAAATCACTATTTTTGCAAAGATAATGTGTAAATAATTAAAATATCGATAATTATGGATTTCAAAGAAGTTGTATCTAAGCGCCGTTCTACTCGTCGCTATACTGGCAAACCCGTTGAGGTAGAGCGCCTTCGCTCGGCAATGGAGTTGGCGTTGAAGGCTCCCTCGTCAAAGAATACCCGTTCGACACGCCTTATGGCCGTAACCGACCTTAAGCGTGTTCACGCCCTCGGTGCGCTACGCGACTGGGGCTCAAGCCTTTTGGAGGAGGCGGGCGCTGCTATCGTCGTTCTTGGCGACGAGGAGGCAAGCCCTATGTGGCAGACCAACGCCTCGATTATGGCTACCGTGTTGCAGTTGGCGTTAGTAAACGAGGGCTTGGCATCGTGCTGGGTACATGTTGGCGACTACCTAACGCTGAAAGATGACCCCACAAGCAAGCGTAGCGAGGATTATGTGAAGGAGATTTTGCCCGAGATACCCGAGGGCTATCGTGTATGGTGTGTAATCTCAATCGGCTATGCCGACTACACACCTAAACCTCTGCCCGACTATGAGGGTCCCGAGCGATTGCTGTTCGTGGAGTAAGCAAAAAAAAGAGTATGTGAGCGATGAGGTTCACATACTCTTTTTTTGAGTTATTAGTTGTTAGATGGGGTAGGTTATCCGACTAACTCTTTGAGCCTTTCGATATCTTCGTCGGTTGTTGCCCAACTTGTGACAAAGCGCACAATGCTCTCGCTCTCGCCTCTTGAGCCCCAATAGTCGAACGACATATCTTGATGCAGGCGGTCGATAACCTCGTTGGGTAGGCGCACAAACTGCTGATTGGTGGGCGACTCGATAACTATCTCATATCCCGCCTTGCGGAAGGTCTCACGGATGGTTATGGCATGCTTAACGGCTTGCTCGCCAATATGCTCATACAGCCCATCACGGAACAATGCGCCAAACTGCAAGCCGAGCAAGCGACCCTTGGCAAGGAGTGCTCCGTGTTGCTTGACCAACGGAAAGAGGTTGCGCAACAGTTTAGGGTTAGTTACAACCACCGCCTCGCCAAACAACGCACCTACCTTTGTGCCACCGATATAGAAAACATCGGCAATGCGGGCGATATCCCGAAGTGAGAAGTCTGCGCCCTCGGCTTTTAGTCCGTAGCCCAATCGTGCGCCATCTATATATAAAGGTATAGAGTGCTTACGGCACACAGCGCCCAATGCCTCGAGCTCTGCCAACGAGTAGATTGTGCCATACTCCGTAGGTTGCGAGATATAGACCATGCCCGGTGCAACCATATGTGGGTATGTCTCGTCACGATAGAACTCGCTAATGTAGCGCTTTACCTCCTCGGCGCAAAGCTTGCCCGAGTGGTGGGGTAGAGTGAGAACCTTGTGTCCCGATGCCTCGATAGCTCCCGACTCGTGTACGGCGATATGTCCGCTATCCGCAGCGATAACGCCTTCGTGGCGTGCTAATATGCCATCGATAACCGTGGCGTTGGTCTGTGTGCCACCCACCAAGAAGAATACTTGGGCATCCTCCACGCCTACAGCCTTGCGGATAAGGGCTTTTGCCTCGGCGGTATAGTGGTCGTTGCCATAGCCAGCCGTATGTTCAAGGTTGGTGCGAACGAGTGCCTCCAATATCTCGGGGTGTGCACCCGCCATATAGTCCGAGTCGAAGTGTATCATATCTTATCTTTTGAAAATTACGCGACTCTTCGAAGGTCGTGAAACAATCTCAAAGAACTCCTCTGCTGGGCTTACCATATCCTCGGTGAGCAAGAAATCTTCGCCATAGAAAATTTCGCTGAGGTTGCCATCTTCATCCTCGGCAATACCCGCAAAGAAGAAGGTGTCGTCGTTATTAAGGCTGTAATACATCTCCATCGCTTCGGGGTTGTCGGCGTAGGGATACATCAGCAAATCCTCAAGGAAGGCCTCCTCCTCGTACTCTATCTTCATCCATGTCTCGTACCACCAGAAATAGAGCTTGTCGCATGCTATATTGGTCTTTGCCTCGACAATACCCACGCACTCATAATCTCTAAAGTCGGCAGCATAGCTCGGGTCGATGGCGATAATGGCGTTAGTATCAAACAGCTTAAGTAGCTCAATAGAGGTTATCTCAATCTTGCCATCCGTTGCCTCGCCCGATGTGAAGCGCACCTCATAAAGGTCGGTAGTGGGCAGGTCGTTAAAGGTGTCGATGCCAAATGCCAATACAACATACTCGGTTAGAGGCATTAGAGGAGTCAACGCCTGAAATAGCTCTCCTGTGAAAATTGCCGGATCGAACTGATTGATAATTAGCATCATCTTGTTGTAATCATCGACATTCTTAGGCTCCTGCTCACCCGAAATAAAGACGCAGGCAAAGCTCTCCTCATTATTAGACGGGGTAATACTTAGCTGGGCGTTGTAGGGTGTAATATCTGTCACTTTGACATCGAGGGTTAGCTCGCTCTTTGTCAGTTCCCCAGCTGTGAAGTATGCAACATCAGGCACTGAGCAGAGTAGTGGTAACTGCTCTTCGTTTACGGCAAATGCCACAACCATATATCGCGTATTGGGCTTTACGCGCTCGGTGAAGGAACTCTTACCCTTGGGGCAAAACTCCTCTTTTGCTATACCATTATTGTTTATGAGGTTGTTGAAGATGTCAAAAGTACGATTGCTAAATAACTCAATGTAAGTTGTATCCATCTCCTTGCCCTCCTCTAGATACTCTCGGGCATCCTCGGGTACTAAATAATAGTAGTAGTAACCGTCATAGTTTGTAGGCTCAATGGTGATATCAGCAATATTGCCATTTACCGTTGTGTTGATGTCGAAATCGACACTCTGCATCTCAGGAGTATTTGTCGTGAGCTCGATGTAGCATACCTCGGTAGTGACACGGAAGCTATCATCTGTGCACTCCACGCCATAGCAATATACGATATACTCGGTGCCGGGGTAGAGGTTGATTGCTAAATACCCCTCTCTATCACCCTTAGTCAATATTCCTAAGTTTGTTAGGGTGTCGTATATACCCTTGTTCGAGACTCTGGCAAGTTCTGAGATATAGTTGTAGTCGTCCTCCAATAACTCGTCACGAGTATCAATATTGTTAAGCACAAAATATTTCTTCTCAGCCAATAGTACAACATACTCCATGTCGGGATTATCTGTCGTTATATCGACTTTTAATCGTCTTTGAGATACTATCTCATTAGAAAAATGGAATGTGCCCTCTACCTTATTATCTGGCTGTGGAGGCTCTGGAGTGGGCTTATCAGTGTGGCAAGCTACGGAAAACGCCATAGCCACAACTGTCAAAATGCGTAAAAATGCTTTCATATTCTGTTACTATTCTATTAACCTTATAGGTGCAAAAATAAGATATTTTTTAGAAATACTGCCATGTGTACACCATTTTTGTTCTCCATGTGGCACAAAATATCTGTTTAGATGCATATTTTCGCCTATTCGTAGGATAACGGCACGATATTTTTTGTACATTTGCGATTATCGTTTTTTGCCGGAATTTCGGAAAAAGACCAAAAATGAGAGTTATGAGCGATATCTACACAGCCCGAATTGAGAAGAGTGTCGACGACCTGTTTCGCCATTTAGCACATCGTGCCTCAGCCGAAGAGATTAAGCGTATGAGGTCAGCCTACGAACTTGCGGCCGAAGCTCACAGCGAGCAGAAGCGCAAGAGTGGCGAGCCATTCATTATGCACCCTATTGCCGTTGCAACCATCGTTGCCGAGGAGTTGGAGCTTGGCGACAACCCCATTATCTCAGCCTTTCTACACGATGTTGTGGAGGATACCGACTATACGGTAGAGGATATTCGCTCGCGCTTTGGTGACGATGTAGCCTTCTTGGTCGATACCGTGACCAAACGCAAGAAGGATAGCTACGAGCACTCCAAGCAGGTCGATAACTACCGCCAGATTCTCGAGTCGGTGCACTACGATATCCGTGCTCTGCTGATCAAACTTGCCGACCGTCTGCACAATATGCGTACGCTGAGCAGTATGCGTGCCGATAAGCAGATGAAGATTGCGGGTGAGACCGACTACTTCTACGCCCCTTTGGCCAACCGCCTTGGTCTCTACCATATCAAAACCGAGTTGGAGAACCTTTCGTTCCGTTATCGCTGTCCTCGAGAGTATGCGTTGGTTGAGGGCATGCTCGCCGAGGAGCGCACCGCCGACCGCCCTCGCTTAGAGCGTTTTACGGCAAAGATTGCCGAGATATTGGCCAATGCAGGTATCGTGGCTCGCACAGAGATACGCTATCGTAAGCCATATAGTATTTGGCGTAAGATGCAGGCCCGCAGTAGCGACCTTAAGCATACAGACGGTAAGCAATATATCCGTATTATCTTCCCCAATAGCGATGCTTACTCCGAGAAGGATATGAGCCTGCGCATCTACTCTGTCCTCACCGACTCGTTCAAGGAGCGCCCAGGCAGTGTGTCGAACTATATCGATGCACCCAAGGAGAATGGCTACCAGAGCTTCCATGTAAAGTTGCTCAGCGAGCAGGGTATATGGGAGGAGATACATATCTCGTCGGAGCGTATGGTGCGCAACTCTCGCCTCGGCTGTGCTGCCGAGTTCACCGACGATAATGTCAAGGCTTGGTTGGAGAAATTTAAGGCTATTTTGCAGGATGTCGCCGACGACAGTCACGATATGGAGTTTATGGACGGCGTTACATCATCGTTCTACAACGACGATATTATGGTCTTTACGCCCAAGGGTCGTGGTGTGATTCTGCCTAAGGGTGCTTCAGCTCTCGACTTTGCCTTCGAGATTCACTCCAAGGTAGGCGAGAAGGCGGTGTATGCCCGCATCAACGGCAAGCTATCATCGCTTCGTACAATTCTTCACCGTGGCGACTGCGTAGAGATTGGCACTGCTCCCGATGCCAAGCCTGTAGAGGAGTGGATGGAGTCGGTATCTACCTATCGAGCAAAGCGTTACTTGCGTGGCTACTTTGCAAATCTTCCTCGTCTGGAGTATGGTCGTTGCGACAAGTGCCACCCTCTGCCTGGCGATGAGGTAGTGGGCTTCCGTGACCACGACGGCAACATCACCCTACACAAGCGCGACTGCCCGATGGCTATCCGTCAGGCATCGCAGCATGGCGACTCTATCGTATCTGTGAATTTCGAGGAGAACGAGCAGTTCCTCTACCCTGTGCGCATCCGCATCACGGGCATCGACCGCTACCACCTTATGAGCGACCTTATCGACTGCATCACAGATAAACTGCACCTCTCAATGCAGGGTCTTGCCACAGAGAATATCGACCGCATAGCGATATGTACCATTGATTTTTCGGTTCACTCGTTGGGCGAACTGCAACAAGCAATGGAAAGCATTGGTCGAATAGACGGTATAGACGAAGTAACCCGCCTAAATTTCGTGTGATAAAGGGCATCCTTCAGCCTATCCCAAAATTGCCGTCAATGAGCAGTACGCCAAGTACAGCCCATCGACGGCAATTTTACGATAGTCCATTACGCCCCTTCTAACACGAAATTACTGACCTGAATGTCCCATACGAGGAGTTTTATACATCACTCTTTGACCCCTTTTAACCCTTTTACCCCTCCTCTCACTCAAATAACCTACAAATAATTTTTTTATATAGAATAAACGACTACCTTTGTGGCCGAATAGATGATTTCTAATCCAAAATTTTAAATAAATGAATTTCAGTTGGCTTCACGATGTGGTCGTTGGTAATCCTGCGCATTACTCAATCGCCCACACGGTATTCCTCTTGGCAATCGTTATTGCCATAGGTATTATGCTCAGCAGAATCAAGATCAAGGGTATCTCGTTTGGTATGACTTGGATTCTCTTTGCAGGTATCGCTCTTGGCCACTTCGGCCTTAAGTGCGACCACGAGGTACTCCACTTCATCAAGGAGTTTGGTCTTATTCTCTTCGTATTCTCAATCGGTTTGCAGGTAGGCCCTGGCTTCTTCTCATCACTTAAGAGTGGTGGTTTGAAGCTTATCGGTCTCGCTTCGCTCATCGTTTTGCTTGGTGGTGTAACGACCTATGTTATCCACCTTATCACAGGCGAGCCCCTTCCCACCATGGTAGGTGTGATGTCGGGTGCTGTCACCAATACACCTGGTCTTGGTGCTGCACAGCAGGCCTATGTTGATGCAACAGGCATCGAGGATGCAACCATCTCTCTCGGTTATGCCGTAGCATACCCCTTGGGTGTTGTGGGTATCATCCTTACGATGATTTTTATGCGATTTGTGTTGCGCGTCGATTACAAGAAGGAGGACGAGGGCTTGGCAGCGATGAATAATGTCGCTAACCTTCCGCACCGCTATACCGTGGAGTTCAACAACGAGATGCTCTCGGGTAAGACTATCGCTATTGCACATATGCTTATCAACCGCCAGTTTGTCGTATCGCGTGTTATGCACGCCAACGGCGAGATTGTGATGGCTGATGGCAACACCGTGCTCACCAATGGCGACCGTCTTCGTGTAATCTGCACCGAGGAGGACTCTGAGGCAATCCTCGCATTCTTCGGCAAGCCTATTGAGATGTCGGCTGACGAGTGGGGTGCTACCGCTATGCAGTCTACACCTCTTGTATCACGCCGTATCCTTATCACACGCGAGGATATCAATGGTAAGAAGTTCTCTGACCTTCGTCTCCGTACTCGCTACGGTATCAACATTACCCGTGTACACCGTGCTGGTGTCGACCTTATTCCCTATCAGGGTATGGAACTTCAGGTGGGTGATAAGGTGATGGTTGTAGGTCCCGAGGCTGCTGTTGCTGCTGCAGAGAAGGTGTTGGGTAACTCGCTCAAGAAGCTCGACCACCCCAACCTCTTGCCTATCTTTATCGGTATCGCTCTTGGTGTGTTGCTCGGCTCGTTGCCCTTGATGAACATTCCCCAGCCCGTGAAGCTCGGTCTTGCTGGTGGTCCCCTTATCGTGGCACTGCTCCTTGGTCGTTTTGGTCCTCACTTCCACTTGGTGACCTACACAACCTTGAGTGCTAACCTTATGCTCCGCGAGATTGGTCTTGCGATGTTCTTGGCCGCCGTAGGTATCGGTGCTGGTGATGGTTTTGTTGATGCAATCATTGGTGGCGGTTACAAGTGGGTTGGCTACGGTCTTATCATCACCGTACTTCCCCTTATCCTCGTAACACTCCTTGCTCGCTTGCGCTTCAAGCTCAACTACTATACGCTTATGGGTGTTATCTCTGGTGGTATGACAGACCCTCCCGCACTCGGCTTCGCAAGCCAGTCATCGGGTAACGATATGCCCGCAGTTAGCTACGCAACGGTATATCCCGTAGTTATGTTCCTACGAGTGTTGACGGCACAGATGCTAATGCTCATGGCACTGTAATTTGCTGTGAAAAGGGGCATCCTTCGACGCCTCAATTATTGCCCTGAATGGAATGTACTTCAAGTACTATCCATCCAGGGCAATTTCTTTATCGGCGCCAAATTATGCCCCTTTTGACAGCAAATTATGGTTGTGCGATACTAACAAAAAAAATAACCGAGGCATACCTCGGTTATTTTCGTCTATCTTTTGCGTTGGGCGCCTATAAGCACTCAGGGCACTTGACATCCAACTGCACGCACTCGATGCCTACCTTACGCAGAAGCTGGATGCCATCATCGTTGCGATAAGGGTCGGCATATACCACGCGCTTAATACCCGCCTGAATGATAAGCTTGGCGCACTCGATGCAGGGCGATGCCGTAACATAGAGTGTCGAGCCATCGCAGTTGTTGGCACTCTTTGCTACCTTCGTAATGGCGTTAGCCTCGGCGTGGAGAACATAGGGCTTCGTAGTACCCATATCGTCCTCGCAGATATTCTCAAAGCCTGCGGGAGTGCCGTTGTAGCCGTCCGAGATAATCATCTTATCCTTGACGAGCAATGCACCCACCTTGCGACGCACGCAGTATGAGTTCTCTGCCCATACGCGCGCCATCTGCAAGTAGCGAATATCGAATTGTCGCTGTTTCTGCTCCTTATATCCCATAATCGAAAGTGTTAGGATTAACCGAGCTTGCCGTGGCAGTGCTTATACTTCTTGCCCGAGCCACAAGGACATGGGTCGTTACGACCTACCGACTTATCGACCTTGATAGGTGCGGTGGTGCTACGCTCACCCTGACCAGCGGCTGCTGCAGCTGCCATACGCGATGCCTGAAGCTTGTTTACATCAATCTTGTTGCGCTGCTCGCGAGCATTCTGCACCGCATCGGGGTTGTTCTCACGCATAGGGATATATGCCTTGTTGAGCACAGCCAATACATCGCGGTTGATATCCTCCAACATCTTCGAGAAGAGCTGGAACGACTCCAACTTGTAGATCAAGAGGGGATCCTTCTGCTCGTATGTTGCGTTCTGAACGCTCTGACGCAAGTCGTCCATCTCACGGAGGTGCTCACGCCAAGCATCGTCGATGGTGGTGAAGAGGGCAATCTTGGCGAATACACGGTATATCTCTGCGCAGTCGGTATCCTTGCACTTCTGCAACTCAACGGGGATAGCGAAGCGCAAACGACCATCGGTCAAGGGGAATGCGATGCGCATATCCATCTGGTCTTTGCGGTCCTTGTAGATCTTCTCCATCGTGGGACGCACGGTGTCGGCAACGGCGATAGCCTTACGCTCGAAGTGGGCGTTAAGGTCCTTAACGATAGACTCGATAATCTCACGGGGCTTGAGGCGGTCGAGCTCCTCTGCCGAAAGCGATGTCTCGATGGCTACCTCACGCATAAGCTCATACTTAAAGTCCTCATATGAGCAACCCTCGTGCTGCTCGACAAACTTTGTAGCGTAGTCGTAGCGTAGGTTGTTCATATCGATATCAATGCGCTCGCCATAGAGTGCGTGGCGACGACGAGTGTAGATAACCTCACGCTGTGAGTTCATCACATCATCGTACTCCAAGAGGCGCTTACGCACACCGAAGTGGTTCTCCTCGACCTTGCGCTGAGCACGCTCGATAGCGTTGGTCATCGCACCTGCCTGGATAACCTCACCCTCCTGGATGCCCATCTTATCCATAAGCTTAGCGATTCGATCCGAGCCGAAAAGTCGCATCAGCTTATCCTCAAACGATACAAAGAACTGCGAAGAGCCGGGATCTCCCTGACGACCTGCACGACCACGCAACTGGCGGTCTACACGGCGGCTCTCGTGGCGTTCAGTACCGATAATTGCCAAACCGCCGAGGTCCTTAACCTCCTGCGAGAGCTTGATATCTGTACCACGACCCGCCATATTGGTAGCAATTGTAACCTGTCCCTTACGACCTGCCTCGGCAACAATCTGTGCCTCAAGCTGGTGCTGCTTAGCGTTCAAGACATTGTGCTTGATGCCACGAAGCTTAAGCATACGGCTCAACAACTCCGAAATCTCGACCGAGGTAGTACCCACCAAGACTGGGCGACCATCATTTACAAGGCGCACAATCTCGGCAATAACTGCGTTGTACTTCTCTCGCTCGGTCTTATATACGAGGTCCTGACGGTCATCGCGGATAACCTCCTTGTTGGTGGGGATAACCACCACATCGAGCTTATAGATGCTCCAGAACTCCGACGCCTCGGTCTCTGCCGTACCGGTCATACCAGCAAGCTTGTGGTACATACGGAAGTAGTTCTGAAGGGTAATCGTAGCAAAGGTCTGCGTAGCATCCTCCACCTTGACATTCTCCTTAGCCTCGATAGCCTGATGCAAACCGTCAGAGTAGCGGCGACCCTCCATAATACGGCCGGTCTGCTCATCGACAATCTTCACCTTACCCTCGATAAGTACATACTCAACCTCCTTCTCGAACATAAAGTATGCTTTAAGAAGCTGGTTCATAGTATGTACACGGTCTGCCTTGATAGCATAGTCTGTCAAAAGGGCATCCTTCTGCTGTGCACGCTCCTCTGCCGAAAGCTCGGCTGCCTCAATCTCGGCAATGCGAGCGCCGATATCGGGAAGCACGAAGAAGCCATCCTCGCCAAAGCGCTTAGATGCTACCTCATGACCCTTATCCGTAAGAATCAACGAGTTCATCTTCTCATCGTGTACCACGAAGTTGTCATCGGTAATCTCGTGCATACGCTTCTCGTTGTCCTGCATATAGAAGTTCTCGGTCTTCTGCAATAGTACCTTAACGCCGGGCTCCGAGAGGAACTTAATCAATGCCTTGTACTTAGGCATCGCCTTATGGGCACGCAATAGAAGCTTACCAGCCTCCTCGTGGTTACCCTCGTTGAAGAGTCGCTTAGCCTCTGCAACATCCGACGACGACATCTTGCTCTGAAGGTCGTAGATATACTTTGCTGCGGGCTGGAACTCGGCAAAGAGCTGGTCGCCACCCTTGGGCACAGGGCCCGAAATGATAAGCGGAGTACGGGCATCATCGATAAGCACCGAGTCGACCTCATCGACAATCGCAAAGTGGTGCTTGCGCTGAACGAGGTCCTTGGGTGCCGATGCCATATTGTCACGCAGATAGTCGAAACCAAACTCGTTGTTCGTACCGAAGGTGATATCTGCCATATAAGCCTTACGGCGCTCCTCCGAGTTGGGGCGGGTGTTGTCGATACAAGCTACCGACAAGCCGTGGAACTGATACATAGGACCCATCCACTCGGCATCACGACGAGCAAGATAGTCGTTCACGGTCACCACATGCACGCCCTTGTGTGCCAAGGCATTGAGGAATACGGGAAGCGTTGCCACCAAGGTCTTACCCTCACCAGTTGCCATCTCGGCGATACGGCCCTTGTGCAGAACGACACCACCGAAGAGCTGAACATCGTAGTGTACCATATCCCACTTGATGTCGTTGCCACCGGCAGTCCAACGGTTGCTGTAGATAGCCTTGTCGTCCTCGATGCGTACCAAGTCCTGACGCTCGGCAGCGAGGTTGCGGTCGAAGTCGTTAGCCGTAACTACCACCTCGTCGTTTTCGGCGAAGCGGCGAGCGGTATCCTTCATAATGGCAAATGCCTCGGGAAGAATCTCCTCCAACTTCTGCTCAATCTTATCGTCGATAAGCTTTGTGCGGTCGTCGATATCTTTCGAGATACGCTCCTTATCCTTGAGCGATGTTTCGGCCAACTCCAACTTCAACTTCTGCTCGGCAATGTGCTTCTCGTCATCGGCGATAAAGTCGGCAATCGACTGACTCAACGCCTGCGAACGAGCACGAAGCTCGTCGTTCGAGAGTGCCGAAATCGAGGGGTACAAAGCCTTAATCTTCTCCACATAGGGCATAATCTCCTTGCGGTCCTTGTCGCTCTTCGAACCAAAGAAGAGCTTGATGACTTTCGTTAAAATATCCATCGTCTGATAATTTATTATTTTCTACTTTGTGTGCGCCTTGCGTGTAATGTGCGTACCTACGCATCACGCGCGCGTGCAACATTCGGCAAATATACGAAAACAATTTATATTCCCCAAATGTGTGATTATATTTTTATACGCCGTGGCGTTTGAGAATCGGTGTGAGTGGACACTCTTCACATCGACCCTTCGTGCAATACTCGGTCGAAAGTTGCAACATAGCCTGACTCTCGTAGGCGTTACGCGCTATCGCTCCCACGCTATTCCACGCCTTGATGTAGCGGTTATCCTCGGCAGGAATATCCTCCAAAAGTGCTGTGGCATTGTCGATTAGCCTGTTCGACTGCGTGTAACTGCCGTAGGCAAAGGCTATCTGTGCCACGAAGTTGATGCCCATTAAATCGCTCTTGAATTGACCCATTCGTCGTGTGATATCCAAGTTTGGGGCGTTGGGCATAAAGCGTTCTACCCAATACTCCGACGAACGACCCGTGAACAATCGGTAGACATCACGCCTACGACGGCAAGCCGTAACACTACTCATCGTAATCGTGCCATTGTGTAGACATGCAGCGAGCTGTGTGATTCGAAGCGTAGGGTGGTTGTGAGGGTAGATGTTCTTTAGTCGCCAATCCTTGATGCTGAGGGGCGTGATGCTATATTTTGTGCGTAGATGCTCAAAATCGCTCTTTAAGTGGCGGATATAGTCATCCTCACTATAGAGGTCGAGCAATCCCGCAGTGCCGAGCAACAGTGCCTCAAGGCTTACAATAGAGTTGTTTTCGCGCTGTACTATCGTGTGCGTAACACGGCGCGCCAACTCTTGAAACACTAACTTGTTGCTCGTTCCGCCAACCACACGAAAGAGCATCTCGTGGAAGGTCTGCCCCCAATTGTCGTTTGCCGAGTGATATATCTCAACAATGTCGCGGTACTTGCGCTCAAAGCGCTCGTAGGCAAGACGATTGATAAGCTCGAAACGATAAATCGGCTCGAGCTGGGCAATACCCTCAATGCATCGCAGTTGGGTGGCGTGCTCCATATTCCTTACAAGAGGTTGAGTTCGAGGAGTGCCTCCTCCGACATCATATCCTTTGACCACTGGGGCTCGAAGGTGAGCGTGATGTTTACCTTCTCAACGCCAGCAACCTTGTTTACCTCGCGGTTGATATCTGCCAAGAGCATATCCGCCATAGGACAGTTGGGTGCAGTCAATGTCATAATGATATCGGCTGTGCCCGAGGGGTCGAAGTTAATCTCGTAGATAAGACCGAGATCGTAGATGTTTACAGGAATCTCAGGGTCGTATATATTCTTGAGTGTGAGAACGATATTTTTCTCTACTGCAAGTATCTCTTCAGGTGTCATATGCGTTAATTATTCGTTTTCGATAAAACAAGGGCAGATAGTTTCATCTGCTTGATCATAGCACGAAGACCATTGCTGCGTGTGGGCGAGAGGTTTTCGCCAAGTCCAATCTCGTCGATAAAGTAGAGCTCCATCGTTGCAACCTCCTCTGCCGAGCGACCATTCATCACCCTTACCAAGAGGGCTACGATGCCCTTGGTGATGATAGCATCGCTATCTGCCGAGTAGTACATCTTGCCATCACGCATCTCTGACGCAACCCACACACGCGACTGACAACCCTCGATTAGGTTCTTCTCGTTGCGCAATGCAGGCTCCATAATGGGGAGCGTATCGCTAAGGCTGATAAGGTAGTCGTACTTATCGAGCCAATCATCAAACATCGAGAACTCCTCGATGATAGCATCTTGTATTTTGTCCTGTGCCATAATATCTTATGTTCTGTTACTTAAACTCGTTTAGAGGCATCTCCTCCGATGCCCATGGGGTGTCAATACCCAAAATATGTGTCAGCGTAGGCGCCAACTCGGTCATCTTTACACGGTGGTCGATGCGCTTTGCCTCGGCATCGCCTCCGTAGATGATTAGAGGCACTCGGCTGTCATAGTTGTAGCCACCATCCGACGACGAGCGATAGTCATCCTCCTCGATAATCCAACCTGGCATTAGGTCGATAATGATATCGCCCGAGCGTGTGGCGTGGAACGACTGCTGCATCAGTCGACTACGACCCTCCGAGAATGATGTGTTGCGCAATGCCGTGGCCGTTAGTGCGGTGCGCACACCACGCAATTGAAGCATAAATACTGCCACCTCGTCGCAAATATCCTCTAAATCAAGACGCTTGCGAAGTATCAGTTCGTGGTTGAGGTATAGGGCGTTGTTCGCAAAGCCGAGGATATAATCATCTGAGCCATAGCGCGCACCAAGGAAAGCGTTTACGATAACCTCCATCTGGCGGTTGTTGAATCGCTCACGCTCCGTGCCACCTACGGGGTTGAATGAGGGTGATGTGCCGTGTGCTGACGATAGGGTAACGACTAACTCCTCCTTGCTGCCGAACTGTGCATATAGGTAGATAAGGAAATTTTCCAAATCTTTGTCAAGGCGGTAGAGCATATCTTCGTACTCCATCGACTCTGGACCATATGTTTCGGCGATATAGCGTGTGGTGTCGAAGGCGATATTGAGGATGTCGGTCGATGAATCTTTGCCCAAATGCTCCAAGGCAATAAGACTCTCGGCAAACTCGATAAGCATCGTATTTCCAGCGGGCGTATAGCACATACGACCATAGTCGTTCGATGCCAATTTGAGGTTGATATCGCTCAAAAGTTTTGTGTTCTTGTCGGTGATATCCTCGATTACTGCCACCTCGCTATTCTTGTAGCGCGCAGCCTCATAGAGGGGTGTCCAGCGAGTTAGAGTGTAGAAGGTGTTGGTGTCGTGGCGGTTGTAGTCGGCAATCCACGAGGGTATGCGATTTAGATACTTCGACGATGTTGTCCAGTGTGTCTGGTTCTTCTCTGCCCAGAACGCTACACCCGCCTTGCCATTAAGAATGATTGCCGAGCGAGCATCTACGGCTATCGAATACTGCTTCGACTGGCTGTCTGCCGAGAGGAGCATATCGCCTACGGTAGGTGCTGTAAGGCGGTGGGGCGAGTAGTTGCCCGAGCCTGTGCTAAATTCCACGGGATAGGCCTGGCGGTCGATGATAAGCTCGACCATCGAGCTGTCGACATAGTTCCACCACTTGTCGCCTACAACGCCATGCACAGATGGCTGGGCACCTGTTGCGATAGTCGCCATGCCAGCAGCTGTTGAGGTGCGCATATAGTCGTAGTAGGCTTCGGTGTAGTAGGTGCCACCCTCCATTAGGCGCTTAAAACCGCCCTCGGTAAAGTTATCTTTGAAGCGTTCCAAATCGCTTGCTCGGAGTGAACTTACGACAAAGTTTACCACAAGCTTGGGCTTTGTGGCATAGGTGTGCTCCGTGACAAAGGTTATAATGAGCAGGGCGAGGAGTAGCCCGTTGAGTATCTTTTTCATAGTTTTTAGCGAAATATTCGGCAAATTTACAAATTTATTTGTAACATTTGCTCAAAATATCGCTTTTCTTCTTCAAAATTGATTTCGGACATCGTGGCGATAGCATCAAGCTGTTTGCGACAGAAGCGTTTGTGCTCCTCGCTGGCTGGGTTCGAGGGACGATGTGATGCGGCTCTCGTGATTTGTAACACTCTGGGCATAAGCTCTTTTGCTTGGTTACTTAAAGCAACTTCGAAAAACTTGTCTGCAATATAATCTACCGCCATCGGGGTGGGGTGTACCATATCATCGCCATAGAAGCGATAATCGCGCAAATCGTCGAGCATAATTTCGTATGATGGGAAGTAGATAGTGCGCTCGTTATGGCGACGACAAACCTCGTCAACTGCCACACGAAGTATCGCCTTGCTCAGTGAATTATCCTCAGCCCCCTCGCCCAAATGTCTAACGGGGCTAACGGTGAAGATGATGCGTGAATTTGTCGCCTTGATAATGCGCTCCAACTCTTCGACAACATCAGCTACCGAGAGTAGTTCTCGGCTGAAATTCTGGTGTGGTTGCTTATGACAATTTGCCACCACCTTGCCCGAAGATTTTAGACGATATACCCACGCTGTTCCAAGCGTAATTATGGTGTAGGTAGCCGTTGTAAGTGCTTTATTACCAACCTCTACTGCGTTTTGCATCGCACTCGTTGCATCGGCCTTAGTCAAGCCCGAAATATCGGAGTGAAAATCGTATGATAACCAACGGCCACCAACCTTAATTAACTCCTCCTCTTTGGGCGTTTTTTGCTCCACCATACGCTCTATGGCCGAGGCGATAGATGCGGGGTTAAAGAGTATGCCTGTGGGCGATGCTACGACACGAAATTTGCGTTCGGTAAGCTTCGCTGCGATGTTGTTGGCAAAGCACGAGCCGAGGCTAAGAATTGTATCATTATAGCCTATGGTCTCAGCCCAGCGAGTAGGCGTTATCTCGGTACGAAATTTCATACTATCCAACGATATATTTGCTCTTGGGAAGCAACGACAATAGTTTGGTCGCAATATACGAACCTATATAGGTAAAGAATGCCGATACAAACATCGTAAGCGGTGTGCCAATTTCCCAACTCTTAACGATATCGAATACCGCCACCAAAACGAACATATGCAAAAGGTACATTCCGTAGCTTAGACGAGAGATATCGTAAAACAACGAATATGCCTTGCAAGGGCGGTTGATAAGCTTGAAGAGAAGAAATACACCAAGGGTCATAAGCGCAGCACCTGTGGTGGTAAAATCCCAACTAAGCTCCAACTGAACTGCCAAGTCAATGCTCTCATTAACAGGATAGCTATCAGGAAGTTGTAGATAGAAGGGTAGTGCTGTTGCAAGAAAGCCTACGACAATCATCGGCAGAGCCACAAAGAGGGTCTTTTTAGCTCCCCAATCGACATACTTGCGAATATAGTGTGCTGCTACTACAAAGCCGATAAAACCACTAAAATAGTAGAGTAAACCGAACTCATTCCAACTTGCCTCACCCCATACCTCGGCAGTGCCACGAATCGAACGAGCAAGCTCTCGGAAGAAGGGAACGGTAGTCGTAAAGAGCCAAACGAGGATAAATGCCCTCTCACCACGCTTCGATACACGCTCCAACCAAGGCGACAGAATCGGCATAAAGAGGTATATACCAATAATCATATAGACAAACCATAGATGTCCGCTATGCCACATAAGGTTTACGCTAAGTTGTGCGAGGTTATCGCCAATGGCAACCTCGCCACCAGAACCCCACATAGGAATAAAGGCGTAGGCTAACGACCATGCGGCAAAGGGTATCACAACACGCTGAAAACGACGACGATAGAAGGTTTCAGTATCGCTCTTAATTGGCATTAGCAGATAGCTTGATGTCATCACAAATAGAGGCACGGCAACACGCAAAAACGAGTTGACGAACGCCACCCAGCAAGCATCGCTATACGAGGCGATATATGTGCCCTCGCCACCGAGATAGAAGGGCTCAATGCAGTGCACCAAGATGACCATAAAGCAGGCAACAGCACGCAGATAGTCCAAAAAGACGATGCGCTCGCCCGTATAATTTGTAGTGGAATAGTTTTGCATAGATACCATATTTAATTGCAAAGATACACTTTTGGTGGAAAATTTCGTATATTTGCGCAAATATAATTGTCTAAAACTAACACTATGAAGAAAAATATTGTTTCGTCGTTCGATGTAGACCATCGTACACTCGACGCTGGTCTCTACCTCCGTTCGGTATATACCATCAACGAGGAGTATCAGGTGCGCTCGTGGGATTTACGCTTCCGTGCACCTATGGCTCACGCACCCCTCGGCTCAGGTGAGGTACACACCATTGAGCACCTTATGGCTTACTACCTACGCCTTGATGAGAAGATTGGCTCGGCCATCGTGTCGTTCTGCCCTATGGGTTGCAAAACAGGTTTCTACCTCTCTACTATGCAGAGTGTCGAGGCTGAGGATATTCGTCAGGCCTTGGCTAAGGTCTATAAGGAGGTATTTCCTTTGAAGTCGGCTTCGGATGTTGTTGGCCTAAATGAAATTCAGTGCGGTAACCCCGGCTTGTACGCCATCGACTCGACAAATGCTGCGATGGCGGAGTATATGCGCACCCTCTTTACCGCAGACGAGGCCGAAAAGCTCGGTATTGGCAGTGTCTATGAAAAGTGGTGGTAGTATGCGTATCCTTATCTGTGCACCTACATCACGTGAGTATCGCGCTATGCGCTATGCTCTCGACCACGCATCAGCGCTGCGCCACGATTACAATCTTGTAGAGGTGGGTATCGGCAAGGCGTTATCATCGGCAGGCCTTTCGCGTGCCTTGGCTACCGCAACTCAAAAGTACGATATGTTGGCCGTTATCGGCTTTGCTGCTTCGGCTCTTGGTCGTAAGCAGGGTGATATCGTAATGCCCTCGGTGGCTATTCACCACGATGCCATAATCCCTGAGGGCTTCTGCCCTGAGATTACCGACCCACGCAAGTTGCTTGGCAAGGACAAAGAGGCAGTATTTACCGGCGACTCGTTTGTCAATGCTGATATTATCCGCGAGGTGAAGCAGCGCTTCGGTGTCGATTGCGGTCTCTTCGATATGGAGATTGCTGCTATTACACAGGTTGCCGAGATGTACGGCAATATCCCCGTTGTGGCAATTAAGTATGTATCGGATGTTCCTGAGGAGGGTCATTCGGAGCACTCCTACGATGAGTTTGCCGATGCACATTCGGACTTCACTCCTCTGTTGCTCCGCATAGAGGAGTTGTAGTTGTTGCATACTATAAAAATGTTAGGGGCTGCACCATTTGGCGCAGCCCCTAATCTGTTTGTTGTTCAACCGATTAGCGGTTCATAAACAACTCGTGGTACTTGTTGTACTTATCCATCATACCGTCCAAGTCACGGAGACGGAAGCAAAGCATATTCAAGTACTCAAGAGTAGCACCGTCGGTGGGGTTGATTGCATAAGCCTTCTCCAACCAAGGAATAGCCTCAGCGAAGATAAGGTTAATCTTAGCGTTCTCCTCCTCGTAGAGCTGGTAGCTCATATTAGGAGTGCTGTTGAGCTTCTCAACCTCGGCGTTAGCCTTCTCGATAATGAAGTATGCAGTGTAGAAGTTGGGTTCGAACTCCTCGGGGCGCAACTCAACACACTTCTCGAACGACTTGATACACTCGTCGTACTCCTTCATGGCGTTGTATACACGGCCACGACCAAACCAGAGGTCATAGTTGGTAGGATCATCCTTCAAAGATGTCTCAATCATGTCGGTAAGCTCTGCGGGATCACCTACGCCCTCCTCTGCAGTATAGAACTGCATAAGGCCATCGAGGATGGTGGTGTTCTTGGGGTAAAGCTTGATACCAGTGAGTAACGCCTCCTTTGCCTTGGGAAGGTACTCGTCGCGACCCTTCTCCTTCTGACCATAGAAGCAGTGGAAGATATAGTAGTAGATATTACCGCTCTCATCGCTGAAACCAGCCTCCAAAGCCTCGGCAAAGATCTTCTCACCCTTGTTGAAAGCAGCCATAGCCTCCTCGCCTTGAAGAGTTGCAGCATGCATGGTTGTGAGCATACCTGCGTTGTAGAGGTTGTTGGGATCTGCCTTGATAGCAGGAACAACTTTCTGAGCGCGATAAGCAAGTTCAAAAGCCTTAGCTGCCTCAACAACATTGCCCATGTTGTTCATGGCGTCACCCTGCTGAGCAAGAGCATTTGCAAGGTTAAGAACACCAGCAGCAACCTTAGACTCGGTCTTGGGGTCCATCTCGTATGCCTTAGCATAAGATGCAATAGCTGTCTCAGCAAGGTTCTCCTTAATAGCCTTCTTTTGGTTCCAACCCTCAATCATGCCATTTACAACATATACATCAACATACTCGTAGCTGTATACGATTGCGGGGTAGCCTGCGAACTCGCTCTGGAAAGCGTTCTCGGGACGACCAACATTCATCATAAGCATCTGCTCGGGAACACCACGACCAAGCTCCTTAGTGGGAAGTGCATAGGCCTCGGCGTATGCCTTAGCGTGAGCAACCCAAGTAGCAGCCTTGGCGCCCTTCTTCGCATCGGCGATGGCAGCATCAACCTTTGCAAGCTTTGCTACCTCAGAATCGGTATTTACCTTCTGTGCATTTACTGCGGGCATTGCAAATATCATAGCTGCAACGACCATCAAAACTAACTTTTTCATAATTTTTGCGTTAGGTTATTGTTAATTATTCGTTTGTATTCTCTGTGTTTACCTCTACGGCTGTACCCTCAACGGCATTTGCCTCCTGTGCCACGCCATCGAGTGCTACGACCTCATCCTCCTCGGTCTTGGGAACAGCTGTTACCGAAGCGATAGAGTCGCCCTCGCGGAGGTTGATAACGCGAACACCCTGTGTTGCACGACCTGCAACGCGAATCTGGTCGGCAGAGGTGCGGATTGTAAGACCCGAACGGTTGATAATCATCAAGTCGTTATCATCGGTTACGGCCTGGATAGAGATAAGCTTTCCGGTCTTATCCGTAACATTGATGGTCTTAACACCCTTACCGCCACGATTGGTGATACGGTACTCATCGAGGTCGGTACGCTTACCGTAGCCATTCTCCGAGAGAACCAATACATCCTCCTTAGAGTCGGGCTCAATAGCAATCATGCCGATAACCTCGTTGTCATCGTCGATAGAGATGGCGCGAACACCTGAGCTAACACGACCCATAGGACGCACGGTAGACTCGTTGAAACGGATTGCGCGACCCTCGCGAGCAGCAATCATAATCTCGGCATTGCCACTTGTGAGCTTAACCTCCAACAACTCGTCTCCCTCTCTAATAACGATTGCTTTGACACCATTAGTACGCGGGCGTGAATAATCTTCCAAAGTTGTCTTCTTAACGATACCACGCTTAGTACACATTATGAGGTAGTTGTTCTCAACGAACTCCTTGTCATTGAGGTTCTTAACATTGATGTATGCACGAACCTTGTCGCCAGGCTCAATCTGGATAACATTCTGTATTGCACGACCCTTCGATGAGCGTGTGCCCTCGGGAATCTGGTATACCTTGAGCCAGTAGCAACGACCCATTTCGGTAAAGAACATCATCGTGTTGTGCATCGAAGCCACATAGATATGCTCGATGAAGTCCTCATCGCGGGTTGCGCTGCCCTTGGCACCTACGCCACCGCGATGCTGTGTGCGGTACTCTGCCAGAGGTGTGCGCTTGATGTAGCCCATGTGCGAAATGGTGATAACCATATCGTCATCGGCATAGAAGTCTTCGGGATTGAACTCCTCAGATGAGTAGATAATCTCCGAACGGCGCTCGTCGCCATACTTCTCCTTCATCTCCTGCAACTCGTCCTTGATAATCTGCATCTGCATATCGACATTTGCCAAGACGGCCTTTAGGTAGTCGATGGTCTTTGCCAACTCGGCGTGCTCGTTCTCCAGCTGCTCGCGCTGCAAGCCTGTGAGCTGTCGCAAACGCATCTCGAGGATAGCGGCAGTCTGCAAATCCGACAAGCCGAAGCGCTCCTGAAGGCGTGTGCGTGCCTCGTCACCAGTCTTCGACGAGCGGATGATGTGAACAACCTCGTCAATGTTGTCCTGTGCGATAAGCAAGCCCTCTACGATGTGCTGGCGCTCCTCTGCCTTCTGCAAATCGAAGCGAGAACGGCGTACAACGACATCGTGGCGGTGGTCAACAAAGTGACGGATAAGGTCCTTGAGGTTGAGCAACTGTGGGCGACCATTCACCAATGCAATGTTGTTTACTGCAAACGACGACTGCAAGGGGGTATTCTTGTAGAGTGTGTTCAACACTACGCTTGCCACAGCATCCTGCTTGAGGATGATGACAATACGCATACCTTGACGGTCTGACTCGTCGTTGATATATGAGATACCCTCAATCTTCTTCTCGTTGATAAGGTCGGCGATGCGCTTAATCATCTCTGCCTTGTTCACCATATAGGGAATCTCCGTGATTACGATGCACTCACGACCCGATGGGGTGTGCTCGATCTCGGTCTTAGCGCGCATAACAACGCGACCACGACCCGTAAGCAACGCCTCCTTAACACCCTCGTAGCCATAGATGATAGCACCAGTGGGGAAGTCGGGACCCTTAACATAGTTGAGCAACTCCTCGCACTCGCACTCGGGGTTGTCGATGTATGCACAGCAAGCGTCTACTACTTCGCCGAGGTTGTGGGGCGCCATATTGGTTGCCATACCTACCGCAATACCGCTTGCACCATTTACCAACAACAATGGAATCTTGGTGGGCAGTACGGTGGGCTCCTTCATCGTATCGTCGAAGTTCAAGCCCCAGTCGATAGTCTCCTTCTCGATATCTGCCATCACCTCGTCGGTAATCTTCTGCATACGAGCCTCGGTGTAACGCATCGCCGCAGGCGAGTCGCCGTCCATCGAACCGAAGTTACCCTGACCCTCTACCAAGGGGTAGCGCATCGACCAGCTCTGTGCCATGCGCACCATAGCCTCGTATACCGAGCTATCGCCGTGGGGGTGGAACTTACCGAGTACATCACCCACGATACGCGCACTCTTACGAGTAGGCTTATCCGAGTAGAGGTTCAACTCGGCAGACATATCATACAAAATACGACGGTGCACGGGCTTCAAACCATCGCGCACATCGGGCAGTGCTCGCGACACAATCACCGACATTGAGTAGTCGATGTATGCCGACTTCATCTGTTCTTCGAGGTTGACCTGGACTATTCGCCCAGTTAAACCTGTGTTCTGCTCTTCAGTCATTTTTTATAATAAGTTTGTGTATATTCAAATTTCGCCTTTCGGCACACCTATATATTATATATATCGCACAAATTTACGCTTAATTTTCGATTCTGCCAACTTTCGCGACGAAAAAGTGAGGGTTTTCTCACGATGTTTTTGCAAAATAGCCCCGATTTGCCCGTTTTTAGCCGTTTTAAGCGCGTCTAATTTATCGCTCGGGGGAGGGGCGAGGGTAAAAGAAGAGTTGCCAAACCTCTCGGCTCGGCAACTTCGGTTGTTTATAGAAGACGCTTTATGTAGCTAAACCAGCGATAGGGCATATACCTAAACGGTAGGTCTATCTTGGTCGATGTCGCAAGCACGGAGCGACGATGCGAGAATGAGTATAGCGAATCTCTGCCGTGGTAGCGCCCCATTCCTGAGTTGCCTACACCACCAAATGGCATATACTCGTTGGCGATATGCATAATCACATCGTTGATGCAAGCACCACCCGACGATGTGTGCTTTACCACACGCTCTGCCTCTTGTTGCTCGGCAAAGACATATAGCGCCAAGGGCTTCTCGCGTTGGAGGATAAAGTCGATTGCCTCGTCGATGCTCTCTATCCCAATCATCGGCAATATTGGACCGAATATCTCCTCACGCATTATGGCGCTATCGGGCGATACATTGTCGAGTAGGGTAGGTTCGATATATCGCTCCTCGGCATTTGTTGTGCCTCCGCAACGAATGTCGCCATCGTCGAGGTAGCCCGCAACACGCATAAACGCCCTGTCGGATACCATACGCACATAGTGCTCGCTTTTGGTTGCATCGTTACCGAGAAGCTCTGTGAGAGCCTTCTTATATGCCTTGATGAACTCCTCCTTAACCTCGCGGTGAATCAGCAGATAGTCGGGCGCTATGCAGGTCTGACCCGCATTTAGGCTTTTGCCCCACGCTACACGCTTGGCTGCAAGCTTGATATCGGCGGTGCGGTCAACAACAACGGGACTTTTGCCACCCAGCTCCAATACTACGGGCGTTAGATTTTCGGCTGCTGCACGCATCACCACACGACCCAAGTCGGGTGAGCCAGTAAAGAATATGATATCGTAGCGCTCTTTGAGTAGCGCGGTGTTTACCTCACGATGTCCCTGAACGATGGCTATATACTCCTCGTCGAATGTCGCCTTGATGATGCGCTCTAATGCCAACGCCACATTTGGTACATAGGGCGATGGTTTAAGCACGGCAGTACATCCCGCACCTATAGCGCCCACAAGGGGATTTAGCAGAAGCTGAACAGGGTAGTTCCACGGTGCTATAATCAGCGCTACGCCCAATGGCTCGGTGAGGATGTAACTCTTTGAGGGAAATAGTTTAATCGGTGTTTTGCGCTTCGATGGCGCTGCCCAACGAGGAAGGTTTTTGAGGAAGTTGTCAATCTCGCCCAATACGATGCTTATCTCCGTGAGATATGCCTCCTCATAGCTCTTGTTAAGGTCAGTGCGTAGGGCATCGGTGAGAGCCTCCTCGTTGTCGGTTATCGCCTTGCGAAGTCGGCGTAACATCTCCATTCGGTACTCCACCGAGAGTGTCTTATGTGAGGCAAAGAATGCGCATTGCGCCTTAACGATAGCGCTAATTTGTGCGGTCGATGTATTTTCGATAGTTGTCATAGTCGTCGCTTTACGGCAGTAAAGTTATCCATAGTTTCGCAAATTTCAAAACCCCTGCCAAAATTTTGCAGGAGGATGATTGTCAGTAATTTGTTGTCAGAAGGGTGCAGATGTGGCTTATCTGAAAAGAAGATCCCCGGGGGATAGTACGAAATGGTACAGCCCTCGGGGTCTTACTTTTTAGATAAGTCGCAGATGCGCCCTTATCACAACAAATTAAATGATGTCGAAGGCGATCTTCATCATATTGGTAAACGAAGTCTGTCGCTCCTCTGCCGAGCATGCTGTGCCGTGAACGAGCGAATCAGAGATTGTGCAGATGCACAATGCGCTCTTGCCTGCGCGCGCTGCATTCATATAGAGTGCCGTAGCTTCCATCTCGACAGCCAATACGCCCATCTTCTGCCACTGCTTCCAGCTCTCGGCATCGTCACCATAGAATACATCGCTTGCGAGGATGTTGCCCACCTTGTAAGGGATGTTTAGCTCCTCTGCCTTGGCTGCTGCTGCACGCAAGAGGTCGAAGTCGGCGATAGGCGAGAATGTGCCGGGGAGGTTGAACTGTGCGCCATAGTTAGAGTCGGTGCACGAGCCCATACCGAATACTACATCGCCAAGCTTGAGGTCGGGGTGGTAGGCACCTGCCGAGCCACAGCGAATGATGCGCTTAACATCGTAGAAGTTGAAGAGCTCGTAGGTGTAGATGCCAATCGAGGGGATGCCCATACCGTGACCCTGCACCGATACGCGCTTGCCCTTGTATGTGCCTGTAAATCCGAGCATACCGCGTACATTGTTGTACTGCACAGGGTTCTCCAAGAAGTTCTCTGCCATAAACTTTGCGCGCAAGGGGTCGCCCGCCATAATCACTCTGTCGGCGATTTCGCCATATTGTGCTCCGATATGCGGAGTAGGTACTTTTCCTGCCATAATCTTTCCTTCTTAGGGTTAAATTTTATCCTTACAAAGTTAGCGATAAATATTTTTATGCCAAACGAAAAGAACAAAAATTTTGCAACGATAACAAAAAATCGCTTTGTCGCTTTGCGGTTTCGGCAAAAATCACTATATTCGTACGATTATTTATCCTAAAACTGCAAAACTAAAAACTACAACTATATGAACTATCAGTTTACTTCGGAGGAGCGTCGTGATATCATCGCCCTTATGAATCGCGAGATTGTGCCCGCTATCGGCTGTACCGAGCCTATCGCTGTGGCTCTCTGCGTAGCTAAGGCTACCGAGACTTTGGGTTGTCGTCCCGAGCATATCGAGGCTCGTTTGAGCGCCAATGTTTTGAAGAATGCTATGGGCGTGGGTATCCCCGGCACAGGTATGACAGGTCTGCCTATCGCAATGGCGTTGGGTGCTTTGGTCGGCAAGTCGGAGTATGAGCTTCAGGTGCTTAAAGATGCTAACGAGGCATCGGTTAAGGAGGGTTGTCGCCTTATTGACGAGAAGCGTATCTCGGTAGACCTTAAGGAGAATATCGAGGAGAAGCTCTATATCGAAATCGAGGTTAAGGCTGGTGCTGACAAGGCATTGGCGATTATTTCAGGTGGTCACAGCCGTTTTGTGCGTGTTGAGCGCAATGGCGAGGTGTTGTTCTCGGCAGATGCTCCTGCTGCAAGCGATGGTGCTGCTCCCGCCGAGCAGAAAGATCCTGAACTTAACCTAAAGAAGGTATGGGACTTTGCGATGAGTGCTCCGCTCGATGAGTTGGAGTTTATCTTGGAGGCAAAGCGTCTCAATATGAATGCTGCCTATGAGTCGCTTAAGGGCGAGTATGGCCACGGTATCGGTAAGCTTATGCGCTCGGAGTCGGAGCGTAATATTATGGGCGATACCCTGCACTGTCAGATTGTCGGTATGACCACCGCTGCTTGTGATGCTCGTATGGCGGGTGCTATGATTCCTGTTATGAGTAACTCTGGTAGTGGTAATCAGGGTCTTACCTCGACCGTTCCTGTGGTTGTCTATGGCGAGCAGACAGGTGCATCGCACGAGCAGATGGTGCGTGCCCTTATCCTTTCGCACCTCACGGTTATCTATATCAAGCAGAGTCTCGGTCGCCTCTCTGCATTGTGTGGTTGCGTTGTTGCCTCGACTGGCTCGTCGTGCGGTATTACCTACCTTATGGGTGGCACTTACGACCATGTCGCTATGGCAGTTAAGAATATGATTGGCAACCTTGCGGGTATGATTTGTGATGGTGCTAAGCCTTCGTGCGCCTTGAAGTGTGCATCGGGTGTCTCGACCGCTGTGGTATCGGCACTTATGGCGATGACAGGTCGTTGCGTGAAGTCGGTAGAGGGTATTATCGATGATGATGTGGACCGCTCAATCCGCAACCTTACGGACATTGGTCGTGATGCAATGATGCAGACCGATGCGATGATTCTCAAGATTATGACATCTAAGAGCTAAAAGCCGTATAACAAACATTTAGTAGATGCCGTTGGACTCTCTGTCCGACGGCATCTATTATATAATAGGTGTAGATATTTTCGATATTCGAAGAAAATGCATATCTTTGTCGGTGTAACCTATTGTAGAATTATGAGAAGATTCCTTAAAACTATCACTTTGGTTGTAGTTGCCCTGTTCGCTACAACCGCTATCTATGCCCAAGATTTGCAGTCGCAGCGTGGCGAGTCGCAAGACCTCGGCGAGATTCTCGGCTATAAGGTCGACCATGGTGGACTCATTATCAACCCATTCCCCCAGCAGCTATATATGCTTCGTAGCCTGCCTGTTGATATCACAAAGGGTGTGAAGCTTGTGGGCGAGGCAAAACGCTATGCCGAGGAACTTGACTTTGTTAAGCAGTCGAAGAAGGGTGTGAAGCTAACCATTAAGTTTGATGACTTTGAAACGAAGATTTCGGGCGCTTATCAGATGATGATTAACGGCAATGCAATTAACATTGTTGCCGATGGTGATGCAGGTGCTTTCTACGCTATTCAGACCCTACGCCAGATTGTCGAGAGCCCCATTTCTGCTGAGGGTAAGCTCCCGGCGTTGAGCATTAGCGACTGGCCCGATTTGAAGTATCGTGGTGTTGTCGAGGGCTTCTATGGTGAGCCTTGGTCGCACGAGATCCGCCTCTCGCTTATCGACTTCTACGGTCGCTTCAAGATGAACTACTATATCTATGGTCCCAAGGACGACCCCTATCACTCGTCGCCCTACTGGCGTGAGGAGTATCCCGCTGAGGAGGCCGAGGAGATTCGTGAGTTGGTCGAGGCGTGCAAGCGCAATCGTGTACACTTCGTATGGGCCATCCACCCCGGCAAGGATATCAAGTGGGAGGAGTCCGATATTCAGAACCTTATCAAGAAGTTTGATGCTATGTATCAGCTTGGTGTTCGTGCCTTTGCCGTTCACTTCGATGATATTGAGGGTGCAGGTACCAACCCCTACTACCAAACCGAGTTGATGAATATCCTTAATGATGACTTTGTTAAGGTAAAGGGCGATGTTGAGCCCCTTATTGTCTGCCCTACGGAGTATACTCGCCTTTGGGCTAACCCCACCGAGCGTGGTAGTTTGATTATCTACGGTAACGAGCTCGATCCTTCGGTCGATGTCTTTTGGACTGGCGATGCAGTATGTAGCAATATGACCGAGTCTACTATGGAGTGGATTTCGTCACGCATCAAGCGCCCTGCGCTCTTCTGGTGGAACTTCCCCGTTACGGACTATGCTCGTCATATCGTTATGCAGGGCCCCGTATATGGTCTTGCCTCGACTATGGATGCTACGAAGGCTCGCGGTATCGTGAGCAACCCTATGGAGCACGGCGAGGCATCGAAGTTGGCACTTTATAGCACTGCGGATTATGCTTGGTGTCCCTCGAAGTACAACCCCACAGATAGCTGGGAGCGTGCTATTGAGTGTGTAGCCCCAGAGGTTAAGGAGGCTTATCGTCAGTTTGCTATCCACTCTTGCGACACGGAGACTGGCTACCGCCGTTTGGAGTCGTGGGAGACCGAGACTTTCACTTTGGCAACCTACGATGAGGCTGTTTGCGCTAAGCTTGTCGAGGAGCTTGAGCGCATAGTCGAGGTGCCTGCCGAGATGGAGGCGATGGAGAATAAGGCGTTGCTTGAGGAGTTGCGCCCTTGGTTGGTTGAGTTTGAGAAGCTTGGTCGCCGTTGCCTTAAGGCTATCGAGTGCTTGAAGCTCTATCAGGCCGGCAAATTCGATGCCTTCTGGAATCTCTATGTCGAGAATCTTATGTCGGAGGAGGATGTTGCAGCCTTTGATGCTCACCGCGTGGGTACTATGAAGCTCCACCCCTTCTACGAGCGCTTGATGGACGATATGGCATCGGCTTACTATGAGCGCCTTACTGGCGACAAGGCATCTACTCTTACCCCTGTGGGTAGCTATCTCTCGTTGGCAGCGCCCCAGTCGAAGTATATGTTCGACAACGACCCTGAGACCTACTATCACTCAGGTCAGGCACAGCGTACCGATGACTTCTTGGGTGCCGATATGGGCATTGTTCGTGAGGTGCGCGAGTTGCGTGTTATTCAGGGCCGTAACTCGGTGGATGATGTAGACTACTTCGACCACTGCGTTGTTGAGTACTCTACCGATGGCGAGAATTGGACCGCCCTCACCGAACCTTTGCAGGGTGTCTATGATATTGAGTGGAAGGGTGAGCCCTTCGAGGCACGATATGTGGGTATCCGCAAGCTTGAGTCTAAGAAGCGTAATTGGTTGGCTGTTCGTGAGTTCGCTATCAACCCTGTGGATAAGTCGGAGTATCATATCGATAGCAACCCCTTTACAAAGATTGCAATTAATGGCGTTCAAAGTGTTGCGCTCGATGGTGTTACTCGCTGTATTCTTCTTATGGGTAATGTTGCCGATGCGTCATACCGCCTTATTGCTGCCGATGGCTCGACAGTAGGCGAGGGCGCTATCTCTTCATCGTATGTTGAGTTGGCGACCAACGACACTACAGCAATCGAAATCTGCGGTAACTGCGAGATTATCGTAGTTGTAAGACGATAGCCTCTTAAACACATATAAATAGATTGGGGTTGTTCCATTAAAGGAGCAACCCCAATTATTTTATTTTATTCGAACAATGTCCCATCGGAGTGTTGTTCGTTTCGGAAATTTTTCTTAATTTTGTATTGTCGAAATTGTGGCTATCGGTGTCGCTTTTTCGGCGGACATATTTTACGAAAGTGTTTTTCGCTTTTGTTCTTATATGGAAATGTGGAAGTTTTCAGTACAAGAGGACAAACGAACAGCACTCATCTCTTGTGTAGCTATGCGGCTATGCACAATCTGTGCATATACCCATACTATCCAAGTGTGGGGCATTGCATCGTTTATTCTTGTACAGGTCTTTCCACAACCTCCATATAAATAAACGAAAATCAACTCCACACTTTCTTTTTTTATATACCCACCATATTGGAGTTGTATGGTTTTGAGCGACAATTTATTAACTCAAAACATAAACAATTATGACAAAACTTACAAAGAATGACTACCTCACTCCAGAGGTAGAGGTTATGGACTTTGTTGTCGAGCGAGGTTTCAGCGGAAGTCTTGGCGGAGTAGACCCTAATCCCACAAATCCGGGTGAGAATCCCACATTGCCCGACACAGACGAAGATTGGTAATCAGAAGCAGACACAAACAATGAGAAGACTATTTGCAATTATCGTTGCAGCCATCGCTTTTGTTGGCTG
>JAGBYO010000164.1 GCA_017628735.1 Alistipes sp. | reverse complement strand
GGATGGGACATACTATGATGTATTTCCCATTCGGGCTTCTGACTGAGAGGCCGAAGTAGACCCCTTATCACAAGAAATTTGTTGATAGAAGGCTGCAGATACAACGCTCGGCAAAAATCCCGACGATGGGCTGTACTTGAAGTACTGCTCATTGTCGGGACTTTTTGTTAGCGGCAGTAGATGTCTGCCTTATCTCAACAAATTAGAAGTGGAAGGTGCAGGTAAGACCAAAATTAGCCAACGCAAGGTCGTTGAACTGCGCCTCTGACCACTCCTTAGCATATGCGATGCGAGGACCAAATGAGGGTGTCCAATCTACAGAGAGGCTAACGGGAGCATTGTTGAATGCGATACCGAGGCGAGCCATACCTGCAAGACCTACATAGGCGAAGTGTGCCTTACCGCCAACATTAACACCAGCACCAGCATCGAAGAACCAACGACCAGCCTTGGGTGTCCAGTCCATATCGAAGATATGCCAGTTGTAGAGGAGTGTAAAGTCAGCACATACGCGCGATGAGTTAACATTGATGCTGTTCTCGGTGGTTGTAGCAACGGTAACCACGGGGTTGATCCACGATGCACCGAAGCGAGCCTCGAGGTAGTTGTCGTTCGAGAACTTGAGCTGTGCTACGGCCTGTGCGCCAGAGCCTGCACGGAGACCCAATGAGAACTCCTGAGCCGATACCGCGCTGATAGAGAGCGCAGCAACAAGGATAAGAAATAGCTTTTTCATAATTTTGTTATTATTTGGTTATTTTGTTTTGGGGTTATACGAAGACAAAGGTATAAAAAAAAGAGCAAAGTTCAAAGAGGAAAGTTCAAAGATATTTTTAAGGACCAAAGAGACCGAAAGACCAAAGAGACCGAAGTGACGATGCTGACAAAATGTATCGGTGATACCCGACCTCTCTCTGGTCTCTCTGGTCAAATAACACCACCTCCCAGTCAGCACGACCAATTTCTTGTCAAAAGGGGTTAGCTGTGGCTCATCGCAAAAGTGAGTGCCTCGGGATAGTACAAAGAAGTACAGCCCGAGGCACTCAACTTTTTGGGATGGGTCGCAGATGACCCCTTTTCACAAGAAATTAGAAGTTGTAGGTGCAAGTAAGACCAACATTAGCAAAACCATCACCCCAAGCATTGCCAAGGAAGAAAACAGTAGGACGATAGTCGAGTGAGAGGGTTACGGGCTTGTTGAAGCGGATACCGAATGCAACATTACCTGCAACACCTACCTGGAAGTGCTTAGCCCACATACCGAGTGAACCACCGACACCAGCTGAGAGGAACCACTTACCTGCGTTAGGAGTCCAGTTCCACTCGCAGCAGTTCCAGTTGTAGGTAGCGTTAGCGAAGAGACCGTCGAAGTTAACGAGACCATAGAGACCTGCATTTACCTCAAGGTAGTTCTTTGCAGAGAAGTGACGCTCATACTGCACCTCTGCACCATTACCGAGGCGGAGACCGATAGAGTTCTTATAGTCCTGTGCAAAAGCAGAAGTTGCAAAAACAACAGCAACGACCAAAAGTAAAATTTTCTTCATAATGATTTAATTTTAGTGTTATAAATTAGATATTATTTTCTCCTTTACGAATACGAAATTAACATTTATTTCGTGACTAACAAAATATTTTCAACAAATTCGACATATTATTAATCGAAAAACTCACAATATGTAATTCTGGTTAGGCAGAACAAAAAATTGGTTAATAGACTATTTTGCGGGTGTAGCGCAGTCGTTAGGTAATTTAATGACCGAAGAGACCTATAAGACCAAAGAGACTATGCGGACAAAATGTATCGGTGATACCCGACCTCTCTCAGGTCCCTCTGGTCAAAATGATACTACCCTCCCAGCCAGCGCTACCTAATTTCTCGTCAAAAGGGGTTAGCTGTGGCCTCGATAAAGAAATTGCCCTGGATGGATCGTACTTGAAGTACATTCCATTCAGGGCAATGATTGAGAGGTCGCAGATGACCCCTTTTCACGAGAAATTATCGTTTGGTTTTGTACGCTGCTCGATACGAACCACGCGCCATCTTCTGCAACTTATTCTTAATAAGGTTCTTGCGGATAGGTGCGAGGTGGTCGGTGAATACCATACCCTCGATATGGTCGTACTCGTGCTGGATAACACGCGCGGGCTTACCTGTGAACTCCTCGTCGTGCTCCACGAAGTTCTCGTCGAGGTAGCGCATACGAATCGACACGGGGCGGCGCACATTCTCGTGAAGGCCAGGCAACGAGAGGCAGCCCTCCTCGAAGAGCGATGTCTCCTCCGAGCGCTCATATATCTCGGCATTGATAAATACCTTGCGGTAGTCTGCCAACGAGGGGTCATCCTCGCCCCAAGGTGTGCAGTCCACGACGAAGAGGCGGATGTTCTTGCCAATCTGAGGTGCAGCAAGACCTACGCCCTCAGCCTCGGCAAGCGTTATCCACATATCCTCAATCAACTTGCCGAGCTCAGGGTAATCGGGGGTGATATCCTCTGACTCGTTACGCAAAATCTGCGAGCCGTAAATTACAATTGGGTAAATCATACCAATAAATAATTAGTAATGAGTAATTAGCAATTAGAAATGAGCAATAACTTTTATCTAAACTCATTGACCGAAGCCATATAGTCTTGCAGGATTATTGCTGCCGAGACCTTATCTACCAGCGCCTTATCGCGGCGTGCCATCTTGCCGATGCCACTCTCGCGTATGGTGCGCTGTGCAAGCACCGAGGTGAACCTCTCGTCGTATGCCACAACCTTCTTATCGGGGTAGGCATTACGCAGACGACCCATAAGGGGCTGGATATAGCGCATCGTCTCCGAGGGCTCGCCACTCATCTGGCGGGGATGCCCCACAACGATTGTCGATACCTCCTCACGCTTGAAGTAGTCGGCAAGGTAGCGCTCCAATTGCTTGGTCTCTACCGTCTCCAAGGGCGATGCTATGATGCCCAGAGGGTCGGTAACGGCCAAGCCTGTGCGCTTCGTGCCGTAGTCTATGGCTATTAGTCGTGGCATACTACATAAAGAGTTTGCCTATCGCATAGCCAATGCCATAGCCGAGAACGAAGCATAGAGCAATGATAGCAACTATCACTGACCACTTGCGCTTTAAGGTAGGTCTCTCTGACATAGCCTAATTATGCTTTAACCTTAGCGAGAAGGTGGCGCAACGCAACCTTGCTATCTACCAGCTTGTACAACTCGTCGATAGCTACGCGCTCCTGCTCCATAGTGTCGCGGTGGCGCACGGTAACGGTGCGATCCTCCAAGGTCTGGTGGTCAACAGTAACGCAGAAGGGTGTACCGATAGCATCCTGACGACGGTAGCGCTTGCCGATAGAGTCCTTCTCGTCGTAAGCGACATTGAAGTCGAAGCGGAGCATATCGATAATCTCACGGGCAACCTCAGGAAGACCATCCTTCTTAACAAGGGGCATAACAGCAACCTTGGTAGGTGCCAAGGGTGCAGGAATACGCAATACTACACGCTCCTCGCCATTCTCCAACTTCTCTTCGCAATATGCTGCTGACATAATCTGCAGGAACATACGGTCAACGCCGATTGAGGTCTCGACAACATAGGGAACATAGCTCTCGCCACGCTCAGGGTCGAAGTACTGAATCTTCTTGCCTGAGAACTCCTGATGACGACCGAGGTCGAAGTCGGTACGCGAGTGGATACCCTCCACCTCCTTGAAGCCGAAGGGGAAGTTGTACTCTACATCGGTAGCGGCATTTGCGTAGTGAGCAAGTTTGTCGTGGTCGTGGAAGCGGTAGTTGTCATCACCGAAGCCGAGGGCACGGTGCCAAGCCATACGGGTGTTCTTCCACTCATTCCACCACTGCATCTCTGTGCCGGGCTGTACGAAGAACTGCATCTCCATCTGCTCGAACTCACGCATACGGAAGATAAACTGACGAGCAACAATCTCGTTACGGAACGCCTTACCAATCTGTGCAATACCGAAGGGGAGCTTCATACGACCAGTCTTCTGAACATTGAGGTAGTTGACGAAGATACCCTGTGCGGTCTCGGGACGAAGGTATACGGTATTAGCGCCATCAGCCGTTGAGCCCATCTGTGTCGAGAACATAAGGTTGAACTGGCGAACATCTGTCCAGTTGCGAGTACCCGAGATGGGGCATACAATCTCGCAGTCGAGGATAATCTGCTTGAGCTCCTCAAGGTTGTTGGCGTTCAAAGCCTCGGCAAAGCGGGTGTGAACAGCCTCCATCTTAGCCTTAATCTCCTGAACACGGGGCGATGTAGCGAGGTACTGCTCCTCGTTGAAGTTCTCCTTGAAACGCTTGCGCGCCTTCTCTACCTCCTTCTCAATCTTCTCCTCCTGCTTGGCGAGCCAATCCTCAACCAAGACATCGGCACGATAGCGCTTCTTCGAGTCCTTGTTGTCAATAAGGGGGTCGTTGAAGGCACCCACATGACCCGAAGCCTCCCATACGCGGGGGTGCATAAAGATTGCAGCATCCAAGCCTACGATATTCTCGTGGAGCTTAACCATCGAGTCCCACCAGTAGCTCTTGATGTTATTCTTGAGCTCAACACCATTCTGACCATAATCGTAGACAGCGCCAAGACCATCGTAAATCTCGCTCGAGGGGAATATAAAACCATACTCCTTGCAGTGAGCGATAAGCTTTTTGAACAATTCTTCCTGTGTCATAGTATATTTTTTATTTCGTTAATTTCTCGTTACTATATGCCATAGGCATAAAACCGTGCAAAGGTAGTGAAAATTACTCAATTTTCAAACTATTTCAACACTCCTTTGCCACGGAACGAATAGTGGTCGCCACGGGCGATGATGATATGGTCCAAAAGGCGGATATCAAAGAGACGGCACGCCTCGTCAACACGCTCCGTGAGGGTGCGGTCTTGGGCACTCGGATCGGCACTTCCAGAGGGGTGGTTGTGAACGAGGACAATCTGCACGGCAAGAAGCTCGATGGCACGCTTCACGATAAGGCGATAGTCGACAACAGTTGCCTGCACACCTCCCGAGCTAATGCGCATACGCTCAATAAGTTTACCCGACGATGCAAGGTACAGCGCCCAGCACTCCTCGTGCTGCAAACTGCCGAGCATAGGGCGCATAATGCGCACCACATCCGTATCCGAAGAGATTGTGTCGACAGCCGTAGATGCCGCCAACGCCACACGCCGACCCATCTCGGTGGCAGCCTTAAGGCGTAGCGCACGCTGAATACCCAACCCCGACATCATACGCAGACGGCTGATATCGGTGGATAGAAGGCTCTGCAACGACCCTGCCTCCGCAAGGAGATCGGCAGCCAAAGCTGGTGCCTTCGTATCGCTCGCATTTTCGGCAACAACGACAGTGAGAAGCTCCTCATCCGTAAGTGCCTCGGCACCACGCGAATGTAGTTTATCGAGAGTATTCTTCATATTATTGGCGGTTTAATATACAAAGATAGCGAAAAAAGAGGAAAGTTGCAAAGAGCAAAGAGCAAAGAGATTTTTAAGGACCAAAGAGACCGAAGTGACGATGCGGACAAAATGTATCGGTGATACCCGACCTCTCTCTGGCCCCTATGGTCTCTCTGGTCCCTATGGTCACAAATGATACTACCGTCCAACCAGCACTACCCTAATTTGTTGTCAAAAGTCGTGAGATGTGGTGCCAAATGAAAGAGCCTCGGATGGGACATACTAAGATGTATTTCCCATTCGGGGCTCTAAGTTTGGTGCCGCAGATTGCGGCTTTTCACAACAAATTACAGGTATTTGTCGTAGCGGTCAAGTATTTTAGCACTACTCTCGTCGTTGAGAGCCTGCGGCGTACCCTGCGATACGGAGTAGGCGGCGTGCTGCTCTGCCTCCTTTTTCGAGTCACCTGTGCCATGACCTACGGCAATACCATCGATATAGACCACCGAGTAGAAACCTGGGTGGGGCGACGATGACGAGCGGTCGTGGTCGGTGCGGAACTCTATGGTGTAGTGCTTCTTCTGACACCACTCGATAAGGCGGCTCTTGAAGTCGGTCTCCGAGCGGAGGACATCATCGAGCGAGAGGTAGCGACCAAAGATGTCGTTGATAAGCAGACGGTTGGCAAAGTCGTAGCCTTGGTCGAGGTAGATGGCACCCATCATAGCCTCAAAGGCATCGCCATAGATATGCTTCTGCGACATATTGCCTACGGCATTAGATATTACATAGCGGTCGAGACCTATCTTCGAGGCTATAGCGTTGAGCGACTGGCGTGACACAATCTTCGAGCGAATCTGTGTCATAAAGCCCTCGTCGCGGTCGGGAAACTCAATAAAGAGATAGTCCGAAGTGATACTCTCGATAACGGCATCACCCAAAAACTCCAAGCGCTCGTTGTTGATATGGCTGCCATCATCCAACTCCACAGATGCCGACTTATGGATAAGGGCGAGTTTGTAGAGTTCGATGTTGTGAGGCAAGATGCCAAACATATCGTCGATAGCGGCATAGAAAGCCTTATCGCGACCAAAGCGACGGCGCAAAGGACGAATCAAAAAATCGAACATAAGAGATGTGGTTTACTTCGTAACCTTACGGAAGATGACTGTCGAGTTGTGACCACCGAAGCCAAAGGTGTTGCTAAGCGCTGCACGCACCTCACGCTTACGCGCTGTGTGGAGCGTAAGGTCGAGGTCGGCACGAATCTCGGGGTCGAGATTCTCGACATTGATAGTGGGCGGAATAGTGTTGCGTGTGATAGCCATAATGCAGGCGAGAGCCTCGATGGCTGCAGCAGCGCCCAAGAGGTGTCCCGTCATCGACTTTGTCGACGATATGCTGATTGACGGGAGCTGATCGCCGAAGACACGGTCGAGTGCCTTAAGCTCGGCGATATCGCCCAACGGCGTAGATGTGCCGTGGACATTGATGTAGTCGATATCCGAGGGCGTAAGCTCTGCATCACGCAAAGCCTCCTCCATCGACAATATTGCGCCCTCACCCTCGGGGTGGGGAGCTGTCATATGGTGGGCATCGGCAGACATACCGCCACCAGCCACCTCGCAGTAGATTTTGGCACCACGCTTCACGGCGTGCTCATACTCCTCCAAGACCAGAGCACCTGCACCCTCGCCCATAACGAAGCCATCGCGGTCACGGTCGAAGGGTCGTGAGGCGTGCTCGGGATCGTCGTTGCGTGTCGATAGCGCCTGCATAGAGCTGAAGCCACCAACACCCGCCTGGATGATAGGAGCCTCCGAGCCACCCGTAACGATAACCTCGGCCTTGCCCAAGCGGATAAGGTTGAAGGCATCGATAAGTGCGTGGTTTGACGAGGCACACGCCGAGGTAACGCTATAATTGGGGCCCATAAAGCCATACTTCATAGCGATGTGACCTGCGGCGAGGTCGGCAATCATACGAGGTACAAAGAATGGACTAAACCGAGGGATTTCTCCTCCCTTGGCATAGTCCATCACTTCGTGGTAATAGGTGTCGATACCGCCCACACCCGAGCTCCACACAACGCCACAGCGACGACGGTTGACATCGTCACCAAAGTTAGCGTCGGCGACAGCCTCGGCGGCTGCTACAAGCGCAAACTGCGCGAAGCGGTCATACTTGCGAACCTCCTTGCGGTCGAAGTATCGCTCCCATTCGTAATTTTTTACTTCACACGCAAAGCGTACCTTGTAGTTCGAAGCGTCGAAGTTGGTGATAGGTGCAGCGCCCGAACGACCCGCCTCAAGTGCCGAAAAGTACTCCTCGACATTGTGGCCAAGAGGGTTGATAGTGCCGATACCCGTAACTACAACTCTGCGCAACTCCATTACTCTAAAGGCTATAACGCTTTTACGGTGAAACTCTTAAGGTCTATTACTTGTTAGCCTCGATGTAGCTGATAGCATCACCTACAGTCTGGATCTTCTCTGCCTCAGTATCAGGAATCTGAAGATCGAAAGCCTTCTCGAACTCCATAATGAGCTCTACCTGATCCAAAGAGTCTGCACCAAGGTGTGCGGTGAAGCTTGCTTCGGGTACTACCTCTGACTCCTTAACGCCCAACTTGTCAACGATGATCTCGACAACTTTTGACTGAATTTCTGACATAATAAATAAGTTTTAGTTAAACATTATAGTAGTAAATTTCTCTCTACTGTAATAAATTTTTCGCAAAAAAATTCTTTGCGACGATGCAAAAGTAACACTTTTTTTATTATCTTTGACATTATCTCTAAAAAAAATTAACGACGACTTTTTAACAATATACCTTAAAACTATAATTTACAGTAAGTTATGAACCTTTTGCTAATTTCCAATTCCACCAATGCGGGTGAGGCCTATTTGAAGTATCCCATCGCCGAGATTCAGAAAACTCTTGTTGGCGTAACCGAAGTAGTATTTATCCCCTACGCTGCCGTAACCTTCTCTTACGAGGAGTATGAGCGCAAGGTACAGGAGCGTTTCGATGAGATTGGCATCAAGGTGCGTTCGGTACACCGTGCCCTCAACAAGCGCAACTTTGTTCGCCACGCTCAGGCTATCGTTATCGGTGGCGGTAACACCTTCGCACTTTTGAAGAAGATGCAGGAGGAGGATTTGCTCGATGTCATCTTCCGTCGCGTGCGCGCAGGCGTACCTTATATTGGTTGGTCAGCTGGTAGCAATGTTACCTGCCCCACCATCTGCACCACAAACGATATGCCCATCGTAGAGCCTCAGTCGTTCCGTGCTATCGGTCTTGTGCCGTTCCAGATCAACCCCCACTACCTCGATGCCAACCCCGCAGGTCACGCTGGCGAGACCCGTGAGCAGCGCATCTTGGAGTATTTGGAGGCTAACCGCAGCCGCTATGTCGTAGGCTTGCGCGAGGGCTGTATGATTCGTATCGAGGGCGAGTCGATTGAGCTTATCGGCTCACGCACTATGCGTATCTTCAAGAAGGGCATCGAAACCTATGAGGTTAAGCCCGGTGACGATATTTCGTTCCTTATTAAGCGCTAAAGCAGCAAATCGCAATGAGCGGTCTTACGACACAGATAGGCAACCGTGGCGAGGATGCCGCCGTGGAGTGGCTTCGTGAGCGAGGCTACTACATCGTCGAGCGCAACTGGCGAGCAGGTAGCTACGAGATAGATATCATCGCCCAGCACTTCGACACGATGCACTTTGTGGAGGTCAAGACCCGCCATATCTCGGGTTGGCAGTCGACATTCGACAGCATCAACGAGCAGAAGCGACGCACGCTACGCCGTGGTGCAATGCTCTACCGCCAGATACACCGCCTAAGGCATATCATTCAGTTTGACCTTATCTCGGTGGTGGTCGACGACCACGGCAACTCTTCGATAGAGCTTACCGAGAACATACTTTAACACTAAGGGTGGCACTTGCCACCCTTAGTTGTGAAGTTATTAGTTGTTAGTTGTTAGAATTGCGGTCTGTTGGAGCGCAGAGCTAACGCTCTAATGGGTATTTTGGGTAATGCGGATATTCTACAATTTACCCACTGTACCTATTATACCCATCTTACCCATTGTACCCAACCAACTAAAAACCAACTAAAAACTAACAATTTTCTTTGCATTTTTAATAATTATCACTACCTTTGTAATGTTCGGAGGGTGCGCCCTTTGATATTACATATTTGATGAAAGTGTATTAGCTTTTATCCTTGAATGGAAATCTGGAAAATTTTCGCTTGACCAAGGAATGGCAACACACTCGTCACTTCGTATTGTTATGCCTGGGGGGTATTGTACCCTATGCTCAATACGAGTGTGGGGTATTGTTTATTTGGTCAAAGGTATTCCAGAACCTCCATTCAGATAAACTAATCATCTCCACACTTTCTATTTTATAGACCACTATTGTCGGAGATGCGGTAGTAACTAAAAGGTTAGTGTTATGAAAAAGTTACTATTTTTATTGTTAGCGTTTGCGGTAGCGGGCGCAACAATGTCTTGCGAAAAGGAGTATTTGCCCGCAAGGGACAATACTAACGAAGATGTAAGTAACCCAACACCTGAGAAATCAGGAGTAAAAAGCGAAATATTGGGTTGCTGGACAGTAATGGCTGAGTCTGAAGCATACGACATTGTCGAAGAGTCGTCTTTATATTTCTGGGAAGATGGCAGCGGATACCGTGCAAAGGACACATCACGCCTCGATGGAAGCTATGTAGGACTCAATCGCAGCGGGTTTGAGTGGTATGTAGAAGGCGATAACCTGTACTTGACATACCCCAGAGAAGAGCCCATAATGATTACTTATAGCATTGAACTCAATACACTCACATTGGTAAGCGAGGATAACGGTGTTAAGTATGAAACGATTTTTAACAAGCAGAAGGAGGCAGACCATCGCTTTATGGGTGATTGGGATATTACTAAGAAGGTAGGCGATAAATACCACAATGAACATATCAAATTTGTGACACCTAGGGATTGTTATACTTACTATTTTGTATATACAGATCC
>JAGBYO010000163.1 GCA_017628735.1 Alistipes sp. | reverse complement strand
GGCGATAACACCGTATTGCCCGTTGCAACATCGAAACTTGTATTGCTGTATGCTATGGGTCAGGTGTCGTGGTGCTTGGCCGTATACATCCTTCCCGACTTGGTAGGTAAGCTTCGAGAGAAAAGATATTAATTACAAATATCATCTACACAAATGGCGACAGTTCTAATATGAGCGGTCGCCATTGATTATTTTAACAGATAGCCAACACCTCTGACGCTCTCTATTTCTACGGTCGGGTCAGCTTTGAGATGGTTGCGCAGGCGTGTGATATAGACATTGAGGCTACGGAGGTTAAAATAGTTATCATCGCCCCAAAGTTCCTTCAAGAGTTCCGATGCCTCAACAACACGCCCTCTCTTGCGGCACAACCTAACTAACACAGCTGCCTCTCGTGCTGCCAAGGTTGTATGCTCTCCTTGTATGGTTAACTCCTTCGAAGATGGGTTAAACTCATATTCCCCAATAACATAAGATGTCTCTTGGGTATCCCTAACCTCGGCTCTTCCGGCCAAAGCCTTAACCCTTACAATGAGTTCATCGATAGCAAAAGGTTTTTTCAAGAAGTCGTTACCTCCTGTTTCAAATCCCTTAACAACATCCTCGGTTGCAGATAGTGCCGTAAGGAAAAGTATTGGAGTGTTAAATCCCTCGTTTCTGAGCTTCTTCGCAAGAGAGTAGCCATCAAGATTTGGCATCATCACATCACTGACAATAACATCGAATGATTCCTTTTTTATGGCCTCCAATGCGTGGATTCCATCATACGCAAGACGAACATCGAAGTTCCTATCAGATAGTGTATCTGACAGTATCTCCGCCAACATCTTTTCGTCTTCGACTATAAGTATCTTTATTCTATTGTTCATTTTTCGGTAGTTTAATGGTTACGGTCGTACCCTTTCCGACACTACTCTTAATCGATATTGTACCCTTGTGCAGCTGCACTACCTGCTTTGCATAATAGAGTCCCAATCCGTAGCCTCTCACAGTGTGTATATCACCAGTAGGTACGCGATAGAACTTCTCGAAAATATGCGAAAGATGCTCTTTGGCTATGCCACATCCGTTGTCCTCCACGTCTATCGTAACATTCCCATTCTCATCAGAGACACTTACATTGACAACGGGCTCTTCGGCATATTTAACAGCGTTGTCTATGACTGTCGCCAGTAGGTTTTTGATATGGAACTCATCTGCCAACACGGTAATACCAGGAGGACAATTAATATGGAATTTTGCCTCCTTGCCTACATTCATTCCAGCACCTTGAACTACTCCATTGATAATATCCTGAATGTGTAGATTGGTAGGATTGTATTTGTACTCCCTGCCCTCAACAGATACCGATAGAATATGTTCAACCATTGTCGATAGTTGAGTAAGTTGCCCCTCAACAATCTCAAGGTAGCGACTTCTCCTTTCGGGATTGGCATCAGCAGAGAAATTACGCAGCGCATCTGTCGCTGTTACGGCAACAGAAATAGGTGTTTTCAGCTCGTGGGTTATATTGTGTGTAAAATCTCGCCTCATCTCTTCGAGAGTCTTCTGTCGAAACATAGTTCTTACCAAGTATAACAAGACGACCGACAATAGCAGGACAATAGCCACAGACGAAAGTATCAAACCCCTCATCCTCTCCAAAAATGCCTTAAACGGTGTCTCTATGGAGAGCCTGAGTGAATATAGCTCGTCGTCATCAATCGGCACAACGATAACCATCGGATTATTCAAACTCGGTCTCTCCCCCTTAGTCATCATCACTCGCGTAGTACCAGCATCGTGAAATAACACCTCTGCATAGTATGGCTGTAATGCATCAAGTTCCATCAGATTTGGCTCGAAGTAGAGGCTAAAATCATCGAGATTCATCTTAATATGGGTTGCATTGGCCAAGCCTGGAATGGCATCCATACGGAATGCTTTATATATACTTTTGTATGTGGCAGACTCCACTCTGCGCTGGAAGTCGGCCACGGAATCATTGTACATTCTATACACCCATACAGCCTGCACAACGGCGAGGCATAGCAATGATGCCACTGCGATAATTGATATGTTTCGAAAGAATTTCTTTGACATAGCTATTGCATTATTGGCAAAAGTAGTTATTATTTCTCATTTATAACACGAATTAACATTAGTTAACAGTTATTAACAACCAGTTAACTCACAATAGCCATTCTTGTACTTATCTTTGCACTACGAAAACCGGTTTCATTGTTGTTGAATCTATTAAAAGTGAATGTTACTATGAAAAAGTTGTTTTTTATTTTCTTAATGAGCATTGCAACTAACTTTGCATTTGCACAATCTGGTGAGGGGCAAACTCTCTACATTATCGATGGAGTCGTATCGACCAAAGCAGCAGTTGATGAATTGCCAAGCGATATGATTCGCAATATGAATGTTGTCAAAGGTGTAGAGTCGGTGGTTATCATCACTACCCAAAATGGCCGAGAAATTTCTGGACGAGTTGTCGATACCGAGGGAAAGCCTATGGCCGGAGTGCTTGTAATGGTGCCAAAGACCAAAGCAGGCGTTGCAACAGATGCCAATGGATATTACAAGATTAATCTTGCAGCTGGTGAGGCTTTCCTCCAATATATGTATGTAGATTATCCTACAATAACCGTTTCGGTAGATAAGGCCAATATGGACGATGTGGTTATGGATAAGAATCAAGCAGAGAATACTGTTGTGATTAGAGATGCCAGCCTGAAAGTGGAGAATTTTACATACCAGCCGAGTAAATCTACTGTAGATGCACTTTGCATTATTAAGAAACCCAACGGCGAAATCTATAAAGGTGATATAAATTCTATATCTCCCAACGAAATGAAGACTATGCATGTCTTCAAGGGCGAACAGGGCGAGCAGTTCAAGAAATATGGCGACACATCCAATGGAGTAATTCTCATTGAATTGAAGTAGTTATTCTTTAATATCACCATATAACAATGGCGACTGCTCAATACACCGAGTAGTCGCCACTATTTTTTACATATTCCCAAAAAATCTCATTTTTATTTGCAGTTTCAAAAAGTATTAGTATATTTGCACTATACAAGTTGTTTAATACATAAAGAATACTACAAGTATGGAGAACGATGTAATGATAACTGAACTGCTAAATGCGTGGGAAGAGACCTACAAAAAGGGGCAACTAACCTTCTGGGTATTTCTATCTCTGAAAGAGAGCAATAAATGCGTAGAAGAGATAAAAGAGTTCGTTGAGAAGATGTCGGAGGGGTCGATGTCTTGCGAAGAGCAAAGCCTGTACAGAAATTTGCGAAAGTTCCTAAATTTAGGAATTGTTGCATATGATTGTAAGCGTGTTAGCAAGGGCCCTGATAGAAAATACTACTATCTGACAGAGCTTGGTAAGGAGTTGTTTCAGCACTTCGTTGAACGAAACATCAAGATATTTACAAAAGAATCCATTATAAACCTTTTAAATTAGTAAGTTATGAAAGCATTGACAATCAGATTGGGACAGTTTGCAATTTGCGCATTAGTTTTGACCGTGTTATTCCGATATGCTCTAAACTTATGCATCGAGGCGAACAGTGTTATTGGAACAACTACCTGCTCCATTGTGTATGGAGGTTTAATGTTTCTTATCGGCTGGTATTTTGGAAGGAAAGATGCCAAGGAAAATGAGGTGCACGACATCGGTTTCAGATACCATTTAGTGACCTATATTTTATGTATTGGTATTGGATACGGCGTTCATTATTTGGGATGGAATGCAGAGAGCCTGCGAGCAATGACCATTACCGCAATCTCATGGGGAATAGGTCTTCTTGTTCATTTTATCTTCTATCTCATCGAACAACGCAAGACAATAAAAGGATACGCCAAGGACGAGATCTTCCAATAAATGACAACGGCGACTGCTCAATACACTGAGTAGTCGCCATTATTTTTTTACATATTATCAAAAAAATCTTAATATATTTAGATATAGCTACTTAATCGACAACATATTGAGTATCGACTGTTCAGCAGCCTTGCGCGTGGGCTCGTCGATGGTCACTTCAGGGCTCTCGTTCTCCAGTGTACTGAGGATATTTTCGAGTGTTACCATCTTCATATAGTGGCACTCGTTGCAACCGCCATCCGAGCCGATGGTGGGAGCCGGTATAAACCTCTTCGCTGGGAGGCGTTTCTCCATCTCTACAAGGATGCCCGACTCCGTTACCACGATAAACTCCTCGGCATCAGACTCCTTGCAGTAGTCCAATATGCCGGCTGTGGAGCCTCGCCAAGATGTAGTTCGTCAAGAGCCAAGCGAAGAGAGTAGCCTAAGTGTCGGCTTGCTCGACCTCGCAACAGCCCCAGCCACCGATCCCGAAGAGGAGATGTTGGCAAAGCAATATGTAAATAAGAAAAAGAAGCCACAGCGCAAGCGTGGATTCAGATTATGATAATTTATTGTTAAACTATTAAAACTTTCAGACTATGTACGAGTACAAAGCTAATTACAATGACTTGATTAGTGACTTCAATCTCTACCTATGCGAGAGATATGGTTACAGAAATGCGTGCAGTGTTATGTGGAATGCAAACGGCATCTGCATCAGTATTCACAGGGGAAGTTTGGATATCTATATCCGCTTCTGGGAGTATAGCGAGGGCGTAGGCAACTACCCTGACTGGAGTATCATCATCGCCCGTTGCGAGTTCCGCGATGAACTGCGAGAGCACCGCTTCGAACTCCTCAAAGACCTTGTACGATTCATCAAGGAGTATATGCCCCGCTACGGGTATAAGCATCTCTGCACCGAGGATGATGACTACAAGTATTACCAGACGCTCAACCTCCCCTACATCAAACGCGGCTTTATGGGCTACCATTGCAACTATGGAGCACTGCTGAAGGATATTGATGTGTAGATGATTCCTACTAAAATGACACAGGAGGGTTTATTGCCCTCCTGTGCTTTGCTTTATCCATAGTTGGCTTCTAGTTTTCTTTGCCAATTTGTTTATTCAAAGTCAGATCTACGAGCAATACTGCATGTTCTTTTTCATCCTTTGGGGCATCTTTAGGTCGCCAAGCAACAATAAAGCGAATAGAAACATCTGATACAAAATAATCTTTTTCGTTCCAAGTGGATAGTTCACCCATTATCTTCTGAGATAATTGACATACAGGTTTATTTG
>JAGBYO010000019.1 GCA_017628735.1 Alistipes sp. | reverse complement strand
GGTCTTTCTCAATATATGTATCGGTTGTTAGTAGGTATGCCTCGGGCTGGTAGTAGTCGTAGTATGACACAAATTACTCCACGGCATTCTCTGGAAAGAAGTTCTTGAACTCGCCGTAGAGCTGTGCTGCAAGCGTCTTATTGTGGCTGATAACGAGTGTTGGTCGGTTGAGTTGCTGAATGACATTTGCAATGGTAAATGTCTTTCCCGACCCTGTTACACCAAGGAGCGTAGTGTGGCCTCTGCCCTCGCAAATGCTGTTTACGAGCTGCTCAATAGCCTCGGGCTGGTCACCCGTGGGCTGATATTCCGACACTAACTTAAACTCCATTCTGCAAAATTACGAAAAATTCTCTCTCGAAGCAACCTATTCGGCATCACGATAGATGTCGCGTAGCTTGTCCGACATAAAGAACTGCAACACGCCACGCACAAACATAAAGAGCGTAAATGCCATCCATAGCGCATTATTGCCGATAAGCCAGCCCAAGCCGTAGAGTATCGCAAAGTAGGTTATCGCCGAGTAAATCATCGAGTTACGCATAATGCGACTGCGTGTAGCACCCACCATAATACCGTCCATAATAAACGGCATAGCACAGGCGATAGGTATCACAATAATCCAACCGATATACTCCTCGGCAACAGCCAAAAGTGCGCCAATATTCTCGGTATCTGACGATACAAGCAACGAGAAGATGTCGCGCCACCAGCCTATATATACGCCTACATAGATAAGTGCAATGGCCAAGCCCCAGATAAGGCAGAGCTTTACACAGCGGCGCAACGACTTGCCATCGTGAGCACCGATAAAGCGACCTGTTAGTGCCTCGGCAGCAAAGGCAAAGCCATCGTTCATATACGAGAAGAGGGTGAACAACTGCAAAAGAATGGTGTTGACGGCCAAAATATTGGCATCGCCACTATCTGCCGAAGCCTTCGTAAAGAAGGTGTAAACGGCAACAAGGCAGAAGGTGCGGATGATAATATCGCCATTGATAGCAAAAAACTCCTTCATCGCCGAGAGGTCAACAATCTCCTTAAGCGTTACGCCGACCAACGACTTGCGATACTTCAGCGTAACGATAACGACCATAATCGCCACACCTGTCCACTGAGCCACCACCGAGCCAAGAGCGATGCCCTCCAAGCCCATAGTGCCTACGATGGAGAATAGAAAACTGCACGCTATATGTATGATATTCACCGTGATAGCCACAACCATCGGCACCACGGCATTCTGCATACCCGTAAGCCAACCGTTGAAGGCAAAGAGCAAGATGCCGGCAGGCACAGCCCATATTCGAGTGTAGAAGTAGCGCGAAATCATAGCGTCGCTATTTGCATCGCCCGTGCCCATAAAGTCTATTGAAAACTCGCCGATAGGGTATTGCAGCAGAAAGGCAATAACACCTACGCCAAGAGCCACGATAAGGGCACGCCACAGCATCAGCGAGATACCCTTTTTGTCGCCAGCACCAAATGCCTGTGCCGTAAGACCGCTTGTGCCCATACGGATAAACGAGCAGTTCCAATAGATAAAATTAAAGATGGCAACACCGATAGATAGAGCACCGATGGTAACGGCTGCTGAGCTACCCTCGATACGACCAGCAATAGCCGTCGAGGCGATACCCATCAGGGGTACCGTGATATTCGATATAATGTTGGGTATCGATAATTTAAGTATCTCTTTGTTCATAAATTAACCTCTTTACCGCACAAAAATAATAAATTTACTCTTTACAGCGAAAAAAATGGTATAGATATTGCGTTAGAGCCTTGACCATCTGTAAAAAATATTTACCTTTGTGCCGAATTTATAAATAATATACAATGAAAAACTTTAATACAGACTCAAGCGCCAATGTGTCACGCTTTGCTCGCGATAAGCGTCAGCGTATCAACACCTCGGAGCGCGTTGAGCGTAGTCCCCGCCCTCGCCGCGAGGCCGACAACGAGGGACAGCGAGAGTATCGTCCTCGCACAACATCAGCGCCTACCCAGCGCCGTTCATTCAACCCCCATTTCAACGAGGAGAATCGTCTCCGTTCGGAGTACACACCCCGCAACAACGAGGAGCGTGGCAACCGCTACGAGCGCACTGAGCGTTTTGAGCGCAACGACCGTGGCGACCGCTATGAGCGTAACGACCGCACCGAGCGTTCGGAGCGTAGTGGCTTTAAGCCCAAGAGCGAGGGTTACCGTACGAAGTCTGCACGCCCCGCAACATCCTCTAAACCCGCATTCCGCGGTGAGGGTAAGCCCGCCTATAAGAGCGAGGGCAAACCCGCTTACAAGAGCGAGGGTAAGGGTGGTGCAAAGCGTTCTTTCTCTTCAAAGCGTGATGAGAAGCCCCGCAGCTATCCCAAGTACAACCCCAACAAGGTAACTGGTGAGGTGCGCCTCAACCGCTTTATCTCGCAGTCGGGCGTATGCTCACGCCGTGAGGCAGACGACTTTATCCTTGCTGGTGTGGTAACTGTTAATGGTCAGGTAGTTACCGAGCTTGGCACAAAGATTTTGCCTACCGATGAGGTGCGCTTCAACGATGAGCGCTTGCAGGGCGAGAAGAATGTATACCTTGTGCTTAACAAGCCCAAGGGCTATGTAACATCGCTTGACGACCCCTATGCCGACAAGACCGTGATGGACCTTGTGAAGAATGCATGCACCGAGCGTGTATACCCCGTAGGTCGTCTCGATAAGAACTCGGTAGGTCTACTCCTTATCACCAACGATGGCGACATCACACGCCAGCTTACGCACCCCTCGTGCCACAAGAAGAAGATCTATCAGGTAACACTCGATAAGCCCCTCACCCGTGCCGATATGGACACTCTCACCGAGGGTATCACACTCGAGGATGGTGATATCTTTGCCGACGAGATTGCTTATGCATCAGAGGATAAGCGTAGCGTAGGCGTGGAGATTCACTCGGGTCGTAACCGTATCGTGCGCCGTATGTTCGAGCACCTCGGCTACACCGTGCAGAAGCTCGACCGCGTATACTATGCAGGTCTTACGAAGAAGAACCTCAAGCGTGGAGCTTGGCGTTTCCTCACAAAGGAGGAGGTTATGCGTCTTAAGACTGGCCAATACGAGTAATTTGTTGTGATAAGGGGTCTACTTCGGCCTCTCAGTCAGAAGCCCGAATGGGAAATACGCTTAGTATGTCCCATCCGGGCTTCTTCGTGTCGAGACCAAATTAGACCCCTTCTGACAACAAATTATGCCCTTGCTGGCTGGTGGATTATTTATTGTGCCTCCCTGCTCCTGCGAAATGCCCCTTTGATACGCTTCCAGCCCTCGATGCCTACAATCGCAAGACCTGCATACTGCGTGGTCTTTGCCATGCCGAAGAGCACAAACCACAGTACGCCCTTCAAAGCGGGCGATATGGGCAACGCCATCTGTGCAAACGAGAGTATATAAAAGACCACGCACGAAGCGAGCACAACAACCCCCGTGCGGAATGATAGACGCTGTAGAAACGCCTTTATCTTATCTAATACCTTGCTGAAAAACTCCTTCACACTCTACTTTTTACCTTTTCTCGTTGGCTATGCCCATCGGGATATGCACGGCGGGGACATTGCGAAGGTGGTCGAGGTGCGACATCTGGTCGTCGAAGAAGATATGTGGCCGCATAATCTCTAAAACGCGATCCTTCGAGATACCACCGAGGAAGAAGGCTTCGGTAACCTCTACGCCCCAACTCTTTAGGGTGTTTACCACACGCTCGTGGGCGGGGGCATTGCGGGCTGTGACGATAGAAATCTTAAGCTTACGGCGGTACTCCGCATCCTCCTTCATACGCTCCATCTCCAAGCGCTGAAGGTTCGAAATCTTAATCAGCAGGTCGGCAAGAGGTCCTGGGTCGAGGGGCTTTTTGGTTGCTGCCTCGTGAAGGTGGAATGCCTGCAAGCCGTGCTCCTGGTATATCTTCTCGCTATCGTCGTCGGCAATTACGCCATCGAAGTCGAAGGCGATGCGTAGCTCCTGGTCTTGTATATCGTCCATAACCTCGCTGTCGAGGACACGACCCGCTGCATAGCCCGCATCGCAAGCGTTCTTCACATCGCGCTCCGAAGCCGAAAGAAAGAGCGAAGCATTAAAAGCGGGGAGGTACTTATATGGCGATTCGCCCGAGAAGAACGAGGCACGCGAGATATCAAGTCCGTAGTGCTTGATGGTGCGGAATACACGCAAGCCCGTCTCTGGCGAGTTACGCGAGAGGAGTACAACCTCGACAGGTTGCTCGGCAGGGAATGCCTCGTTGAGGCTCAACAAGCGCTTGACAAAGGGGAATGCAACGCCCTTACCCAGAGGAACATCTATATTCTGCTCCTGATAGCGACGATACTCCTGCAAGCCACACTCATTATATACCTTATCCGACTCCGAGAGGTCGAACAATGCCGAAGATGATACCGCAACAACAAGTTTATTCTCAATAGGGAATGCCATATAGGGAAGCTATTTGAAATTTTATTTATGCAAATATACAAAAAAATCCGATAAGCAATAACCTATCGGACTTTCTGGTTGAGCTACCGAGATTCGAACTCAGAATAACAGAACCAAAATCTGCTGTGTTACCATTACACCATAGCTCAATCGTTGCTCGTAAGCGTGGCAAAGATAGTGTAAAGTTTTCAAATAGCAAAATTTTGGCTACTCTAACTCGCTCAAAACAGTATCACAGTGGCTTTTTTATCTGCACTTTTGCTCGGTATTCGTTGGGTGTGATGCCCAAGATGCGCTTGAATACGCGCGTCAGGTGGTGCGGGTACTTAAAGCCGAGGTGGTACGAAATCTCGCTTATCGAGTATCTTCCACGGTCGAGCAGCAGTCGTGCCTCGGCGATGATGCGCTGATGTATAATATCCTGTGCCGAGCGGTGGCTCTGGCGCTTGACCAGGTCGCCAAAGTAGTTGGCCGACAGGTGCATACGCTCGGCGCACCACGCTACGGTGGGCAACTCGCAACGCTCGTGGATAGGGCGGGCAAGGTGGTTGTTGAGCAGCATATTGAGCCTTTTCACAATGTCGCTACTATCGCTATGCGCCGAGTATTCGCGGTCGTAGTAGCGCATACAGAAACTAAATAGCACGGCCATTCCTGAGGCGATGATGCGTGTGGTGTAGTTGTCGGTAGTATTATTTAGCTCCTTACCTATGCCGTTGATGCATCCCACGACAATCCTCATCTCGAAATCTGAGAGGTGTAACACATCGTGGGGCGCATACTTGAAGAATGGATATTCCGGCATACGATGCACAAGCAGCGTATCATCAAGTAGCGAGGGGTGGAAGTTGAGGCTACAGCCGTTCATTCTATAAAACTCGCGCGTGTCTATCGTGATGTTATTGGTTGGCGCAAAGAAGTGAACAGAGCCACTGCCATCGTCATTAATTTGGCAGGCGATGGTGTAGATGCCGAGCTCGCTATGGTGAATGTCGATAGGCTTGACATCCGAAAGCTTGATAACGCTAATTAGTGGATGTAGCGTCGGGATGTTGTAAAGTCTATTTACATCATCTATGGTGCTGAATTTATATCTCTTGTTCATAGCGCAACCAATTCTCTATTAGACTAACCAAAATTACTAATAATTATTGTGTTATCCTAACCCTTTTGTGGTTAGTAGTGGTATAAAAGTAAAATTGGTTACTCTTTATGTAAACTATGTATTTCAATACGGCTACCTCTGCTATACCTTTGTCGTCGCTATAATGTTATATGTCGGTGCGCATACCTTTCGTCGACGATTAGGGTTAATGAGGCTTTCATTTGGGTATTTGAGGCGGAGGGTATTATGGGGGAAATTGGCGCACCGACTTTTTTTGTAATAGCGGCGCTACTGCGACGCTTCAGTCAAAATGGCGAATGGGAAATACGCTTAGTATGACCCATCCGCCATTTTTCGTGTCAGCGCCACATTAGCACCACTCTGACAAAAAAAAATCTTGTGAAAAGGGGCATCCTTCTTTCGCCTCAATCATTGCCCTGAATGGGAAATACTTCGAGTATGTCCCATCCAGGGCAATTTCTTTATCGGCGCCAAATTATACCCCTTTTGACGAGAAATTGGTCGTGGTGGTTGGGAGGTGGGGATATTTTGACCAGAGAGACCTAAAAGACCAGAGAGATGTCGGGTATCACCATAACTATTGTCCGTATCGTCTCTTTGGTCTCTTTGGTCTCTTTGGTCTCTTCGGTCATTAACATCCCTAACTTCCCTACTTATTGCGCCTCTCTCTCTTTGCTCTTTGCTCTCCCCTTACAGCAGTCCTGCCTTATAGTATAGCACAATCTGCTCCAGCATCTCATCTTCGCCCTTGGGGTCGTATTGTAGCTTGAGGTTGTTGCCAAACATACGGGCGAGCATCTGGTAGAAGCCCGCAGTAAAGCCCGAACGGTAGTCCTTAATGATTTGATATACAGTGAAATCTGTCTCGCGGTCGATAAGCTTAAGGAGTATCTTGCCCTCGTAGCGTGTCATTTTCCAGAGCATAGGCGTAATCTCCTCTTTTAGTGCCTCCTCCATAGCCTCGGTATACCTCTTTCTATCGCGACGCTTAAGCTCCGAGAGCTGGACATCGACACTCGCCATACGGCGTGATGCCTCCAAAGCAAGAGGGTAGACCTTCTTCACGGCACGCACCATCTTCTGGTAGTTCTTCAAGTCGCGCGTGCGATGGAAGATATTGACTGGCAGTAGGGTGATATGCAACACCGAGTCGCCACGGCTATCCACCTCCCAGCGTGCTGCCGAAGCACCACGCACACGCTGTCGGCGCGATTGTGCCTCCGCAGGGGTGGCAATCGCAAGGAGCAGAAGTGCTATTAGGGTTATGCGCAACATCGGTTTCATATCGCAAATATAACGCATAAAACGCAAAATAAGTTGTGCCGACAGCTATTTTTTATTACTTTTGCACCTAATATAATATATGTAAACTATGTTAGAAAAGGGATTAAAGCACATTAGCGCTATGCGCGTTGAGGCGGGCAATACCGCAGAATATATTGGCTCGGGTGATATGGCTGTGTTGGCAACGCCCGCGATGGTGGCACTTATGGAGAATGCTGCGATGTTGGCAGTAGCGCTCCACCTTGGCGAGGGTGAGACGACAGTAGGCTCGATGATATCTACCTCGCACCTCAAGCCATCGAAGGTGGGCAACACCGTGCAGGCTGTAGCCGAGCTTACCGAGGTTGATGGCCGTAAGCTAACCTTCAAGGTTGAGGCCTTTGATGGTGAGACACTTATCGGCTCGGGCGAGCATATTCGCTTTGTTGTAAACCGCGAAAAGTTCCTCAGCAAGTTATAGCGAAGGGAGTGGCAAGTAGAAGGGAGACTCATATTTGTGAGCCTCCCTTCTCTCTTAGATAATATAGTTGTTCACTACCTTGTAGTATTGCAGATAGCTTATGCCTATTTTCGACCAGTCCAGATACTCCACCGTAACAAGGTCATCGTAGCCATTACCCTCGTCGATATATCGTAACTCGATAATGCCACTATTGAATCTTTTATCCATGAAACTAAGCTTCTTGCATATCTCACAGTTGAGATTATTGCCCTTGCCATAGCCTATAACTAAACTTCCGCTAACATTGAATGAGTAGCCTTGCTCGATATCAAACTCTATATTCTCGAAGTTGAGCGATGCACTATCCGCTGTGTAGTTGGTATTATTGGGCTCTGTTACGACCATAGTTATAGCGTTGCTGGTCGTAAAGAGTCTTAAGTTGTCGCTTTGCCATACGCCACCATCGCGCAACGCTTTGCCGTCGGTGGTAATATTATGGAGAGTATATTTTTGGCCATAATAGGTGGTCGAGACAATAATATTGTTGCCCTCCTGCTCGATTTTACTATTTGCACCGATATAGTTGGTGCGTAGCTGCTCGCGAAGCTCCTCGTCATCGGTGGCGAGATACTCGTCTATGGTTGCTATCGTAATAAAGGTGTGAGTGTAGTCGGCAATTTCGCCGATGCCTCTTGCGGCGATAGCCTCACCAATAGCTATAGGCTCGTGCTCGTAGCCATCATTGACAACGCACGATGTGGCAAGCGATATTGTTGCTATAATCCAGATGATATATCGTTTCATAGTTGCTATTTTTTGTCGTTAAACCTAAAACCGAAACCTATGCGTGCTGAGCCTGCACATCCTGCGCCAATCTCCAAAAAGCCGTAGAACGAGCGACCCACCGTAAGACCGATGGCTGCGATGTCGAACATCGGCCATAATGCGCCACCCATCTTCTCGATATGCGCCATAAGTCCAAGACCTACAGATGAATACATCTCAACCATATCGCTTCGAAACCACGAGAAACGGGCATCGACCAAGGCAGCAACATTATAGACATTTTCCGAGTAGCGTTTTACACCGCTAATTGAGTCGAAAGTTGATTGCCAGATACCGGCAAACGAGCTCTTGCAGCCGAGGGCAAACCAAGGCTTAATCTGTCGGTGATAGTTTGCCGAGAGTGTCATAAAGCGGCGCATAGGCCCACGATTGGTGCGTAGATAATCGACCCTATAAGGCAGTGTCTCGGGTATGTACATATCATCGTCATAGAAGAAGAATGAACCGTCAAGTATTAGAAGAGAGAAGATGCCAGGTGCACCATAACCGATGCGAATGTCGTTTGTCCAACGCACGCTCTCTTCCGCTTTATGCCCTATGTAGTTTACAGTAGTTAGGTTGTTTACATCGTTATCTGAGGTAGGCGTATAGCTTGTTACGCGGTCGCGGATAAGTTCATCGCTCACCACCTCTTGTGCCGTTGCCATATCTACGACAAGGGCGAAGAGGGCAGCCATTATATATTTATATAGGTGTCGCATAGTTATTTTGTTTTAGTGTTGATACGATAGCCGAAACCGACATTTATTACTCCGCGTGAGCCATAGCCCAACTCCATATAGCCGAACCACTTACGGCCTACGGCGATGCCGAATGGCTTTAAGTCGTATGTGAAGTAGGCCTCGATGCTATTTGTGCGAGGGTTGGAATGGTGTCGTTGTTGGAGAATTCCGAAGCCAAATCCGATGGAAGAGTAGAGTTGCACCCTGCCTTTACGCAACCACGCAAAACGCGCTATGGGCATAATCGAAATATGGTTGCTGTGGTCGGTGAAGGCGTGCTTGTGGTCATACTCGTTGTAGTAGTTGCGCAGACCTGCAATCCAACTTATTGAGCCACCGATGCTAACCCACTCTCTTGCCCAGTAGCCATAATCGAGCGTAAAGGCATACCAATGGTCGGGCCCTGATAATTTCGATACTTCGACCCTATCGCTATAGTAGTATAATGAGTTATCGTTGGCGATATTGCCATGACAATCCAATCCTCCCCACAAGATACCTATGCGTAGTTCGTGCGTTGCGGGAAGCAGTGGCTTTGTGGTAGGCGCTTTGAATTTTGTCTCCTTGTGAGGTGTGAACTTTACATGATATGTGCCGAGCTCATCGCTAAAACGGTAGCTATATTGTGCCATTGCACCATTGGTGGCAACCATCATAGCCAGTAGTAGCAATAACCTAAGTAGCCCTTTGTTTAGTTTCGTCATAGTCGGGTTGTTTTTGGTGATTTCCTAATGCAAAGGTACGACATATAAGTAGCCTTGCCAAATTTTAAGGGCTAAAATTTTTCCTATTGGTGACTTCTAAAGTGCTGATATTCAGCGTGGTATATGAGGGTGAAAATGCGATTTTTTCCACCCGCTGATTATCAGTAAGTTACGATTATGCTCAGTGCAGTATGCTGATTATTAGCGTGTTAAGCTGTTTTTTAGAGAAATTTTCTAAAAACTAACAACTATCTTTTTTAAGACCTTAGGACTTTAAGACCATAAGACCTTACGAGGTCGGGTATCAAAAAGTCCTACTGGTCTTACTTGTCCTATCGTCTTACTTGTCTTAATCCTCTAACAACTAAAAACTAACAACTAAAAACTACCATCCTCCTTGCTCTTTCATTTTTTTTGCCTATCTTTGTGCCTAACAAAGGGGTGCTGACCTCTTTCCTGTCGGTTGGATTCCGGATAAAATCGAGGGAGGGAGCGAGGCTGAGATTACACCCATCGTACTGGATACGGGTAATGCCGAGACCAGGATTGGATACATATCTTATATGCCCCTTTTCAAACTTAAATTTTTAAAGTATGAAAAGGTTTTTTATTTTATTTGCTCTCATCGCTGTCGCCCTCTCGGCGTACGCTTCGGAGGAAAACTATCCCAAGCTGGATACTACAAAGGTTTACGAGATGGAGGTTGTCGAGGTCTTGACTACGGCAGCCAAGCGCACCACACCCGTGGCGCAAGATAATCTTACAAAGGAGGCGATTGTGCGTTCGAGCTACGGCACTGACCTACCCTCGGCACTCGCCCTTACCCCCTCGATGATCGCCACCAACGAGACCGGTATCGGCATCGGTGCTACCTCTATCCGCTTGCGTGGCACGGATGCAACACGCATCAATGTTACAATCAACGGTGTAGCGATGAACAACCCCGACTCGCACTCGATGTATTGGTACGACACGCCCGACCTTATCTCGTCGGTGGGTACGGTGCAGGTGCAGCGTGGTGCGGGTGTCTCGACCAACGGCACAGGCGCTTTTGGTGGCTCGGTGGCGATGACTACCGATGCCCTCTCGCCCGATTTCTGTGGCTCGGCATCGCTATCCTACGGCTCGTATAACACCAACAAGCAGGCGGTGCATATCTCTTCGGGATTGATGCGCGACCACTGGGTGGTGGATGCTCGACTTACGCATATCGGCTCCGACGGCTATATCGACCGTGGCTCAACCGACCTTAAAAGCTATATGGCGCAGGTGGGCTACTATGGCGACCAGACCAAGATTAAGCTTCTGTCGTTTGGTGGCTCGGCAAAGACCTATCTTACCTACAATGGCGTGTCGCACGAGGATATGGCGCTATATGGTAGAAAGTACCACGATTCGGGTCAGTATGCAACCTCTGACGGCCCATTCGTCTTGGCCGATGGCACCCATGTAGACTACTACGATGACCAGACCGATAACTACTTGCAAATCAACAACCAGCTTGTTCTGAACCATCGCTTCGACAACCATTGGCAGCTCAATGCCACGATGTTCTATACCTACGGCTACGGCTACTATAACCAGTACAAGGAGGATGCTTGGTTGGCGGGCTATCTCAACCTTGCAACCGACAAGGAGCAGGGCGACCTTATCCGCCACAAGATTATGCGTAACCACCTCGGTGGCGCTAACCTTGCAGCGCACTATTCGACATCGGCACTCGACCTTACCTTTGGTGGCTCGTGGAGCTACTACACCTGTCCGCACTGGGGTACGCTGTCGTGGGTTGATGGTCTTGATAAGGGCGATATTGGCGGTCGTTGGTACGACAACGATGTTACGAAGCAGGATGCCAACGCCTTTGTGCGTGCCGACTGGTCGGTTTTTCGTGGTTTGATGGATAACTCGTTGCACCTCTTTGCCGACTTGCAGTATCGCTATGTTCACTACAAGGCGTGGGGCACTAACGACAACGCTATCTGGGGTGATGAGGGTGTTACGATGCAGCCTATTGATGTAGACCAGCGCTACAACTTCCTAAATCCTCGCCTCGGCATCAGCTATATCCACCATCGCCACAATGTTTTTGCATCGGTGGCTGTGGCACACCGTGAGCCTACCCGTTCGGACTTTACCGACCGCTATATGTTCTCGGCTGACGATAGCTATCCCAAGCCCGAGCGCCTCATGGACTTCGAGGCGGGCTACACCTATATCGCACCTCGTTTGTCGTTGGGTGTCAACCTCTACTATATGCTCTACCACAACCAGTTGGTGGCTACGGGTATGGTCAACGATGGCGATGATGCGCTAAATACGAATGTCGACCGAAGCTACCGCTGTGGTGTCGAATTGATGGCATCGTGGAGGGTGGCGAAGTGGTTTACCTTGTCGGCAAATGCTACGCTATCCGAGAATAAGATTAAGGATTATATTGATGAGTTAAAGGATAGCCCCACCTATGGCGAGAGGCTTGGCGATATGACCATATCCTATTCGCCCTCTGTCGTAGGCTCGCTTATTGCCGACTTCCATATAGGCGGTTTTAGTGCATTGTGGCATACGCAGTATGTTGGTAAGCAGTACTTTACCAACAACGAGATTGAGGCTCTGTCGCTCGATGCCTACTGCGTAACGAACCTTAACCTCGGCTACTCGCTACGCACCAAGGCGGAGCGTGAGGTGCGCTTTGGCTTGGCCATAAACAACCTCTTCTCAACACTCTATGAGTCGAACGGCTACGGCTATTCATATATGTGGGATGGTGAGCGCTACGACGAGGCGTTCTATTTCCCACAAGCACCTATCAACTTTTTGGCAAACATTACGGTTAATTTCTAAACTATGGATTGGTCTCTCATACTGCAAATCGTAGGCACCACCCTCGGTTTGTTCTACCTCTGGTTGGAATACAAGGCAAACATCTGGGTCTGGGTTATTGGTGCAATTATGCCTATGGTACACGGCGTGTTGTACCTTACCAACGGCATCTACGCCGATGCTGCAATGCAGCTCTACTATGTCGCTGCGGGCATCTACGGTCTTGTGGTATGGAAGCGAAAGCCAAAGACGAAGAGCGAGGGCAAGATACAGCATACGCCCTTAAAGTGGATTATTCCACTTACGGCAACCTATGCGGTATTGCATATTGTATTGTACTTCCTCCTTACGGAGTTTACCGACAGCCGAGTGCCATTCTTCGACTCGATGTCTACGGCGTTGAGCATCGTCGCTATGTGGATGCTCTCGCGTAAGTTGGTCGAGCAGTGGCTCGTATGGCTTGTTGTCGATATGATCAGCGTGGGGCTATACTTCTACAAGGGTATACCCCTTACCGCTGGTCTCTACACCATCTACTGCATCTTGGCCGTCGCAGGCTATCTGCGATGGCGTAAGCAGGTGGGACACTAATCGTCGTTGCCAAGGACTCTACTCTTCTTCATCGTAAATAGCGCGATGATGGCTATTGCGAGTGTGATGACTCCGTTGGCAAGGAATGCAAATCGGTACGATGAGGTGTGGAATATGTGGTTTATGGCCTCGATAAGGAATGGCGCAACGACTATCGCAAGGTAGTTTACTGCCATCACCAACGAGAGCGCCAATGTAGCCTCCGATGGTGGCGAGTTGGTTGCCGCCTTATCGTAGACGATAGGTTGCATCACGCCATAGCCCAATCCTGCGAGGATAGCACCCGTAGCGAGTTTCGCAAACGAGGGGTGGGGTAGCGACATAAGGAGCAATCCTGCGCCCATAACAATCAACGACCATAGGTTTACGGCGTTGCCCAACCAGCGAATAACGGCATTTAGCACAAAGCCTGGCGCCATTATAGCAAGGAAGAATAGCGAGATAATAAAGCCCGAGCGAGTGGCATCGAGGTGTGCTGAAGCGGCAATATACGAGGTGTTGAAGGTAACGACCAACGAACAATAGGTAATCAGAAAGTAGAAGAGCATCAG
>JAGBYO010000162.1 GCA_017628735.1 Alistipes sp. | reverse complement strand
CTCGTCGAGCTTCTCGGGCTCGCAGCGCAACACGGCGGTCTTCTCGTCGATAAGACCCTCGCGGAGCATATCCATAGCGATCTTCACCATTGCGGCACCGGTACGCTTACCGTTACGGCACTGCAACATCCAGAGCTTACCGTCCTGGATAGTGAACTCGATATCCTGCATATCAGTGAAGTACTGCTCCAAGTGGCGCTGAATACCGTCCAACTCGGCATATACCTCGGGCATAACCTCCTCCAACGAAGGATACTTAGCCTTACGCTCCTCCTCAGAGATGTTCTGAGCAGCAGCCCAACGCTTCGAACCCTCGATAGTAATCTGCTGGGGAGTACGGATACCTGCAACGACATCCTCACCCTGAGCGTTGATAAGATACTCACCGTTGAAGATGTTCTCACCAGTAGCTGCATCACGCGAGAATGCTACACCGGTAGCTGAGTTGTCACCCATATTACCGAATACCATCGCCTGAACAGAAACGGCTGTACCCCACTCCTCGGGGATGTTGTTGAGCTTACGGTAGAGGATAGCGCGCTCGTTCATCCAAGAGCCGAACACTGCGCAGATAGCACCCCAAAGCTGATCCCAAGCGCTGGTGGGGAACTCCTTGCCAGTCTGCTCCTTGATAGCCTTCTTGAACGAAGCAACCAACTCCTTCAAGTCATCGGTTGTTAGGTCGGTATCGTTCTTGATGCCACGCTTCTCCTTCTGAGCGTCGATGATAACCTCGAAGGGATCGTGATCCTCCTTCGACTGAGGCTTCATATCAAGCACTACATCACCGTACATCTGTACGAAACGGCGATACGAGTCCCAAGCAAAACGGGGGTTGCCCGAGAGCTTTGCAACAGCCTCAACAGCCTCGTCGTTCATACCAAGGTTGAGGATTGTATCCATCATACCGGGCATTGAAGCACGAGCACCCGAACGAACTGAAACCAACAAAGGAAGGGTAGTGTCGCCGAACTTGCGGCCAGTGAGGTTCTCGATGTTCTTGATAGCTGCCTCCACCTCGGGACGCAACAACTCGATAACACGCTCCTTGCCCTCCTTGTAGTACTCGGTACATACATCAGTAGTGATGGTGAATCCCGGAGGTACGGGGATACCGATAAGGTTCATCTCGGCGAGGTTGGCACCCTTACCGCCAAGCAACTCTCGCATCTTGCCATTACCCTCGGCGAGCTTATTACCGAAGGTATAGACGCGCTTTACATCTGCCATAATCGTTTTGTTTTTATAGTTAAAAAATAATTAGTTTGCGACAATTTGGGCTATTCTTCCTACGAATAGCCTACAAAAGTAAATAAAAAAATCGGAAATTACAAAGATTATGCACGAAAATATGCACACAAAGTGTGGGGTTTTGCCCCTAAGATGATGATTTTTATTGTGGCGAGCGTAAAACTACCTCTCGATAGTACCGCTACCCACCAACTTATCGCCTGCGTACCACGCAGCGAACTGACCTCGAGCGATGCCACGCTGAGGCTCATCGAAGAGAATGTAGAGTGCCCCCTCGTCGATGATAAGCTCTGCTCTTTGTAGGGGCTGACGATAGCGAATACGCACCTCGTAACGACGGCGCTCGCCCTCCTGCATCTTATCTGCAGGGTCTACCCAATGAATATCTTTTGGTTCTATTCTCAGCGCCTTGCGATAGAGACCAGGGTGGTTGTCGCCCTCGCCAACATAGACGACATTCTGCTCGACATCGGTGCCGATAACAAACAGCGACTCCTTACGACCGCCAATGCCCAAACCCTTACGCTGACCGATAGTGAAGAAGTGTGCACCATCGTGTGTGCCAATCTTCTTGCCATCACGCACCGTAAGGCGATAGGGTATGCTATGTGCCTTATAATCATCGTCGGCTGCATCCCTTACGAAGCGGGGCGAGTGGGGTAGTATCTCGTGGACATTACCCTGCTTAGCAGCGAGTTTTTGTTGAAGAAATACGGGGAGGTCGACCTTGCCAACGAAACAGATGCCCTGCGAATCTTTGCGCTTGGCGGTGGCTAAGCGTTGCTCCTCGGCAATACGCCTAACCTCGGGCTTTAGAAGATGCCCGATAGGGAACATTGCGTAAGATAGCTGTTCCTGAGTAAGTTGGCAGAGAAAATAGCTCTGGTCCTTGTTTAGATCGCTACCAGCAAGGAGGTTGTAGTGTCTCCGCCCCTCGCCATCTTGCCACTCCTCCAAACGGCAGTAGTGTCCCGTAGCAACCTTGTCGGCACCCAAGCGCAATGCCTCCTTAAGAAAGACATCGAACTTAATCTCGCGGTTGCACAATACATCGGGGTTGGGCGTACGACCCGCCTCATACTCCGCAAACATATAGTCAACCACTCGTTTGCGGTACTCCGCCGAGAGGTCGACATAGTGAAACTCGATATCGAGTCGTTTTGCTACAAGCTCGGCAAATACTTGGTCGTCGTACCAGGGGCAATCGCCCTCCAAAGTGCCTGTCGTGTCGTGCCAATTGCGCATAAAGAGGCCGATGACCTCGTGCCCCTGCTGCTTGAGCAGATAGGCGGCCACCGATGAATCGACACCTCCCGACAAGCCTACGACAACCCTCATCGCCGAAACTACTTAATGAGCTGCATAAACTCATCGCGTGTGCGAGGGTCCGAGAGGAATACACCCGTAAATGCCGATGTGGTAGTTACCGAGCGCTGCTTCTCTACGCCACGCATCTGCATACAAGTGTGGCTTGCCTCGATAACTACGGCAACGCCCAGCGGGTTAAGGGCGTG
>JAGBYO010000018.1 GCA_017628735.1 Alistipes sp. | reverse complement strand
GAGGCATTCCGTAATTGCACCTCGCTGACAAGTGTTACTATTGGCAAAGGTGTTACTTCAATTGGAAAAAATGCATTCTATGGTTGCACAGGGGAGCTAATTGTAAATTGTAATATACCATCTGCAACAGACACCAATGGTGGAGCATTCTATGGAGCAGATTTTACAAAAGTTACCATTGGTAATAGCGTTACTGAGATTGGAAGTTATGCATTCGAGGATTGCACCTCGCTAACCAGTGTTGATATTACAGATTTAGTTGCTTGGTGCAAAATAAAATTCGGCAACTATCTGTCGAATCCTCTTTGTTACGCTTATAATTTATATCTAAATGGAGCACTTGTAGAGGATCTGGTGATTCCGGATAGTGTAACAGCGATTGGAGAACGTACATTTTGTCAATGCACCTCGCTAACAAGTGTAACTATTCCTGATAGCGTAACAACGATTGAAGATTCTGCCTTCATAGATTGTACCTCACTAACAAATGTTACAATCGGGATGGGTGTTACATCGATTGGATGGTCTGCATTCAGAGGGTGTAACTCGCTAACAAGCATAACTATTCCTGACGGAGTGACGACAATAGAATATTGGGCATTTGCCTTTTGTAGCAATCTAAAAAACATATACTGTAAACCAGTAGTACCACCACTGGGATCTAATAGTATGTTTCAAAATAATGCTTCTGACCGTAATATTTATGTTCCAATAGAATCAGTAGAGGCTTACAAATCTGCTGAATATTGGAGTGAATATTCAGATATGATTAAAGGTTATAATTTTGAGACTGGCGAGGTTATTCCTGAAACCCCGTTAAGACCCGCAAATAACGAGATTTGGTATACCAATGATAGCACAACTGAGCCTACTGCACTTTATAAAACTGATGTTTTCGATGTAAATGTCATATCTAACACTTATGATGTAGATAAGAAGTGTTGGGTAATAAAGTTTGATGGAGAGGTTACAAAGATTGGAAGTCATGCATTTCAAGAATGCAGTTGTATAACTAGTGTAACTATCCCAAATAGTGTGACGAAAATTGGAGCTTATGCGTTTAATGGATGCACTAATCTTGTTAGTATAATTATACCCGATGGCGTAACAAGTATCGAAGAGAATGCATTTGCGATGTGCCGTAATTTAACAAATATTACTATCCCCCAAGGTGTTTCTGAAATAAAGCGATGGTCATTCTATGGATGTACCAATCTTATTGGTGTAACTATTCCCGATAGCGTAATATATATTGGTCAATGTGCCTTTGCGTATTGTAGTAACCTTCAAAGCGTATCTATTCCTATCGGCATTACTACAATCGAGAGCGATGCATTTAGTTTTTGTTCAACACTAACAAGTATAACAATCCCAAGTACCGTGGAATATATCGGAGATAGCGCATTTAGAGGGTGTAGTAACCTCACGGCATTCTATGGAAAATTCGCATCAGATGATAACCGCTGTCTTGTTTTAAATGGTGTGTTAAACTCATTTGCCCCATCGGGCCTTGAACTATATGATATACCAAGTAATGTTACAACGATTGGTACATCATCATTTCAATATTGTGAGAGTCTTAATAGTGTAACCATTCCAAATAGTGTAAAAGTAATTGAAGCTTGGGCATTTCAATGTTGTAATGGGTTGAAAAATATAAATATCCCTAATGGCACAACGACTATTGGTAACTATGCTTTCTCATATTGCAATAGTTTAACAAGTGTTACTATCCCTAATAGTGTAAATTCAATTGGATATTCTGCATTTGATGGATGTGCAAATTTAAAAATCGTATGGAGCAAAAATCTAACCCCTCCAACTGCAATATTTTCAGAAGATAATATTTGGAATGCTTTTGAAGGTTGCCACGCAGATTTGGCGATTTCTGTTCCTTCTCAATCATACGATGCATTCAAAACTGCACCGGGTTGGAGCGATTATAAGTCATCTATAGTTGACGATGGGTATATCCTCGAAGATGATTATTTTGAAGATTTAGAAGATTTTTGATATTATAGTTATACATTTGTACTTAACTAATTTAGGCGTATGTAGATTGCTCTGCATACGCCTAAATTTTGTTTATTTATCGATTGAGATTATTTGAGGTTTAATCGCTCGGCCTCACGGCGGGTTACGATGCGGTAGTGCGGGTGGTAGGTGGTGTTGTAGGTGTGGCTGTGGTGGACTACATAGCGACCATTCGAAATCATTTCGGCAATGTTTGTAGAGTCTTGCTCGAAGCCCTCCAACTTGCGTAGTCGGTCGTAGTTCTGTGTGATAATCATCTGCCACTCCCTTTGCCACTCGGCAAGAGCTGTGCTATCTGCCGTTATAGAGCTTTCGGCACTCTGCATAAAGGCATCGGTGAGTTCATCGCTTGTGATTTTGCCATCACGAATGGCGTGAAGGTCTACCCTTATATTGTCGCCTCGCCAGCCACAAGGCTCAAAATAGCTCTCTCTTGCCTCGCTACACTCTAAAGTCTCTTGCTCGATATAGGCCTGGACCTTTGCTCTATCCGATAGCAGGTGAGCCACGCCAAAGCGGTCTTGGAACATCGTCTTGTAGACATCTTGAAGTGTAGCAGCGGGGTAGCGGTCGAGAAGTTGCCGAACCGCCACGCGCATAGCTATTCAGTCGATATTTACAAGCTCGTAGCTCTTCGAGCCGAGGCCAATCTGCTCGGCATAGTCTACGATATGTGTGCCGTGGCGCGACTTGATGCGCTCCAACAACGGACCATTGTCGTTGCCCTCCTCAGGGGTGATATTAAAGACAATATCGAGGCACGCCTGATCGAGTGCCACAGGGTCGGTAGATGCCAAGATGCCGACATCCTTCAACAAGGGGTCAGCGGGGTGAGCATCGCAGTCGCAGTCAATCGACATATTGTTCATCACATTGATATAGACAATCTTACCCTCGCCAAAGTATTCGTGAACAGATTGTGCAGCAGCTGCCATAGACTCCAAGAAGCCAATCTGGTCGCCAGTAAAGCCCCACATCTCATCGGGATTCTCGGTATTGCCCACAGAGTGGATATAGGCCTTGCCATTGCGTGAGGCAACACCGATAGACTGGTTCTTCAATACGCCACCAAAGCCACCCATAGCGTGGCCCTTGAAGTGGGCGAGGTTAATCATAAAGTCGTAGTTCTCGATATTCTTGCCCACGAGGTTGTACTTAAGGTGTGTAGTGTCCTGCACAGGAATCTTAATCTCGCCATCGGTATCCATAATATCGACATCGGCAATGGCAAAGAAACCGTGCTCACGCGCAGCCTTGAGGTGCTCCTCAGAAGAGAAACGACGACCACGATAGGCGGTGTTGCACTCCACGATAGTGCCATCTACCGACTGCACAAGCTTGCCGATAAGCTCAGGCTTAAGGTAGTTCTTGCCACCGGGCTCGCCAGTGGAGATCTTGACGGCAACATTGCCCTCTGCCTCGATGCCCAACGCCTCATATACGCGCATAAGGCCCTCAGGCGTAATCTCTGTTGTCATATATACCTTTGGAGTGCCCTCATCGACTTTGGGTGCTTCGGCACAACCTACTGCGGTTGCAACGAGCAAAAGTGCAAATAACTTTCTCATAATATCCTTTGGTTTTAATCTTAAATCTAATTCTCGGCTACGGGCAAGGTAAACTTAAACTCCAAGCCACCAGCCTTGCGGTTGTATACCTCGATGTCGCCACCGTGGAACAATACGGCATTCTTCACAATCGACAAACCGAGGCCTGTGCCACCAAGTTTGCGCGAGCGACCAGCATCGATGCGGTAGAAGCGCTCGAAGATATGGTTGATATGGTCCTCATCAATGCCGATGCCGTTGTCGGAGAATGTGATGGTGTGCATAGCATCGTTACACTCGGTGAGGCGGATAAAGATGTCACGACCACCCGAATATGCAATGGCATTGTCGGTGAGATTCTTGATAATCGACATAAGAAGTGTTGAGTTGCCATTTACCAACACCTTCTCGGGCATATCGATATTTACGCGCATCTGGCGCTCCTGTGGCAAGAGCTTAACCTCTGATGCCACCTCGTCAATGATGGCGCGAAGGTCTACCACATCGGTCTCGATACGGCTGCTGCCATCCTCCAAGCGGGTGATGGTCGATACATCGTGCAGAAGCTGTGTGAGGCGCTGGCTGTGGGCGTAGCTCTTCTCGATAAACGAGCGACGCTCCTCATCGCTGATGTCGTTGTTGTTGATGATGGTCTCCAAATAGCCCTGAATAGCTGCCACTGGGGTCTTCAGCTCATGGTTGATATTGTTGGTAAGCTGACGCTTGATGCGTAACTTCTCCTCCTTTTCGTGGATTGCCTTGTCGTGCTCGTGCTCCAAGGCGTGTGATGTCTGGCGCAGACGCTGGTAGAGGTCGATAATATGGCGCGAAAGGTCGCCAAGCTCATCGCGTGCAAAGTCGGGCATCGACTCAATGTCGGCACCATTATCCATTGCATCTACCACACGCTTAAGGTTACGAAGGTTGCGACTAAAGCGCACCGAGAGAAATATCGCAACAGCACCCATAAGCGCAGCTACGGCAATAATTGCGTAGAAGATGCTCTCGTCAAGAAGCTCCGAGATGCCCTGGTGGCTGGTGAGCGATAGGCGATAGATGATCACACCGCCGATAATTGTGATGCTGAACAGCGCCAGCAAGATGTACATACCTCCTCGGTAAGAGAGTGTCTTATTCTTCAAATCCGTAGCCATAACCTGTTCGTGTTATAATGTGATTACCATATTTGCCAAGTTTTTTGCGCATTCGTGTGATGTTTACATCGATGGTGCGGTCCAAGACCACCACCTCGTCGCTCCATACACGCTTCATAATCTGTTCGCGCGAGAGTATCGAGCCTCTGTTTGAGAGCAGCAGCACAAGAATATCAAACTCCTTGCGCGTGAACGAAATCTCCTCGTCGGATATTGTGCATCGCTTCTTGAGTTGGTTAATCTCCAAATCCTCGAATCGAATAATGCTGTCGCTATCTTCGGTTGTTGCCTTAGGCAGATGCTGTGAACGGCGCAACACCGAGCGCACTCGCGCCATAACCTCTGCAACCGAAAAAGGCTTTGCTATGTAGTCATCGGCACCGATATCCAAGCCCTCAATCTTGTCGGCCTCCGTATCGCGAGCTGTGCAGAAGATGATTGGTAGGGTAGCCGTATCACGCCTTTTGCGCAGTATCTTCGCCATACTAAAGCCACTCAACTCGCCCATCATAACATCTAATATTATAAGGTCGAGTTTATCGAGTTCGAGCGTTAGCGCCTCCTCGGCACTCAATGCCGTAAGCACCTCGTAGCCCTCGCGCTCAAGGTTGAACTTCAGAATCTCGCATAGCGACTCCTCGTCATCGACAACCAGAATACGATATTTGCCCATTGTTGCAAATCTTTACTTTAAGTCTAAATATCATACAAATATACGGATATTTATCTATAATTCCAACCTTTCGTGCTAAAAATATTTGCCATAATGTCGTGGTTGTATAGCGAGAATTTGTAATAGCTGTTACACGACTTAATGGTTTTGTAACAATTTTGTAACAATTTATTCGTAACTTTGTAGTCGAAGAAACTAAGTTATTATGCACGGCATAACCTCAAGATAAGTCGCTTGCAATCGAAGTTATTGACTTCGGTTGTGGGCATTTTTCTTTTTAGAGGCGCTTTGTATTGTGTTGCAGAATAATATTAACTAATTGATATATGGATCTTTTTATTGTTATTACCCTTGCGATTCTTGCCGTTATGGGTATCGTGGTTGGCGTGTCAAACGATGCGGTCAACTTCCTAAATTCCGCCTTTGGCTCGAAGGCCGCCAAGAAGAATGTAATCCTTGCGATTGCGGGTCTTGGTGTTATGGTCGGCGTTATGACATCGAGCGGTATGATGGATGTTGCGCGTAGTGGCGTCTTCTATCCCGAAATGTTCTCCTATCAGGAGATAATGATTCTCTTCCTCGGTATGATGCTCTCGAACATCATTCTCTTGGACATCTACAACACCTTAGGTCTGCCTACATCGACCACCGTGTCGTTGGTATTTGGCTTGCTTGGCTCGGCAATGGCGTTGGCACTCTACAACATCTGGGGTGGCACTACCGATGCCTCGCTTGGCGACTTTATCAACTCGGGTAATGCCCTCGGTATCGTGTCGGGTATCTTGCTCTCGGTGGTTTTGGCATTCTTCACGGGTCACCTCTTGATGTATATCTCGCGCTTTATCTTCTCGTTCCGCTACCACAAGCTCTTCAACCGTTGGGGTGCTCTTTGGTGCGGTATCACGGTTGCGGGTATCATCTACTTCACCGTTTTCAAGGGCTTGAAGAGTTCGGGTCTTATTCCCGCAGTCCTCACCGAGTTTGTCAACGAAAATACCGCTCTCTCGTTGCTTATCCTCTGGGCTATCAGCTCGGTACTTCTATGGATTTTGCAGCGTTGCAAGGTCAATATTTTGCGCGTGTCAATCCTTGCAGGTACCTTCTCGTTGGCGTTGGCATTTGCAGGTAACGATCTTGTGAACTTTATCGGTGTGCCCTATGCGGGTTACGACTCATATATGATTGCCAAGTCGCTTGGCGCTGAGCCTGAGTCAATGTCGGCTCTCGCCAACCCCACACAGGCTAACTTCTGGATTATGTGTGCTGCGGGCTTGGTGATGGTCATCACGCTCTTCACCTCAAAGAAGGCGATGCGCGTTATCGAGACAGAGCGTAAGCTATCTTCGCAGAGCGAGGAGGCAACACCCAATGCTGATGCAATGCCCGCATCGCGTGGCATCGTTCGTGGCGCTCGTATGCTTAACGATGGCTTGGCACGCATCACCCCCAACTGGCTTATCGATGTTATCAACAACCGCTTTGAGCCTCTTTCGGAGGAGGAGCGTGGCGATGTAAACTACGACCTTATCCGAGCTACGGTGAACCTAACGGCGGCTGCAATCCTTATCTCTATCGGTACACAGCTCAAGTTGCCCTTGTCTACTACCTATGTAGTATTTATGGTGTCGATGGGTTCGTCGCTTGCCGACCGTGCTTGGGGTCGTGAGAGTGCCGTATATCGTATTACAGGCGTTATGACCGTGATTATGGGTTGGTTTGTTACGGCTGTGGGTGGCTTTATTATCGCTCTTGCCGTTACGCTTGTCCTCGTCTATGGAGGTAAGATAGCGATTATCGCCGTTACGGCAGTTTGCGGTTATATGCTTATCAAGAGCAACTTTGCGAAGAAGTCGGAGGATAAGAAGGATGCCGAGGAGTCAGCTGTGGCTAAGATTGGCGAGAGCCTTAAGCAGAGTCCCGAAGAGGCGCTTATCACCTATACCGAGCATATCTGCTCGTCGATGGAGAAGGTTACGATGATTTACGACCGCACGATTGTTGCTGTGTTCAAGGAGAATCGTAAGGTGCTGAAGGAGATGGTACACGAGGCCGAGGAGTTCTACTACTCGACACGCCAGCAGAAGTATGAGATTATCCCTCTGTTGCGTGATTTGCAGGATAGCGATGTTCACACTGGCCACTTCTATGTGCAGGTTGTAGACTATATCTCGGAGACCAGCAAGGCACTTTTGCACATCACACGCCCCTGCTACAAGCATGTGGATAACAACCATACGGGTCTTTCGAAGGAGCAGGTTTACGACCTTAAGCGTATCAACGATCGCGTGGAGGATATCTTCTCGGATATCAACGATATGCTCCGCAACCGCTCGTTCGATGCTATGGATAGCGTGCTTACCAAGCGTGACGAGATGTTCGACCTTATAGACGAGGTGATGCAGAATCAGCTCCGTCGTCTTCGTGACACTGGTGGCTCGTCATCGGCAAATATGCTCTTCTTCAACATCCTCACCGAGACCAAGACAATGATTCTTCACTCGCGTAATATTATGAAGTCGTTGGAGCACTTCGTCCAGAAGTAATTTGTTGTGATAAGGGGCATCCTTCGACGCCTCAATCAAAAGAGCGAATGGGAAATACGCTAAGTATGTCCCATCCGCTCTTTCTCTTTATCGGCGCCAAATTATGCCCCTTCTGACAACAAATTAGGTTCTTTCTTGTGAAAAGCTGCAATCTGCGGCATCAAACTTAACTCCCCGAATGGGAAATACTCTCAGTATGTCACATCCGAGGAGTTTTCATTTGGCACCACATCTCACGACTTTTGACAAGAAAGTGTGCTGGTTGGAAGGTGAGGTTATTTGACCAGAGAGAACATAGGGACCAGAGAGACCAGAGAGAGGTCGGGTATCACTGAGGACCTTTGTCCGCATCGTCTCTTCGGTCTTTCGGTCTCTTCGGTCATTAAATTCTCTAAATCCTATCAGTCTGCGCCTTCGGCTATTTATCAAACCTCTCCAAGAACGCCTCTTTGTAGTTCTCGCCCAAGGGAATATACTCGCCATTGTCGAGGAAGATGCGACCCTTGGTGTAGCTTGCTATGCGTTTGAGATTGACGATGTAGGAGCGATGAACACGCATAAAGCCATCCTGTGGCAACGAGGTCTCCATATTCTTTAGGCGGAAGAGGGTGGTGATGGTCGAGCTACCCTCGATATGCAGGCGGACATACTCGCCGGCGCTCTCCAAGTAGATGATATCTGCTACCTTGACAAGCTGTGTCTTATAGTCTGCCTTAACCGATATTACCTCGCTGTCGGCGCTCTCAGCCTCGTTTTGTGCTATGGCACTCTCGGCAGCGTGGCAACGCTCGACAAGGTCCACAAGAGAGATAACCTTCTGCGTTGCCTTCTCGAACTCGTCGCGCGTAAAGGGCTTCAACAGGTAGTCGATAGCGTTGAGCTTAAAGCCCTCGAGAGCATACTCCGAGTGGGCGGTGGTGAAGATAATATATTGGTTGGTCGTCAACTGGCGCACGAAGTCGATGCCGTTCAAGTCGGGCATATTGATATCGACAAAGATAAGGTCGACACTCTCCTTTGCCAATATCTCGCGTGCCTGAATGGCGCTGCGACACGATGCCACAAGCTCCAACTGGTCGTTACGCTCTATGTAGCTCTTAATCTGACGCAAAGCCAAGGGCTCGTCGTCGATAGCGATACATCTTACCATCTCTCTCTGTTTATTATAGGTATTACTAATTCTACTCTGTAAATATCTTCGTTGTCATCTTCGATGCGCAGTTTGTAGTCGTTGTCGAAGAGAAGTTTTAGTCGGCGTGAAATGTTCTTTAAGCCGATGCCACTACTCTTGGATACACGGGCAGGGTGACGGCTGTTCGTTACCGTGCAGCTCAACATCTTGCCAAATGTGGTGATGTCGATATAGATAAACGACCGCTTGTCGTAGCTGATGCCGTGCTTAAAGGCGTTCTCCACCAGCACGATAAAGAGCAGTGGTGGAAGCTTAATCTTACGACAAATATTCATATCGGGGGTGTTGAGCTTGATGTTTACCTCGTCAATATAGCGGATACGCATAAGCTCGATGTAGTTCTCCAAGAATGCCACCTCCTTGTCGAGTGTTGTGTATTGCTCGTCGGAGTCGTAGAGGATATGGCGCAACATACGCGAGAGGTCCATTACGGACTTCTTTGCCATATCGCTGTCGAAGTCAATCATCGCGTGGATGTTGTTCAGCGTGTTCATCAGAAAGTGGGGGTTGATCTGGTATTTCAGATACTCCATCTGTGTCTCGATGTTCTCACGCTCCAACACCGCCATTCGCTGGTCAATCTTGATGGCTCGGTAGTAGAGCTTAATCATCGTGTTCGCACCAGCCATCATCACACCAAAGAGCATATTCCAGTACCACTCCAACTCCGTAAGAGATGCCTTGCTGCGAAGGTCGACATCGGACTGCCAGTAGCGGAAGTCAAGCACCTCGATAGTGCCGAAGATAGCACCTACGATAGCGAGTAGAGTAACAGCATACCACACATAGCGGTGGCGCAAAAGCAGGTATGGCGCGAGGATATAGTTGTTGAGAAGAAAGACAAGGAAGTATGGCGATATCTTACCCCACGAGATAATCACATTGTCGAGGTTGTTGATCTCCTCGGACATAAGATGCGCATTCATAAAGGGTATAAGGAATATGGCTGCCCACACAAAGCCATACACCATATTCTCGCCCAAGCTGAGATTCTTTAATCTATCTTGCCACTTCTGCCAATTCATAAACGCAAATTTAATATTTTTGGGTAAATATTCAAAATATCGAGTAGATTATTAAATCAATGCGTAGAAAACTCCAACAAAAAGCGCTATATTTGTAATAAATTTTGAATTATGCTTAAAGGAATACTTTTCGATATGGACGGTGTCTTGGTCAACAACCTTGAGGTACACCGTGCCGCCTTTGCCGAGTTCTTTCGTCGCTATGGCGTAGAGCGCTCGTTCGACGAGTTGAGTCGTGTATTTGGCAAGGGCAACGATGATATTATGGGCGAGCTGATGCCAGCCGATGTTGTTGAGCGTGTCGGTATCCGTGAGCTTGGCTACGAGAAGGAGGCGATATATCGTGAGCTATATGCCCCGATTATTACGCCCCAGCCTGGCTTGTTGGAGTTCTTGGCAGAGAGTGAGCGCGAGAGCTTGCGCTGTGCTGTTGGCTCGTCGGGCTATCGTGCAAATGTAGATTTTGTGTTGGATAAGTGCCATATCGAGCGCTACTTCGAGGCTGCGGTTGCAGGTGACGAGGTTACTCGTTGCAAGCCCGACCCCGAGATATACCTCACGGCTGCTTCGAAACTCGGTCTAAAGGCTGAGGAGTGCATCGTCTTTGAGGATGCTGAGGCGGGTATCGAGGCGGCAAAGCGTGCTGGTATGAAGGTTGTGGCATTGGCGACAACATTCTCACGAGAGTTCCTTGAGACGACCGATGCCGACCTTATCATCGACGACTTCCGTGATATCGATGTGGCGACATTGCGTGCGTTGGTAGAGCGTTAAACACGCTCTAATAGCTCGCGGATAGGCTTGATGCGGATAATGATATCAAGCACTCGCGCAGGGAGAATAGCGCAGATAGCGACCACAAAACGGGTGAAGAGCCCAGGTGTTAAGCGGCGTTTGCCTCGCATCATCGCCCTGATGCCTCGCTTGGCAACAGCCTCGGGGCGCATAAGAACGCCGAGGGCGGATAGGCGGTTGCGCATCTTATCCGAGAGCTTGTAGAATGGGGTGTTTACAGCCCCTGGGAATACGGCTGTAACGCTTACGCCATAGCGGTGTAGTTCGTACCATAACGCAAAGGCAAAGTTCTTCAAATATGCCTTCGTGGCGCTATAATGCGAGATTGTGGGATAGGGTAGCCACGCAGTAGATGATGACATAATAAGGATACGACCCTTGCGACGGCCCTTCATCTCCTCGCTGAAGTAGCGACAAAGGAGCGTTGTTGTGGTGCAGTGTAGGTCGATGATTGTGCCGAGGCGCTCGGGAGCGGTGTTCGTAAGTGTTGAGAATAGGAGCATACCAGCGTTTGAGATAAGTACCTCCACCTCCCAACCCTCGCTCTGGCAACGGTCGAAGAGCATCTTGGCAGATGAACGCTCCGCAAGGTCGGCATATATGGCGTGTGCCTCGATGGCATACTCTGCACGAAGATATGTTGCCACAGCCTCCAACTCTGTGGGTTGATTGCTGACGGCGATAATATTGTAGCCCATTTGGGCTAACTCCTTGGCGTAGCAGAGGCCCATGCCTGACGATGCGCCTGTAATCAATGCGTAACTCATACGGCAAAGTTAAGAAAAAAGAGTGATATGGCAAAAAAGATAGATAAGACAAATGCGGCTCGCCTCTTGGATAGAGCGAAGATAGAGTATGAACTTGTGCCTTATACGGTAGATGAAAGCAACCTCGCAGCTACGCATGTCGCCGAGGAGCTTGGTGAGGATATTGCCACAGTATTTAAAACCTTGGTGCTTAAAGGCGACCGCACAGGCCACTTTGTATGCGTAATACCTGGCGATAAGGAGGTTGACCTAAAGGCGGCAGCGCGTGTGTCGGGCAACAAGAAGGCTGATCTTATAGCGATGAAGGAGCTACTTCCTACGACGGGCTATATCCGCGGTGGCTGTTCGCCTATCGGTATGCGTAAGCCATTCCCCACATTCTTCCATTCGACAGCTCTCGACCACGGCAAGATATATATCAGCGCTGGTGTTCGTGGCTTGCAGATAGCCATAGCGCCTGCGAAGTTGATTGAGTTTGTCGGTGCTTCGGTTGCGCCACTATGTGCTGAGGAGTAGAGATACTTACATTGAATTGGCTAAATGTCGATATAGTCTCTTCCGTTTGCCTTAATTATTTTGTAACTAAAAGATTTACTCTATCTGAAACTCCTCATACTCATCGTAGTTAGTATCATTATCTGCTGATAATGGGCGTGGTGAGGGGTTGAGGGTTGATGGCTTCTTACGCTTGATTGTGATAGTCTTCTTGGGCGGAAACTTGTGGATGCCATTGCCAGGAGCTAGGGGATTAGTTTCAATCGGTATTGATGCATCGTCATAGGAGCAACCCACAGCCGTGGCCACTATGGTGCATAGAACAAGCACTCTAAAAATTGACTTTATCTTCAAACTATTCATAATCTTCATAGTCGCTATATACCTCCTCTTCTGTCTCGTAACTTGCAGATAGTGGGCGTGGTGATGGATTGGTGATTGTTGGTTTTTTGCGCTTAATAGTTATCGTCTTCTTTGGTGTGCCAATAAGGTCATAGCGTGGATAAATGGTTTCTTCACGGTCGATCAATGCTGGTTCATTTACCTCGCAGCTTGACACAATAACGGCAATTAGGATTGCGGCTACTACCTTGATTATATTGTTTATCTTAGCGGTCATATCACAAAGGTATAAATAAGTTTAGACATTTCCAACTTCTGTGCTATTACTTATCGTTTAGCGCATTTAGCAATACCTCGCTATGCTCCACGCCCGAACTCTTAATCTTCTGCTTGAGATTGTAGCGGTAGCGTGATATCGACACGGGGTCGCTATCGAGGAAGATGCTTATTGCACGGTTAGAGAAGCCTGCAAAGGTGTATAGCGCAATGCGTAGGTCGCGCTCCGTAAGGCGTGGCACCTCGCGCAACTGCTCCATAACATTGTCGCGATAGCGGTTTACCGCTACCTCCAACTCTTTGAGGCGCTTGTTGTCGCTCTTGATAGCATCAATCGTCTCGTTGAGTTTGTCGAAGACCAGGTTCTTCTGGCGTGATGAGCCACTATGGTCGTAGTAGATGTCGCATAGGTGGTTAAGCTCCGAGAAGCGGTCGAGATACAATGCGCTCACCGATGCGGTCATCTCCTCGGGGAGATTGCGGTTGGCAAGTTGTAGCTCCTCGATGGTGGCTATATACTGCGCAATATCGTCGTTCTTCTTGCGCATACGATAGCGAATATAGAGCGCAATGGCGATAAGTGCAATGGTTATTCCTATGTATATTAGCGTGTTGCGCTGACGGATAAGGGCTCTTTCACGCTTCTCACTATTGAGTGTCTTCTGTAACGACTCCACCTCGACATTAAGTACTGGTTGCTCCAAAACTTCGAGTATTAAAGCATCCTGCTCGTTCTTGTTTTGCTCGTGCCACATAAGTGCTGTAGCCGTGTCACCAAGGGTGCGATGCACCACATAGAGGGTGTAGTTTACCGCCTCCTCGTCGTAGTCCTCAGCCTCGGTTGCTTTGACGATATTACTCTCGGCACTATCCTTGTCGCCACGCGCTGCATCGCATGTTGCACGAAGGCAGTAGTAGTGGCAGAAGTCGAAGAGTAGGGCGTTATGAGCCTCGATTTTATCGAGTACTTCAGCGCACTTTGCGTAGTCGTCTTGCTGAGAGTATATCTCTGCCAAGCCCATCAGCGCCTCACATAGTAGATAGCGGTTGTCGTTCTCGGTGGCGTACTCCGTAACCTCGTCGTAGAGTGCGACTGCCTCATCATAGTGGCGCATCAACAGCTCTGTTGTTCCCATCTCCATTCGCGCGTATATATAGTGCTCTGTGAGCCCCGCCTCATTAAAGCACTCGGCAGCAAGGGCGTATTCATCAAAGGAGTTACGATATAGACAACCGACACCATAGAGGTCGCCACGGGTGCGGTGGATAAGACCTTCTAGGCGCTTGTTGTCGTACTTTACGAAGGACTCCTCAGCCTCCAACAACGCCAACATCGCCTCGGGCATCTTGCCCATCGCCTGCATAACCAAGGCGTGCTGATACATTGCCCTCGCTCGCTCATCGTGGCGGTCGCTGAAACGGTAATACTCCATCATTGGCGCTGTCAGTGTGTCACTCTCGATGGTTATGCGGTTGTAGTAGTTGGCCTCGCAGTAGACTAAGGCGTAGCGCGCCTTGTCGCTCTCGCCTCGTACCTCGTCAGCGTCGATGCTCTCCATTATCGCTAATGCTTCCTCTGGATTGCTCTCAACGATTGCCTCGGCACGCTCGATGTCCCGACGAATATCGGCACTTGTCGAGCACCCCGCAACCACGATTGCTACCACTGCCAAAAGGGTGTATATTGTAAGTCGTTTTACCATAAACGCTTCTTTTTTTATGTTTTGCTTAGTGCAAAGGTACTCACAATAGTTGCGCTATGCAAATTTTTAGCCTTCAAATTTTTCCTGTTGTCACTTTGTAATTATTTGCAGTTCAGCGTTTTGTGATTTTCTGATTTTCAAATTTTTCCACCCTTCTTTTTTTCTACCCCTAACAGCTATAAAAAATGAAAAAAAACACCCAACCTTCAGAAGAGGTTGGGTGTCGAAAAACTTCTACTATTTTGAGATTACTTAATCTCCCATGTCTGACCCGAACGAAGAAGGTCGTCTACGCACTTAATCTTCGCAGCTGCCTTAACCTGCTCAACCTGCTCGGCAACCTTGACATCGTAGACATTCTCGTCGTCAACATCGCGGATAACGCCGACTGCTACGGGGTACTCGGGGTACTTCATAGCGGCAAGCATCGAGTGCAAAGTGGTGTCGGCACACTTAGCATCGTGTACCAAAACATCGTCGATAGTGTAGCCGTCCTCACCGATAGTTACCGCCTTGAGGCGCATATTCTCGAATACAAGACCCTTGTTCTTGTCCTTGCCGAAGAGCATCTTCTCGCCGTGCTTAAGAACGATGGTGTTCTCCTCACGAGTAGCCTTGTCGCCAGCAAACATTGCGTGGGTCTTATCGTTGAAAATCATACAGTTTACCAAAGCCTCGGTAACGGCCATACCCTTATGCTTAGCGGCTGCCAACAAGCAATCCTTAGTAAGCATTACCTCCTGGTCGATAGTACGAGCGAAGAAGGTACCCTTAGCGCCGATAACCAACTCACCAGGGGTGAAGGGCTTTTCAACAGTACCGAAGGGTGAGGTCTTGGTAATCTTACCCAACTTAGTGGTGGGAGAGTACTGACCCTTGGTCAAGCCGTAAATCTCGTTGTTGAACAAGATGACATTGAGGTCGATGTTACGACGAATTGCGTGGATAAAGTGGTTACCACCGATAGCCAACGAGTCACCATCACCAGTACATACCCAAACCGAGAGGTCGGGGTTAGCAGTCTTGATACCTGTTGCAATGGCATTTGCACGACCGTGGATGGTGTGGAAGCCGTAGGTCTTCATATAGTAGATGAAGCGTGATGAGCAACCGATACCCGAAACGAAGGTGAACTTGTTGTGGGGCTTGCCGAGAGCGTCAGCCACCTCGGGCATAGCGCGCTGTACGGCGTTAAGAATGGCGTGGTCGCCACAACCGGGACACCACTTTACCTGTTGATCGCTCTTGAAATCAGCGGGTGTATACTTAAAATCTGCCATAGTCTTCTAATATATTATAAGTGGTGTGAATTATAACATTGAGTTAACCTTATCCTTAATCTCGATAACGGTGAAGGGCTGACCCTCGGTCTTGCCGTAAGACTCGATAACTACATCGGTGAACTGCTGACGGAGGTAGTTAGCAAACTGACCCTCGTTGAGCTCGCAAACAACGATACGCTTGTAGCGCTTCAAAGTCTCGGCAACACCCTTCTGCATAGGATAGATGTAGTTGAAGTGGAGGTGTGCAACCGACTTACCCTCCTCCTGCAACTGCTTAACAGCGCTGTGGAGGTGGCCACGGGTACCGCCCCAACCAACAACCAATACATCTGCCTCCTCGGCACCAAATACCTCCAACTCGGGCAACTCCTCGGCAACAAGCTCAACCTTGCGCTTACGGGTAGTTACCATCTCCTGGTGGTTCTTGGGATCGTGCGAGATTGTACCACGCAAGTGGTCCTTCTCCAAACCACCGATGCGGTGCTGCAAGCCTGCCTTGCCGGGGAATGCCCAACCACGAGCAAGCTTCTCGTTACGAGCGTAAGGCAAGAACTCCTCACCCTCACGAGGCTCTACGATAGGAGGAACGATAGCGGGGTAGTCAGCCATAGAAGGAATCTTCCAAGGCTCAGAACAGTTAGCGATGAAACCGTCAGAGAGCAACATTACGGGAGTCATATGCTCCATAGCAATTTTACCGGCCATAAATGCG
>JAGBYO010000161.1 GCA_017628735.1 Alistipes sp. | reverse complement strand
TGGAAAGACTATCTTGAAATAAAAGATTTAGATTTCAATGCATTCAGACATTTTGTTCTAAAAGTTGCTACAACAGCACTTGAAATAATCAATAAAAGGATTCAATAAGTTTCAAGGGAGGTTCACGCCTCCCTTTTTAATGATACAAAAAGCGCGTGCAACAGCCATTGCACGCGCTTACTATATATAAATAGGTATTACTATATTACTTCTCGACAAAGACCTGGAAGATCATCGGTGAGTACGATGGAATCTCCGTGGCGGTGGTTGTGATTGTCGTTGTGTTGGTGTTGCTGGGGATATAGTTATAACCGTAGTAGTAGGGGTTATAGCCGTAGTAGCCCGAGTTATACATACTGCCGTAGCCGTAGCCATACATACTATTCATATAGCTCATATAGTTGTAGTAGTTGGCATAGTCGATTGCGCTGGTGTCGCCCGTAGTAGTTGATGTGTGAGCTCCTACCTGACCCGAAATGCCGTAGGCGTAGGTCGATACGGTGAGGATTGTGGCCCACTGACCACGGCGGAGTGTGGGTAGAGAGTAGTTCCACGCCAAGATATAGTCGTTCTCCAAGGGCTCCTTGGTCTCGAACGACAACGCCTCGCCCTCCTGTCCTACATCGCCAAAGACAATCTCCTTTACCTCATCGATATTGGTGTCGAAGACATAGCCATCGAGGAAACGACCGATATACCAGACATTTGCCGTAGCCTTGGTCTGCAACGAGTCTGCCTCCAAAACCTCATCGTAGGTGATGCCCTTGCCAAAACGCTCGACCAATGCCTCGTTGATACGGCGGTCGATATCGGCAAGCGTTGTTGAGCCATAAATCTTGCCCTTATCGTAGCCGTTCTCGTTGGGGTACATCAAGGTATCAACACCGATAGCGTTATAATCAAAGGTGTTGCGTGCAGGTGAGTAGGCATAGTTGACATAGAGCTGTGCAAGGGTGTCGATAGGCTGATGCCAACGACCATCGTAGAACTCCAAGGGGCGTGTGTCGACCTCCTCTTCGCCATCCTCGCTATCGGCGCGTGTTATGCGGCGGCGCATACTCTTCTCGGCACTCTCCTCATCCTCCTTGGGCGCTGCCTTGTGCTCGGTGCAGAGACCGCCATTGATATTGGCAAACGAATCTACGCGGTTGCCCTCGTATGCCACGGGGTTGGCGATATGTCCGTAGATGGTCATATCCACAACTGCGGGCTTGTTGCCATCAAGTGAGTACTGACCCTCATAGCCACCATCTGCTGTACCGCCCGTATTGCTCGATGTCACGGTCGAGGGTAGATAGAGGCGTAGGCGTGTGCCATAGCGAGCCTCAAACTCCTCGTCGCCAATCTTTAGCTTGTTGAACACGGCAAGATAGCTACCCTCAAGCAGGGTGTGCGAATCCTTGCCGCTAAAGCGGAATACGGGGGTGTAGTGGGTGTGGTTGTTGTAGGTGTTCTGCTGCAAGGCGAGCTCCCAGCTACGGGTCTCGCAGACATTGCCCTGAAGGTCACGCGCTGTGAAATCTACCCACAGCCAAGCATCCTTGCCCGTAATGGGTAGCGAGTCCTGAACACCTCGGTCGAGAACCTCTACATAGTAGCCACCCTCCTCCTGATAGTTCTCCAAAAGTTCGGGGTGATACTTCTCGATCCACGCCTTGAGTGAGCGTTGCTCAATCTCGGTGGCACTCATCGTGGGCTCCTTGACACACGCAAAGCCTATGATGATGCCAGCGGCTATAATAAGATATCGTGCTATATTCTTCATATTCTGCTAATTATTCGTTACGCTAAGGATATTGATAATCCATACTACGGCAGACTTTGCAGGCACCATACCCACATAGTTGTTGCCGTTCGCCTTCGTAAAGGTCATATAAATCTCCACCGTATCGCCCTCTTTACATTCGGGCAACGCCTCCTCCAAACCCTTCAAAATCTCGCTCTCGCCAATGGTGATCTCCAATGGGTCGGTGGTCCACTCATACGAGGTGTTGAGCCCTAAATTCTTGAGCTCCTCAATCTTGTCCTCCTCGTTGGTGGCGTAGAGGCTCGAAATAGCGGGCTTGCTACCCGTAAAGATATATGCCGAGTAAGAGATTGTTATCGTCGAGTCCCAATCTACCGTAGGCTTCGTGTCACGACCCTCGGCATAGCGAGTGGCGATATAGCGGTAGAGATCCAATCCCCACTGCTCATAATACTCGGGCTCGTTGTCGAGCGATGACGATATCTCCGACTCAGGGATTAGACGAGGTTGATGTGAACCCTCAAGGTACTTCGATATAGAGTTCTGCTGCGAGGTAAGCACCGTGTCGGTGTCGTTGCTGCACGATACGACGAATAGGGTAGCGACAAGCGCAACCACCCAGAAAGCTATGTTTCTCTTCGTTCTCATATACATATAATCGTGCAAATTTAACAATTATTTTGCAACCTCGCTATTTTATTTTCGAAAATTTTGCATTTGCATTAGTCCGTAGGACTATAACTGCTTGAGTGCCATACGCACCGCCTCCTCTACGGGCATCGAGGGCGACTCTTTGAAGAGGGCGGTGAGCACCTTCTCCGAGGCAGCCTTCTGGAAACCGAGCATCTGCAATGCAGCCAACGCCTCGTCGTAGCTCTCCGAACGCGACTGCTTCTCTGTGGGCGAGAGCATAAGGTCGCTTGCGCCAAGCTCAATCATCTTGCCCGAGAGCTCGACGATAATCTTCTGCGCAGTCTTTAAGCCGAGGCCCTTGACATTCTTGAGCAATACGGCATTCTCGGTGGCGATGATATTCTGCAACTCGCGTGGCGAGTAGGTCGAGAGAATCATTCGTGCGGTGTTGCCACCTACGCCCGAAACGCTGATGAGCTGACGGAAGAGCTCACGCTCAACCTTTGTCGAGAAGCCGAAGAACTGCTGCTGGTCCTCGCGCACCACGAAGTGAACATATAGGCGCACACTCTCTTCGTGCTCGATTTCGGAGTAGGTGTTGAGCGAAATATTGATGTAGTAGCCCACACCAGCCGCCTCGATTACGGCGTATGTTGGGGCGAGTTCGGCAACACGACCAGATATATATTCGTACATAGAGCTAAAATTTATCTTAAAAACTTTTACAAAAGTAAATAAATTTTCATATCTTTGTGTTTTGAAACTGAAAATTAACTAAAAACTGAGTATAAAAATATGAAAAAATCACATATGATTGCCCTCTCGCTATCGGCAATGCTCGTAGCTTGTGGTGGTAATGAGAAGCAGGAGCCCGCAGTAGAGGCTGAGGCACAGGAGGCAGGTGCTGTTGAGTGCGTGGCAAGTGGCGATGTAGTATTTGTTGACCTCGACTATATGATGGCAACCAGCGCCCTCTACGCTAAGGAGGGTAAGAGCCTTGAGGAGAAGATGGCTGCATTCCAGACCAAGATGACCACCTCACAGGAGTCGTGGGCAAAGAAGGAGCAGGGTCTTGCTGCCGAGTATAGCAAGTTGGAGAGCGATGCTGCAAAGCTTCAGGAGGACTACCAGAAGGGTCTTATCACCACCTTGAACGCTCAGCAGAAGCAGCAGGAGTTGCAGGATAAGGGTGCTAAGATTCAGAGCCGTGTAAACAACCTTCAGGCTACTATGCAGTCTGAGGCTCAGACTCTTCAGACCGAGGAGCAGGCTTTGGCAGAGGAGCAGATGGTGTTGATGAACAAGTTCCAGGACCTCACTCGTCGTGCAATCGCCGAGATTAACGCCGATGGTCGCTACAAGATGATTCTCAATGCAGTGTCTGTTGTTGATGCTGACCCTTCGCTCAATATCTCTGACATTGTACTCAAGAAGGTTGACGAGCTCTACGCTGCCGATAGCGCTGATGCAGAGTAAATTAAAAGATTAAATAAGCTAAATTACCGATTTACATTTGTAAGTCGGTAATTTTTTTACTACCTTCGCATATTATTTTGATGATAATCGAGGGAGCGTTGTCGCTACCCGAAAAAGTTGAAGATAAACCTTTAGAAGATAGTTTACGATGGGATTTATACCGTTCACATTCGTCGACCGTATTGATATTATATTGGTGTCGTCGTTGCTCTATGCGCTATTCCGCGCAATGAAGGGCACAAGCGCACCCTATATCATCACAGGTATCTTTATGATATACCTGCTCTGGATTCTCGTCACAACATTCAACCTTGTGCTCTTCTCGACAATCCTCGGGCAGATTATCTCGGTCGGTGTAATAGCTATTATCATTATCTTCCAACCTGAGATTCGCCACTTCTTGCAAGTTATTGGTCGTCAGCGCGGTAGGTTTGAGTTCCTCTCAAAGATTTTTAACTTCCGCAACCGCAAGCAGCAAGACGATATCGACCTTCAGCCTATCGTTTTGGCGTGTCAGGAGATGGGAGCCGAAAAGGTTGGCGCGCTGATTATCATCAAGCAGTCGAGCGACCTTAGCGTGGTCGTTGAGAGTGGTATCGCTATTGATGCTCAGGTATCTACGCCTCTTTTGGAGAATATCTTCTTTAAGAATGCACCTTTGCACGATGGTGGCGTTGTAATCAACGGTAGCAGGGTAGTTGCTGCCAAGTGCGTTCTTCCCTCGACACAGCAGGAGGTGCCAAAGTCTTACGGTATGCGCCACCGTGCAGCCCTTGGTATGAGCGAGGTGTCAGATGCTATTGTGATTGCCGTATCGGAGGAGACAGGTGGTATCTCTGTTGCTCACGACTCGGTTATTAAGCGCAATATCGAGCCTCATATGCTTGCGCAGACCATTCGTCGAATGATGCACAAGAATGACCTAAAACAGCAAGAAAACTAATTTCTTGTGAAAAGGCAGCATCTACTGCCGCTAACAAAATAAAATGCGAATGAGCAGTACTCTCAGTACAGCCCATCCGCATTTTTTTTGCCGAGCGTTGTATCTACTACCTTTTGACAAGAAATTGGGTCGTAGTGCTCTGGTAAGTGGTTTATTAGGAAATTTGGAGAGCTTGATGATAAATGTAGATTGTGCTCTTCTTAATTTCACTAAATGCTCAATTTTTATACATTCGCTATCGGTGGCGCTCATTCCCTCCTCCGCATTCCGCACTCTTTCGAGCACGACGAGCAGCGCGACTTATCGCGACAACGGAAGAAACGCCATATTCTATGTAGTGCCGCCAAGATAACTGCAACGCAGATGATGGCGACAACGATATCCTGCCAATTCATACTACACAAAGAGTTGTGTTATATGGAATGCCAACCACGCTACAACCCAGGCGATACCTGTATTATATAGTGCCGAGCCAAGCGCCCACTTCCAGTTAAGCTCCGAAACAATCGCCATAATCGTAGCGATACAAGGCAGGTACAACAGCGCAAAAATCAAGAACGCAACAGCCGTAGGCGTAGACATACTGCCTGCAATACGCTCGCTCACGCTCTCCGAGAGTTCATCATCGGATGCCGGTGCCTTGTCGCCGGGCTGAGCATATAGCACATTCATCGTGCTCACAACAATCTCCTTTGCGGGTATTCCAGAGAGTAGTGCCACCGAAGCCTCCCACTCCATATCCATAGGCGCAAATATTGGCTCACAGAACTTGCCGATATAGCCCATATACGATAGCTCGTAGTTTGGCGCACTGACATTGTCGTTGTTATACTTGGGGCGAGGATAGTAGCTAAGCATCCAAACGATGATTGAGGCGATAAGAATCAGTCCACCCATCTTCTTCAGATACTGCGCACACTTGCTCCACATATGTCTAACGGTGGTCTTGGCAGTAGGTACGCGGTAGGGTGCCAACTCCATAACAAAGGGTGCCTCCTGCTCGCGGAACATAAAGCGACGCATAAGTCGTGCCGAGACAACCGCCATAGCGATACCCAGAAGATAGAGCAAGAAGAGTACCGTGCCAGCATAGTCGGCAAAGAATGTGCCCACAATCATCATAAAGATAGGCAGACGGGCACTGCACGACATAAAGGGCACGACCATAATCGTAATGATGCGTGATGTACGGCACTCGATGGTGCGGCACGCCATCACAGCAGGCACATTACAGCCAAAGCCCATAACCATAGGGATAAACGACTTGCCGTGAACACCCATTCGGTGCATCACTCTATCCATAATAAAGGCTGCACGAGCCAAGTATCCCGAGTCCTCGAGGAACGAGATAAAGAGGTAGAGAATCATAATGTTGGGCAGGAAGACAAGCACGCTACCAACACCGCTGATAACACCATCGCAGAGCATATCGCGTAGCGCACCCTCGCCCATGGCACCGTGCACGGTGTCGTAGAGCCAAGCAACGCCCATATCTATCCACTCCTGGGGATAAGCGCCAAGTGCAAAGGTGCAGTAGAACATAAGCCACATCAACGCCAAGAAGATAGGGAAGCCCCAAATGCGGTGTGTGACGATAGCGTCTATCTTATCGCCAATGGTGTTTCGCTTACGCTCGACAGCCTCGTAGGTCTCCTTCAGCGCTCCCGAGATAAAGCCATACTTCTGGTTTGCCAACGCCGTCTCGATATCCTCGTCGAGAGCCTCCTCGATATGGGTGCGGGCACGCTCTGCCATATCACGCCAGATAGCGTAGCGAGGCGACGACGAGAGCATCTTCTCTATCTCCTTGTCGCCCTCGATAAGCTTTAGGGCGAAGTAGCGAGGTGGGAAGAGTGCTGTTAGCTCCTCGCGGTGCTCACGCATATCGCGGTTAAGCGACTCAAGATGCTCCTCGATAACCGAGCCGTAGCTGATGTGGATATGTCGAACACGCGCATCGCGGTTCTCGTGAACGGCGATAATGCTATCCAACAGCGCCTCGATGCCACGACCCGAGGGTGCTACAACGGGCACCATAGGTATACCAATCATCGTACCCAATGCCTCGTGGTCGAACTTAGCACCGCTACGCTCCAACTCGTCGTACATATTCAGCGCAATGACCATCTTGGGGCTGATGTCGATAAGCTCGGTCGTGAGGTAGAGGTTGCGCTCAAGGTTTGATGCAACGATAGTATTGACCACAACATCGGGAGTGCTCTCCTCCAAGTGTTGGCGCACATACTTCTCCTCGGGCGAATATGCCGAGAGGGCGTAGGTGCCCGGGAGGTCGGTAATCTCGATGGTATAACCCTTGTATTT
>JAGBYO010000160.1 GCA_017628735.1 Alistipes sp. | reverse complement strand
TGCAATGCATCTCTGCTACTATATTAGATAAATAGATTAATTATTGGGCTAAATTGCCATTTTAGTTTCTATTACCTAAACGGGTAGAAAGATGTTGTGGAGAGACGAGAGAGACCACTGAAACCACAGAGACAATTAAGACGATAGGAAGATAAGACGAAAAGAAGAAAAGGCGATAAGAAATAATCCTATTGTCTTAAGGTCTTAATGGTCTTAGCACTATCCCACAGCCAACACCGTTTCACGCAAAACAAAAAACGGGTATACGATTGCATAGCAATGCAAGGCAACGCCTTGCCACAAGCCTCCCTTATCAAAGGGAGGTTTGGAGGGATTGTATATATAGTTGAGGACACAAGTCCTCCCCCCGCTACCATAAAAAAAGAGGAAATCCGATTTGGATTTCCTCTATGGTAGCGGGGGGAGGACTCGAACCTCCGACCTCCGGGTTATGAGCCCGACGAGCTGCCAACTGCTCTACCCCGCGATGTATCGTTAAATGGTCGTTACGACCGATTTTCCTTATTTGCGTGTGCAAAGGTAATACAAATTTATTTCTTGTGCAAACTTTTATTTAAAAATTTTTACAAACATTAAATGATGATATTGTCAATATGTTGAATATCAAATTATTAGCTATTCGTTATCTGCGACTTCGAAGTCCTTAATCCACACCAAAGGAGCGCCCGTTGCGGCGATTGCCTCGTCGCTAAGTTCCACAGAGAGTATGCCCTCGGAGTAGGGTGCTATGTCGTAGGGTTGGTAGACGAGCATCAGTCCAGATTCTGTAATTAGCACCGACTCAGGAATATGGATATTCTCGGGTGAGATATCCGTGAATACAGCCTCGCCATATTCGTAGCGTACCTTATTATATATAAGTGCACGCATCGCTTCGCCCCACTCATCCTCGACAAGATAGCTGAAATCGTAAAGACTACCTGTTGCAACATCGTAGCAGTCGTAGATAAGCGACTCAAAGCCGTGGGCGCCACCCAAAAATACAAAGTACGATGTCTCGAAGCACGCCACTCTACCCTCACGCACAAGGATAGGCACCTGTTCAATGCGGTACTCACACTCCACACCCACAAGTTCACCCTCCTCACTTATCTCTGTTTGTATTGCCTCGGCAATGCTATCAAGGTCGAAGATTTCGGAGTTTTCGTCGATGCGCTCGGCAAAGGTGCGGCGATAGTTTGCGGTGTCGATTATGGCAAGAGCATCGCTTTTGTCGGCATTTTTGATGCGCTGAAAGAGAATAACAGTACGCGATACTCCCTCGTTGTGGTGGTCGTAGGTGTACTCCTCGAAACGGGGAAGAGGTGCTCCGTCGCTATTTTTTCGGTTGCAGCTAACAAAAATTGTTGAGCACACTACAACTAATATAAGTGATAAAAGTAGGTTTCTTTGCATAGTTTTGGATATTTGTTTCACAAAAGTAACGATTTTTACTATAAAATTCAAAAAAAATAAAAAAAAATTGTAAAAAGTTTTGGAGAATAAAAAAAAGGCTGTATATTTGCATCGTCAAAAGGAAACAAACTGATGACAAAGCTTAATGGTGGATTCATCTAAGGGCTAGGATACGTGCCTCTCACGCACGACATAGGGGTTCGAATCCCCTATCCACTACTCAAACGGACAACTTCGGTTGTCCGTTTTTTTGTTATCGCATAGGTCGTCACAAGTGGCTCACTGAAACATCGGATCACCTGCAAATTCCGGATCACCAGCAAAAGTCGGTGGGGGGATGTAAAAAGGCTCACTGAATACAAACAAAAAAGCGAAAACTTGGGACACCCGAAAAATCTATTCAAAAGCTTTATATGTTTTATACTCTAATTGTTAACAATATTTAACAAAAGCCTTAACACTCTTTAACATAAATTTGTTGCCGCTCTTATCGTCAGTCTATAACTTTGCAATAACAAAATATAAGGTATAAAGTCTGTGTTCTACCATAAAAACTTTAAGCAGAGATAATATCTCGAAGATAAATTACCAAGAGAGTGGCTAAGAAATCGTATTACAAAAGTATAACAATTACGAAAAAATAGGTATTTCTGACACCTTTTGGCCAGAAATACCTATTACGGTTTGCGATTTTTTAGTCGACTACTCGACAATCATATAGCTTGATGCTCGGCCGTTGGGATATACGCCGTCGATAGAGCGAATCTTGTCGGTAAGGCGCATAAGGTCGTCGACACTGCGTATGGGGCGGTCGTTGATATGGGTGATGATATATCCCTCCTTGATGCGGGCACGCTCCAGTAGTCCGCCCTGCTTGATTTTGAGCACCTGCACACCGCCGCGAATATCGAGTGCCTTGGCGCTCTTTTCCGATATGGTCTCGAATACGCCACCCAGCGCTGCCTCGACATCTACGCTCTCGGGGCTGAGGAGCGAGGTTTCACCCGCCTTGTTTTGAAGCGTAGCCTTGGCGGTTATCTCCTTTGCGCCACGGCGTAGACGAAGTGTAATCTCATCGCCTGGTCGGCGTTTGCCTATCTGCTCAAGGAATGTCGCCGAGTCGTTGATCGCAACGCCATCTACCGAGAGGATAACATCGCCCTTGCGAAGTCCCGCTTCGGATGCCGAGCCACCCTCTGCAACCGAGGCTACATAGATGCCACCAATCTCCTTTATGTCGCTCGTGTCGCCCATCTCGTCGATAAACTGCTGGTCGATAGCGCGGAACGAGATGCCAAGCACGGCACGCTGCACTACGCCCGACTCCTTGAGGTCGACAACGACCTTGCGCACGATGGTCTCGGGCACGGCAAACGAGTAACCCACATAGCTGCCTGTCGAGGTCTTGATGATGGTGTTGATGCCCACCAACTCGCCACGGGTGTTGACCAAAGCACCGCCAGAGTTGCCGGGGTTTACCGCTGCATCGGTCTGTATAAACGACTCGATGCCGTAGCGGTTGTTCAGCGCGCCAAGCTGTCGTGCCTTTGCCGATACGATACCCGCAGTGATTGTCGATTGTAGCTCCATAGGGTAGCCAATGGCGAGCACCCACTCACCCAATCGTAGGTCGTCAGACGAGCCAAAGGGGAGTGTTGGCAAGCCCGTGGCCTCAATCTTGATAAGCGCCACATCTGTTGCGGGGTCTGAGCCTATGGTCTTGGCATCGAAGGCACGGCCATCGGGGAGCGTAACACGCAACTTCGAAGCACCCTCGATAACATGGTTGTTCGTTACGATATAGCCATCTTCCGAGATTATCACGCCCGAGCCACCAGCCTTTGCCTCACGCTGCTGCTCGCTACCACCGCTGGGGTAGCCGAAGAACTCAAAGAAGGGGTCGAAGTATTGGCGAGAGTCCACTTGTTTGGTTGCCACGATGTTTACCACTGCCTTTACGGCATTCTCGGCAGCGTATGTTAGGTCGGGGTACTCCGCCGGTACGACGCTTGCTGCAAAGACTGCATCGGTCGTTGCGTTCTCGGAAAATGGTGATGCTGAGTTGGCTACCTTGTGGGTGTTGTCGCTTGAAATGGTGTTGGCCACACGCAATGTGGCAAGGGTAGTTGCAGCCGAAAGAGCAACTACGCCAAGGATAACAAATACTCTTTTCATAATCATAATCGTTTTAGTTTCAAGCGTCAATCTTTTACTCCATAGGCAACGGTGTTTTAGTTGTTGTGCAATAATAACGCCGAGATAGGTAGGGATATTGTGTGAGGGGGTAAATCTCTTTGTGGTTAAAATGAGTTACGATGAGTTAAAAATGTTTTTTTGATGATTTTTACTACAACTAATAACTAAGAACTAACAACTAATAACTTTTTTTCCTATCTTTGTCTATAATCTTTTGCATTATGAACTTTTTTCGATATTTGATGGTGGCATTGGTTGCCACACTATTTGTTGCTTGTGAGCCAGATACACCTATCGAGCCACAGCCCGATAATCCTACACCCGAAAATCCTGTGCCCGACGACCCTGAGCCCGAGGAGCCTACGATTGTGGAGAACTTTGTGAAGGTGGGAGAGCGCAAGACAATGCTTAAATCGTGCTTCTATACCATCAACAATGTTGGCGATGTGGCGCAATATATCTTCCTTATGTCGCCCAAGGAGGACTTATCGTCGATGGAGGAGATGCTCGAAAGCAACCAATATCTCTTTCTCTCGATTGATGATGATACACTCTATCAGGCCATTGGCAACAATGTGGAGATAGATGTTATGGCGCTCGATGCGACTAACGAGTTTTATATCTTTGATTTGGTATTGCCGAAGGTCAACCGTATTACGGATATGGCTGCGGAGCATGGCGTTGCAGCAGGTACTCTACGCTTTAAGGAGGATTTCGCCACGGGCGATATGTTGTTGTGGGCTGAGTATACCACCGAGGGTGGTGAGAGCATCGCCTTTGAGGCGGTGATGCCACAATTGATTCCCGAAGCTCCCAAGGTCGACGACTACCTTAAGTTTGAGTGGGGCGGTGAGAAGTTCTTCGATATGACGCCCAACTCGGTATTTGCCGATAACGACGAGGGTGTTACGACCTACACTATATGCTACACCAAGTGCAAGACCTACGCCTATATCGACGATACGATAAATATTGAGTTTAAGGTAGGTCGCCCTGTTGGCGAGAGCTTCGATATTGATTTGGCGACGACCGAAGAGGAGTTTTCGTTTAAGTTGCTCTTCTTTGACCCTATGGGTAATGAGTATAAGTATCTGATTGATAGCGACAATCGTGAGGGTGTTGAGGGGCACTTCTCGTTTGACGGAGAGGCTATGAGCTGTGCGCTCGCTATTGATTGCGAGGAGTTGCAGGTGCTTGAGACATATTGCGCTGTTGAGGCCTTCCGCACGAAGAACGAGTGCGTGGAGATTGTCCCCGATACCTTCGAGGATAGGTATGTTGAGTTGTTTACGCCCGCTTCGGTGGTTCTGGATAATCGTGATGCGACGACATATTATATCTATGTGTCGAGCAAGGAGGGTGTAACGACCGTTGAGGGTATGGCAGATGCCGAGTATGTGGTGGCATACCCCGCTGAGGGTTGGGCGGATAGGCTTATGAAGGGCAACTTTGTGGCGGGCAGCTCACACCCAACGATGACTATTACGCTCGATGGTAAGCAGTATGCCAAGAGCGACTGCGGGGGCTTCAACTGCCAGTTTAAGGCCTACGATGCAGATAGAGGTGTAATAAAGCTAAATAGCAATCTTTACTACTCCGAGGGTGGTGGCGTTGCGCTCTACTATGATGGAGCGTTTACGCTTGTTGAGTAGTGAGAGGCTACATAAACGAAGAGGGCAAAGAGAAAATTCTCCTTGCCCTCTTTGTCTGTTTCGTATATCGCTTTAGAATGAAAATCCCGCCTTAAGCAGTGCGTAGTGGCGCTTAGTTGTGGGGTTGAAGGTGTAACCGAGGTTTACGGGGAAGGTGCAGCTACCAACCGTGAACTCACGCTTAAGTGTAAGCGAGAGGTTGGTTACATTGAAGCCCTGAGGGATATTGTCGAAATCCAACTGATATTCATTATCAATTAGCTTGCGAGGGCCAGCACACCAGAATGGGCCTGTCCAAGGTGATGCACCTGCCAAAATCTCGATGTCGAACAAATCCTTAACGGGCTGAGTATAGGCAATCTCGAAGTATGATGAGAATGCACGGCGCTTCTTTGAGCCATCCTCGTTATAGAGCCAGTCTGCCGAGTGGAGGAATGTGGTACCCCAGTGCAGGCGTAGGCGGTCGAAGAGGGTATATTCGATAGTTGCCGTGAGGCTATGGTTCTCGTCATCGAGGAAGTCGTTCTGCCAAAATGCCTTGCCATAGTCGCACCATACATCGTAGATGGCGATAGAGAGGTTCTCGTAATCGAAACCGAATGTCATGTCCAACTCCTGATAGGTGCTCAAAGACGAGAAGTTATACCATAGGTCGATGTAGAATGCACCCAAGCCGAGTGTTACGCTGGGCTGAATAGCGGGGTCGAACATATTGCCATAGTACGACTGGTCGTAACCGCGCCATAGGTAGTTTGTCGTAAGGTTAGCGCCAGCGCCCCACCAAAAGAGTCCCTCATCCTCAGCCTCTGCGGCATCGGTGGGAAGTGCGGTGGTGGCTACGGCCATAAGGTCGTTAGTGGTAGCGGGGGTGGTTGCCTGCGCTGACACAACAAGCGCAATGGTGGCAAGGAAAAGTGTAATAAACTTTCTTGTCATCTGTGAGGTGTGTTCTATAAATTAGTAAATAAGTTGTGTTGTTGGCGGATTCTATTTCGGTTGCTTTTGAATTTATTTTGGGCTCTTTCTCATTTTTGCTCGGTTACAATGCTCGCATTGCACCCTCCGTAAGAAATGAGAAATATCCTCAAAATACTCTTCAAAATCAACTCGACCTAATTTATAGAACCCACCTCTTTTATTTTGGTTTGGGTTAGTTTGTCGGTAGTTATTTCTTAGTTTTAGAGTATTGGTGACGACGGCGTTTTAGGTGGTGTTGCTTTTTACGGTAGGCATCGACCTTGCGCCAGATGCCCCAAGCGAACATCGCCACGAAGAATACGATGATGCCAACAAGCATACCAGTAGATAGGTTGTCGCCCTTGACCCTCGACCACATCTCGAGCATCTTGTCGGTGCGGTCGCCCGAGTCGTGCATAACGCCACAGCGCTCGATAACCGAGCGGTCGGGATACAAGACATCGTCGATATGCACGCTGTCGCAACCCTCCAAAGGCTCGTGGTTCTCGTCGACGAAGAAGTACGATAGGTCGCAGACCGTATCCAACTCATCATCACGCATAGCCTCCAAGACCTCCTCGGTAGCCACAACGCTCACATAGCCCGTAGCATCCATATTGCGAATAGCATTCTCGGGCATACACATATAGTCGATAAAGTAGCGTGCAGCACGCTCGTTCTTGGCATACTTCGGTATCACCCAGCCATCGAACCATACAACGCTACCCTCACGGGGTACGGCATAGGCGAGGTTTACATCAACCTCCGCTGCCTCCTCGATAGCCCATACGGCATCACCACTCCACATAAGGTTAATCCACGCCTTCTCCTGCGTCATCATCTCCTTGCCGAAGTCTGCCTCCCAGCCCGCTACCAACTCCTTGGTGCGCTTTAAGTAGCTCTCGACCAAGGCGATAGACTCATCCGACGAGTCGTACATCAGGGCGTGGATGGTCTCCAACGGCAACATCTCATCTTCGCCCAGTGTGCCCGCCTTGCGTGCCTCGATAGTCTTGGCGTAGATAAGCATCGGCGAATATACATCGCGGAAGGCATCCTTAACAAAAATCTTATCCTTCAAGCGAGGGTTGAACATCAAATCCCACGACAGAGCCTCCTCCTCAGTTACATAGTCGGCATTGTAGAGAATGCCCGTAGTACCCCACATATAGCCCACGGCATAGTCGTTGGGGTCTTGACCCTCAGGGGCTGTAAGCAACGAAAACTCACGCTTAATATCTGGCGATACGCAGTCGAAGTAGTTGATATTCTTCTCGTTAATCTCTGCCTCAAACTCGGGCGTGAGGATAGGCAACAATAGCTCGTTACGCATCATACGCTCAACGATATACTCCGAGGGGCATACGACATCGAAGTCGGCGTGGCCATTCTCAATCTTCGCCAACATAACCTCGTTTATGTCGAAGGTCTGGTAGATAATCTCCACCTTCTCGCCCGTATGCTCGAAGTACCACTCCTCGAACTCGACAAGCAAATCTTCGTCGATATAGTCGCCCCAGTTGTAGACCTTGAGAATCTCGCTACGACCATCGTCGCACGCCGTAACCATAGCAACCACAGCAAAGAGTGCCACAAGGCGCTTAAATAAGTTAGTAAGGTATCTCATCGGCGTACTCTATTTTTTAAGTTTAAGTTGTTGTCGCTGCTCCTCGGCAAGCTTCGCCTGACGATACGAACGGTAGTTTACAACGACCAGCAAGACAAGCACCACAACCAAGATAATGGTCGACAGCGCACGCAACTCGGGCGTAAGACCTCCCTTGCGGGCATCGGCATAGATATATGTCGAGAGGGTCTGCAAGCCATCTGTTCCGTTGGTGAAAATCGTAACGGCAAAATCGTCGATAGAGAGCGTGAAGGCGAGGATAAAGCCCGAAATCATACCTGGGCGAATCTCGGGAATGATGACACGGCGCATAGCCTGATAGGGTGTAGCACCGAGGTCGAGAGCCGCCTCATAGATATTGGGATTCATCTGCATAAGGCGTGGCATAACGCTAAGCACGACATAGGGTGTGCAGAAGGCGATATGCGCCAAGATAACGGTGGTATAGCCCTGCGTAATGCCCAACGAGACGAAGAGCAAGAAGAGCGAGATACCAGTGATAATATCGGGGTTGAGAATTGGGATATTATTCACAAAGTTCATAACGCGCTTTTTGCGGTACTTCAGGTCGTTGATACCGATAGCAGCGATAGTACCCAAGAGGGTAGATACCGTAGCCGCCACAAACGCAATAATAAAGGTATTCTTGATAGCATCAATCAACGAGTTATTGACACCACCCGTGAATAACGAGTTATACAACTCGGTAGAAAAACCTGTCCAGTTACCCAGTACCTTTGACTCCGTAAACGAGTAGATGGCGATGATAAGGATAGGGGCATAGAGCATCACAAGCAACAAAACGAGGTATGATGCCGAGAAAAATTTCTTCATCATAGCAATCCTTCGTTAGCCGCATTTTCGTCTGACGAGTCAGTGAAAAGCGAGGTTATACCAATGATAATCAACATAATGAACGATAGCGCAGCGCCATACTCCCACATACCGTTGTTGATATTCTCCTGAATGGTCGTACCAAAGAGCTTGATGTTGTTCATCGTGAGCAACTCGGCAATGGCAAATGTCGAGATGGTGGGCATAAAGACCATCATAATGCCACTTACGATGCCAGGTGTCGAGAGTGGAAATATCACACGAAGGAACACCTGACGGGGTGTAGCGCCCAAATCCTCGGCAGCCTCGATAAGCGAGTGGTCCATCTTCTGCAAGACATTGTAGATGGGGTATACCATAAATGGCAAGAAGTTGTAGACCATACCGAAGATTAGCGCACCCTCGCCCAGCGGCAACGACATAAAGTCGAAGAGGGCTACGGTTGCCAATGTACGCACCAAGACATTAACCCACATAGGGATAATGAACAGAAGCACCACAACTTTCGCCAACGAGGCGTTGAGGCGCGAGAGGATATAGGCAGCAGGGTAGCCCAAGACGATACATATAATCGTGGTAATGAGCGCAATGCCTATCGAGTAGATAAATGTGTTTGCCGCCTCGGGCTGGTTGATGAAGCGTTCGAAGTTCTCCAACGAGAAGCCTCCCGCCTTGCCCATAAAGGCGTAGATGATGATAAGCAACATAGGCACAACGACCATTATGCCAAGGAAGATGGCATAGGGTAGTGCGAGGTTGCGACGGCGCGAGAATAGTTTCATCTTTCGTGTCGTTTAGTGGTTCGCGAAACTACTCCTTAATGGTTGTTACACGCAATGCCGAGGGGTGGATTGTGATACCCACCTCGTCCAAATCCTCCCATACATCGTGGGTGTCGACATATACATCGTCGCCATCGTCGGTGCGCACGGTGAGGTGGTAGCGGTCGCCCTTGTAGAGGATAAAGCGGATAGTACCCCACGAGATACCGTCGTCGGGGTCGTCGGTAAGCTCTACGGCCGAGAAGTCGAAGGCCACATCCACCTTCGCACCACTCTCGATGCCCTCAACTTCTGCGCACTCGAAGCTCTCGCCAAGAATCTCGACATGTGTAGAGTCGATAAGTCGACCCTCGATATGGTTCTCGGTGCGCTCCTTGCGCATAACATGTATATCGGCAGGCTTAATCATCATGCCTACCTCTGTGCCAGGCTCAAACGAGTTGTAGTCCTGAATCTGAATCTCATAGCCATCGGGCGTATCGACAAACATCTCGTAGTGAACACCCTTGAAGATGCACGAACGCACCGTGCCGGTGAACATCGCAGCCTCGGCATTACGGATGATGTAGACATCCTCGGGGCGAATGACGACATCGACCTCGGTATTCTCGCCAAAGCCCTCGTCGATACACTCAAACTCCTTGTCCATAAACCTAACGAGTCGGTCGTGTACCATCGTGGCGTTTAGGATGTTGCTCTCGCCAATAAAGTCGGCAACAAAGGCGTTGCAAGGCTCGTTGTAGATATCCGTGGGCGTGCCAATCTGCTGAATCTTACCCTCGTTCATCACAACGATTGTATCCGAGAGCGTCAGTGCCTCCTCCTGGTCGTGTGTGACATATACGAAGGTGATGCCCAGGTCGCGGTGCATCTCCTTAAGCTCCATCTGCATATCCTTGCGCATCTTAAGGTCGAGCGCTGCAAGAGGCTCATCGAGCAGAAGCACCTGTGGACGGTTGACAATAGCACGAGCGATAGCCACACGCTGCTGCTGACCACCCGACAGCGACTGCACATCGCGGTGTTCGTAGTCGGTCATACCCACCATCTTTAGTGCGCGTTTGACACGCTGCTCAATCTCCTTGCGGTCGACCTTCTGAAGTTTCAGACCGAAGGCGATATTGTCGAATACATTGTAATTAGGGAATAGGGCATAGCGCTGAAAGACCGTATTTACGGGTCTGAGGTGTGGCGGCACATCTGTCATTACCTCGCCACCAATGCTAATCTCACCCTTTGTTGCGGTGTTGAAACCTGCCAACAGACGCAAAAGTGTGGTCTTGCCACATCCAGAAGGACCGAGAATAGTGAGAAACTCGCCCTTCTTTACCGACAAACTGACATCGTCGAGAACAACCTTATCGGGGAACGACTTGGTGATGTTCTTAATCTCGATGATGTAATTTGAGTTCACCATTAAGCAAAAAAGTATTAGTAGTTAATAAACCCCATAAGGCAGAAATAAGGGGTGGAGAAAGTAGGGAAAAATGTGGTAATTTCGCCTTTTGCCTATCTCATCGCACACCTTACGCTTGCCGTACAAAAAATCTACAAACTATAT
>JAGBYO010000159.1 GCA_017628735.1 Alistipes sp. | reverse complement strand
TACAGGAGCGAAAGATTGGAGGTGATGAGGTAATCGAATTTGAGGTGTCTGGCGAAAAAATTGAGGCTGTACATATGCTCCCTGGCTACACTCACAATATCATCAACCTCTCTGATACCGAGGATCTAGTAACCGTGATGTGGGCAAACGAAAGTTTTGACCCAAACCACCCCGATACATTCTTTGAGAAAGTTGTAAAATAAACATATAAACAAATCGATTATGGATTTGAAGCTTGATTTTAGCGATGTTAAGTTTAAGGAGGATGGTCGCTTGAAGCTCCTTATCATCGTTGGTACACGCCCCGAAATTATCCGTTTGGCAGCGGTAATCAATAAGTGTCGCAAATATTTTGACTGCCTCTTAGCGCATACTGGTCAGAACTACGACTATAACCTCAACGGCGTATTCTTCCGCGATCTGAAACTCGCAGATCCCGATGTATATATGGACGCTGTAGGTGACGATCTCGGTGCTACTATGGGTAACATCATCAACGCATCGTACAAGTTGATGGTTGCCACTCGTCCCGATGCCGTGCTTGTTTTGGGCGACACCAATTCATGCCTCTCGGTTATTGGTGCCAAGCGTCTGCATATCCCCATCTTCCATATGGAGGCTGGCAACAGATGCTTCGATGAATGCCTCCCCGAAGAGACAAACCGCCGTATTGTGGATATCATCTCGGATGTCAACCTCTGCTACTCGGAGCACGCACGCCGCTACCTCAACGCATCAGGCGTTGCAAAGGAGCGCACATATGTAACAGGCTCACCTATGGCCGAGGTACTGCATAACAACCTCGCCGATATCGAGGCCTCGGATATCCACTCTCGCTTGGGCTTGGAGAAGGGTCGCTATATCCTACTTTCGGCACACCGCGAGGAGAATATTGATACCGAGAAGAACTTCACATCGCTCTTCACTGCTATTAACAAGATGGCAGTGAAGTACGATATGCCTATCCTCTACTCATGCCACCCCCGCAGCCGTAATCGATTGGCAGCAAGCGGCTTCAAACTTGACCCTCGTGTTATCCAGCATGAGCCCCTCGGCTTCCACGACTACAACTGCCTACAGATGAACGCCTTTGCTGTGGTAAGCGATAGTGGCACCCTGCCCGAGGAGAGTTCATTCTTCACCAGCGTAGGCCACTCATTCCCCGCGGTCTGCATCCGCACATCTACCGAGCGTCCTGAGGCATTGGATAAGGGTTGCTTCGTATTGGCTGGCATTGACGAGAAATCACTGCTACAGGCTGTTGACACCGCTGTGGAGATGGTCAAGAATGATGACAACGGCATCCCTGTTCCCAACTACACAGATGAGAATGTATCAACTAAGGTTGTAAAGTTGATCCAGTCATACACAGGCGTTGTAAATAAGATGGTTTGGCGTAAATTCTAAAACTGAGACCTATGAATATCCTTTTCTTAACGATGTCCTCTGGACTACGAAATATCGAAGTTAGCGGAATATACTCCGACCTCATTCGTAAGTTCAGAAACGAAGGTAACGATGTATATGTTATTGCTCCCAATGAGAGGCGATCTAAGAGAAATACCGAACTTATTGAGGATGGAGGTTTTCACTTTCTTGGGGTTCGCACACTAAATCTCACAAAGACAAATGTTATAGAGAAGGGTATCGGGCAAGTTTTGATGGAGTATCAATTCACTCGAGCATTAAAGAAGTATTGGGGCAAGATTAGCTTTGACCTTGTACTATACTCTACTCCACCTATCACCTTCACAAAGGTGATTAAGTATGCCAAGAAACAGAATCCGCAGGCTGTAACATACCTACTTTTGAAGGATATCTTCCCACAGAATGCAGTTGATATCGGTATGCTCTCTAAATCTGGAGTTAAGGGATTGCTCTATAAGTCATTCCGCAGAAAGGAGAAGTTGCTGTATCGCATTTCCGATTACATTGGCTGTATGAGCCCGGCAAATGTAAGGTATCTTATCGAACACAATAGAGAGGTAGAGTCCTCGAAAGTCGAGATTGCCCCAAACTCATACGATGCACCTACCGAGCAGAGGATAGATTACACATCCGAGATCCGCGAGAAGTATAACTTGCCAAAGAATATACCTATTTTTATCTATGGCGGTAATATGGGTAAGCCACAAGGAATACCATTCTTGATCGAGTGCATGAAGGCTGTAGCCCATCGCGAGGATTGCCACTTTGTGATTATCGGCAATGGTACAGAGTATTCAAAGTTGCGCAGTTGGTATGACGAGACCAACCCGACGGCTGTATCGCTGTTTAAGGCTTTACCAAAGGAGGATTACGATAAGTTGGCATCTTCATGCGATGTTGGTCTAATTTTCCTGGATTATCGCTTCACCATACCCAACTACCCAAGCCGTCTGCTGCCCTACATAATGGAGCGCAAGCCTATCCTTGCCGTTACGGATCCAAATTGTGATACTGGTTTGTTGGCGGAGGAAAACGGTTATGGCTATTGGTGTCCCAGTAATTCTGTGGAGCATTTTGTTGAAGCAGTTAATAAAATGCTGAATTCAGATATCAAACATATGGGTGATAATGGATTCAACTTCTTTATGAATAACTATACTACGGAACATACCTACAACACGATTGTCAAACATTGTAAACTCTAATCCGATATGTACAAACACTTCTTTAAGAGATTTTTTGATTTTTGGATATCGCTTACTGCACTTTTGGTATTGTCGCCGATACTTATCGTGATCACACTTTGGCTCACTATAGCAAATAAGGGCGCTGGTGCATTCTTCACCCAGGAGCGACCTGGCAAGGATGCCAAGATATTCAAAGTTATCAAGTTCAAGTCGATGACTGATGAGCGCGATGCGGAGGGCAAGTTGCTTCCCGATGCCCAGCGCTTGACAAAGGTAGGTCGTTTTGTACGCTCGACATCTATCGATGAGTTACCTCAGCTTATCAATGTATTAAAAGGTGATATGGCATTGATCGGTCCAAGACCATTGCTTGTTCGGTATCTACCTCTCTACAGCCCCGAGCAGGCTCGTCGTCACGAGGTACGACCCGGCATCACCGGTTGGGCACAAGTAAATGGTAGAAACCTCTGCAAATTGAGCAAGAAGTTTGAATATGATGTCTGGTATGTAGATAATTGTTCGTTCAAGACAGATATTAAAATTATTTTCCTCACCATCAAAAAGATTCTAACAAGGAGCGATATTGGAGAGGGTGCCGGAAATATGGAAGAGGTCGACGACCTCGGTTTTAGCGATAGACTTAAGAAAAAGTAACAATGGAATTCGGGTCAGATTTTCACACTTGCAACTACCCTATTGGAGAATCCTTACTGGATATATATAGAGATGCCAATCTATATATTGATGGTAGGCAGGCTTTGATTGATATTATCAAGAACAATGAATGGGAGTGCATATGGGTGCCATCGTATTATTGTTACGAATTTATAGAGGCGTTATTGCCATATACAAATGTAAGGTTTTACGACTATACCCCATTTGAGAATCTAATCCTAGCTCTTAATAAGATTACAGTTTCCGATAAGGAGGCTATTGTTATTTCTAACTTCTTCGGGTTAAACGACCAATCTCATACCGAACTCAAGTGCGCAATTATTGAGGATCACTCACCCGATTTGATTAGTGATTGGGCAAGAAATAGTAATGCAGATTGGTGTTTTGCATCATTAAGAAAAACACTACCAATTGCAGACGGTGGCATCCTATGGTCTCCCAAACGCCATAAGCTTCCACCCAAGCCAAAACAAACTACAGAGTGTGAGAAATTAGCTTCTGATAGATACAAAGCAATGGCTTTAAAATCTCAATATTTAAAAGGGGACATAGTTGATAAAGATTTTTTTAGGGAGATATACATCAGAACAGAGAATGAATTCGACAAGCTGTCCATATCAAGTATATCGAAACAAAGTTTTGATATTATATCTCAGTTAGACATCGAGAAGTGGTACGGCACAAAAAAGAGCAATTGGGAACTCGCAGTAGCAAACATATTAACAAACTGTGATATTAAGGTATTAACAGCTGATACAAATGCTCACAACAACCATCCATTTTCAATTGTTTTAAAGTTTAGTTCACAAGATATTAGAGATAAGTTCCGCACATTACTCATACAAAATAAGATTTATCCAGCCATACTTTGGAATATTCCATCTGATAAATGCTCAATATCTCAGGACTTTAGCAATACGATGTTATCTATCCATTGCGATGCTCGTTATAATT
>JAGBYO010000158.1 GCA_017628735.1 Alistipes sp. | reverse complement strand
GGACAATACTAACTTATTTATAATTAAAGATTTAGTAAGATATGTCAGGTGTTAAAGACAACAAAATAAAGCAAAAGGTGGCCAACGAAAAGCATCGCAATTATAGTCTTCCGGGGGACAATCCAGTGTGCGAGATGTTCAACCGTTTCCCGATGCTTAATGTTGCACAGCTCGCCAAGTCGATGGGCATCAACAGGACACTTATGCAGCAATATATCAATGGCAGAAAGCGTCCTTCACCAAAGCGTGCTGCAGAGATTGAGGCATACATCCACACCATAGGCTTTGAGCTAACGAAAATACATTTATAAAGATTTCAACTCTCCCACTCAATGGCAACAATTTCTGACTATTTGCGACTTGTAAAGTTCTCGCATACTATATTTGCAATGCCCTTTGCATTGCTGTCGTTTACCTATGCTTGGCAGACCACCGAGCCTCAGCAGAGTCTATGGCTACTCCTTTTGCAAGTGGTTGGCTGTATGGTCTTTGCACGAAATATGGCGATGGGATTTAATCGTTGGGCAGACCGCAAGATTGATGCCGAGAACCCTCGCACCGCAGGTCGTGAGATTCCCGCAGGCAAGATTTCGGCTCGGGGTGCTATGTGGTTTGTGGTGGTCAATGCCCTACTCTTTATCGCCGTTGCTGCGACCATCAACCCCTTGTGTGGCTGGCTATCGCCCGTGGCACTCTTTGTCGTGATGTTTTACAGCTACTGCAAGCGATTTACCTCGTTGGCACATATAGTCTTGGGCATCTCACTCGGCATCGCTCCTGTGGGTGCATATATGGCCGTTACGGGCACCTCGGCGGTGGAGTGCTGGCTATTGGCACTTGTCGTGATGACTTGGTGCGCAGGCTTCGATATTATCTACGCACTGCAGGATGCCGAGTTTGACCGCAAGCGTGGTCTGCACTCTATTCCCTCGCGCTTCTCGATACGCACATCGCTCATAATCAGCCTATTGCTCCACTTGGTGAGCATCGCTCTCTTGGCCGTGTTTGCCACATATCAGCCCCAGTCGTGGTTGCTATATGTGGGTTGCGCCATCTTTGCTGCGATACTCCTCTCGGAGCACTATATCGTAACACCCCGACGCCAGCGCAATATCGGTATCGCCTTTGGCACATTCAACGCCTTGGCAAGCCTCTCGTTGGCAACCTTCCTTATCGCAAATCTGCTTATCTACTAAGGTGTTATGTGGCTCGTTCAGGCATTTGCTTCTGCCCTACTCTTGGGCTTCTACGACATTGCGAAGAAGCAGTCGTTGAAGGGCAATGCCGTGATTCCCGTGCTGCTGCTCAACACCCTATTTTCGTCGCTGTTGCTTCTACCCTATATCCTCGATGCGCACCTCGACACGGGGTGGTTTGGTCCGAAAGCCCTGATGGACGCCTACGGCTACGACAATGGCCTCCGCGAACATCTGCTTGTTGCACTGAAAGCCTCAATCACGCTATCTTCGTGGTTGTGTGGCTATTACGCCATTAAGCACCTGCCGCTCACCATTGTAGGACCAGTGAACGCCACACGCCCCGTAGTGGTGCTGTTGGGTGCTATACTGCTCTTTGGCGAGAGGCTCAATCCGTGGCAATGGGCGGGCGTCTTGGTTACGATTTTGTCGCTCTATCTGCTCTCGGTGGCGGGGCGCAAGGAGAGCATCGATTTCCGCAGCAACCGCTATGTCTGGGCACTCTTTGCCGCTATGTTGCTCGGTGCGGTGAGTGGCTTGTACGATAAGTTTTTGATTGCAAACTGCGGTATAGGACCTATCTTTGTGCAGAGCTGGTTTGGCATCTATCAGTTTGCTATGATGCTAATTATCTGCGCCATAATATGGCTACCACGCCGTAATGCAGAGCCTTTTGTTTGGCGCTGGACAATACCCCTAATCTCGATATTTGTTACGGTGGCTGACTTCTGCTACTACCACGCCCTCGATGATGCGGAGTCGATGATTGCCGTGGTGTCGATGGTACGCCGTTCGTCGGTTGTCGTAACCTTCCTTGCCGGCGCACTCTTTATGGGCGAAAAGAACCTCAAACACAAAGCCCTCGACCTTGCGCTGATAATTGTAGGTATGGTACTGCTCGCTATTGGAAGCAAGTAGAAGAGAGATAGGTGTGCAAGCGTAACGACAAAGCAGCCGAGAAAGGCATCCTATAAAAAAAGAAGTTGCATAGCGACGGCTGATTTTAGGCTTGCGTAGCGCGAGATACCGCAGCATACCTTGGCGTATGTGAGGATATCGAGCGCAAGCGTAACGACAAAGCAGCCGAGAAAGGCAACTTCTTCCCTATTTCTTCTTATATATCTGATAACTATTTACGAAGTTCTGCCAGACGATATAGGCGGTAGGGGCAACAGAGGCTACGGGGTCGAGGAAGTTGAGTGCCATCCATACCGCCAAGACCGTATTTTTCTGACCCAACGACTGACCACCCGCGACAACATCACCTGCCATACGACCGAGGGCACGACCAACGGTAAACTGCACAAGGCAGATAACGAGTGCCACAAGGGCTAGTTCGACCTCGACAAAGGGGTCAGCCTCGGTGTCGAGGATAAAACAGGTGGTGCGACCGATAACCAAGATTAGCGAAAATAGCCAAAAGTAGAACGATAGCTGTGAGTGTTGTTCAAACCACTCGGCACCTCGGCGCCACAAGTAGCGACACATCTGCCCAAGGACAAAGGGGGCGATAAGCGTGGGTGCTACACGAGCGATAATCTCCGAGAAGGTGCAACTACCTGTGCCATAGGCGTGTAGAATCGTGGGCGCAACAACGGCGGTGATAAGGTTGCAGATAAGACTATATGTCGCCATCGTCGTAACATTCGCACCGAGCATACCGCCAATAACGACCGCCGCCATAGCGATAGGGGCTAAAACGCATATTAAAGCACCCTGCCCCACAACCTCGCCAAGCAACGGCTCGACAAGATGGTATACCGCCACCGAGCCAACAAACTGAAAGAGGAGCATCCAGAGGTGAATCCACCGGGGTCGCATCTTACGAACATCGACACGACAGAAGGTCAAAAAGAGCATCGCACCAATCAGCGAGGGGGTCAGCATATTGCCACTCGCTAACTCAACCGCCGCCAATGGTCGGCACAACAACGCACCCACCACCATCGCCAACGGCATAGAAATCGTCTTTATCGTGTGTCGCGAAAGAGGCATATAGTTATTCCATAAAATAATTTAACACTTTATTCATCAAGAGGTTGCGGGAGTCGGCGGAGGTGATGGTTTCGAAGGGGAAGCCGAGGAGCACAATGCCGTAGTCATCACGATAGGCGGTGGCGGCAGAGCGGTTGTTGGAGCGGTAGCGAAGGATTGTCTGTGTCGTCTTATCGGCGGGTCGGACAACCTCGGGAGACTCTACGCAGTAGATATCGGCATTTAGCTCGGTGGTAAACTCCAAGTCGTGGGTCGTTGCAGAGAACTTCGATACTGGCATACGCACCTTTCCGCGTTGGGTTGCCATATCGCCACCAAACGAGGCGTGGAGTATCTCGTTGGCAAATGTGCGGTCATCATCCGTAGCGAGTGGCGAGTGCCAAAGGTCGCTAAGGGCGTAGCTACCCGATACAAAGAGGTTTCCACCGTTGGCTGCATAGTTGCGGAGTGCCGACTTCATTGCCTCGCCAAAGGCCTGAAAACGAGGCTCAAAGGCTCCACGACCGATGGTTGTTGTGCGTTGTTTGCCAAGTATCAAATCGACAACGGCATACTCCGAGAGGTCGACAGAGCCATTCTCGACAGCAAGGCGAGAAGTGGATGAGAAGGAGTAGCCCGCAGCAGCAATAGCCTCGCCGTGGAGCGAGGGGTAGTCAAACGAGTTGCCCGCAACAATCTCGGTTTCGTAGTCGCTATACGACTGACCGAGGGCGTAGGCATCGTTTTCCTCCTTCGAGAGTGAGCGTTGGAAATTGACCTGCTCGCCCGTAAACGATATATCACGGATATAGGCAGCACCGCTATCGTAGCGGTTGTAGAAGCCTGCAATGGAGTCGCCCTGAACACTCATAGGTGCCGCCACACGGTCGAAGCCATTGACCACCATAACCTCGCCACGCGAGGCTGAGAGGCGACAAGCAGAGAGAGTTTCGGAAGGAAAACTCTCACCACCTGAGTTTACGGCGGTGATGCGGTAGCTATAAATCTTATCTGCCTCCTGCTCGACATCTACCGAGGTGGCATCTACCCTACGACCGCAGTCGAAACCGCCACCATCAACGCGCGTATATAGGATATAGTAGTCCGCCTTGGCCGTTGGCTCAAGGGGGTCGTGGGTAGGCTCCCAGCAAAGGCGTGCGCCCGACGAGGTAAGTCGTGCCGAGAAGCCACGAACAGCCAAAGGCTGAACGACATAGTCGGTAGCGTATTGCGAGGCGAGATAGCGCAAGATGCCCTTATATACCGCACGGCTGACATCGAAGCGGAACGAGGGGTCGAGACCATAGCGCATATCGGCGAAGTTTTGGTGCGAGAGTAACTCCAAGAGCATCGTGGGGCAACGGGGGATGCGTGCTTCGTAGTAGGCTCTATCCCACATACCTCGGCGAGTCCAGTTGGGCTCATACTTGGCACTGATGTCGGCGACAATCTGCGACATCACAATATCGGTAAGGTCGCGTGAGCGAAGACGCGAGATATCATCTTCGAACTCTCCGCCATCGTCCTTGGTGCAGTAGATACCGAGAGTGCCGATAATATCGTCGTTGAGTCTTACGCCAGCATCGGAGTGGAAGGCGAGGGCGAGGTCGAGCGGAATGTTTCTGCCAGCACTCACCACCTCGCCACGCTTAGGCTTGCGTTGCTTAACATCGTAGCGCTCCGAGCCACGCATAAGGCAGTTTACCCAGTGGGGGCGCGACATATAGTCGTCACGATAGTCATCTTTGCCCGCCTTGGGGGCGTAGACATCCTCCTCGAAGCCCGACCACTGCAACCAGTAGCGGGCACCCTCGGTAAAGCGGGGGTAGCCACTAACCTCCGAAGGGTATTCGTAATCCTCGGTCGCCAAGTCGGGGTGAACATCACGGCGAATATTGCCCATACCGCCACCAATCTTCACAGCATCGGCTACGACATATCCCTCCTCTGCAGAGTAGTTGTCGAGCGTTACAAGCTCTTCGTAAGTGCCCGCATCGAAGTAGAAATCACCGAGGCAGAGCCACATAGAGCCACCCATACGCTGATTTACCAAGAACTCACGGTCGCCACCTGAGGCGTGCACCGTATAGTGGGCATCCGTCACCGAGCGCTTCTCGGTGCGGTAGCTGACATAGAGGCTATACTCGCCAGACACGGGTATCTCACCACCCCACGAAACCGTGCTAAGGTTATCCTTATCCGATGTCGTAGCCACACGGCGTGTTGTGCCATCGTGGAAGGGGTTGTGCCCCGTGGGGTATGTTTCGTGGAGGTGGGCAAAGCCAAGACCACCCCACTCCCAAGGCTCCGAGCCGTTGTGTTCGGTATAGGTTGTAGGGTCGATACCCTCGTCGTTGTCGATAATAACCTCATCATTACGCATACTACGCTCACGGGGAAGCAATACGGTAGCACCGGCACTTTCCAACATCGGCAGAAGATATGGGATTACATAACTCTGGGTATATAGATCCTCGACCGTCTCCCAAAGTATGGAGCGTTGCCAACTCCACTCGCCAGTCGTGTTGTTGAAGTAGCGACCGTGGCTCTGCCAGAGGGCTATATGGCGGTTGGCAAGACCCTTGGTGGGCTCGGCAATACGCGAGAGGCGACGGATAAGAGGTGTCTTAGCACGGTTGGTAAAGCGACCACCCGTGGGGCGAGGGCTATACATCACGGGCACAAGGTCGTCGATAAGGCGACCATCGCTATAGATAAGCAGTGAGTGGCGACGATACTTCTCTGGGAGCTTCTCCTCGACAGCATCGTAGATACGGCGAAGGCTCTCACCACGCATCGGGAAATAGGCCAACTCCTTGGATACGCGCACCTCGACAGTGGGGCTCTCGCTATCCGAGACACGCACACTCTCGACCTTGGCATAGCTACCAGCAACCTCCGCAAGCGTTATACGCTGAATAGCCTTGGTCAGCGAATCACGCACACTGCGCTGAAGATACTCCTGTGCCACAACAACGGCGGGTAGCAATATAAAAATAATAAGTATAAGTGGAAATCGTTTCATAGTAGGGCAAAGATAACTATAATTTTATTATATTTGCACCATGTGAAACTAAATCTAAAACTATAATGAGAAAACTTCTATTTTGTTTGCTTGCCGTGCTTGGTATTCAGAGCCTTTCGGCACAGATGTTTGACACGAATTTTGAGGATAGCACCTTGCGTATCGACTACACCTTTGCAGGTAATGCCCAAGAGCAGTTTGTGGCGCTCAACAACCTTTCCTCTACCGAGGGCTGGTGGGGCAGACGCACCAACCTCGACAGCGTACCTCTAATGGGCAATGGCGACCTTACGCTCTACAATGCCGAGGGCAAGGTGATTTACAAGACTTCGTTCTCGTCGCTCTTTCAGGAGTGGATTACAACTCCCGAGGCGAAGGATATAACGCAGAGTTTTGAGTTTACACTGCTCGTTCCGATGCCTCGCGAAAAGGCTACCGCCGAGCTTGTATTGCGCGACAACACGGGCAAGGAGAGCCGTCTAAAGCACACCATCAACCCCAATGATGTCCTTATCCGTGACCGTTCGAAGTGGGAGGCTCTACCCCACCGCTATCTGCACCGTGGTGGCGACTCGAAGGAGGCTATCGATGTGGTGCTCTTGGCAGAGGGCTACACCGCCGAGGAGATAGAGCTATTCTTAGCTGATGCACAGATTGCTACCGATGAGATTCTATCGTATGAGCCCTTCAAGAGCCATAAGGAGAAGTTTAACTTTATCGCTGTGGAGAGCGTGTCGAAGGACACGAATGTGAGCGTTCCTCAGGAGGGTGCTTGGCGTGAAACGGCCGTAAGCTCTAACTTTATGACATTCTATATGGAGCGCTACCTCACATCGGGCAATGTATATGCTATGTACGACCTTGCGACAAATATCCCTTGTGAGCACTTTATTATCCTTGCCAACACCGATACATACGGCGGTGGCGGTATCTACAACTCTTACACCCTCACAACGGCGCACCACCCCGCTTTCCGACCCGTCGTTGTACACGAGTTTGGCCACTCGTTTGGCGGCTTGGGCGACGAGTATTTCTATGAGGGTAACTTAGACAACGACGAGATGCATTCACTTCAGCACGAGCCTTGGGAGCCCAATATCACCACTCTTGTCGACTTCGATTCTAAGTGGGTAGATATGGTAGAGCCTGGCATCGAGATACCCACAAAGGTTACAGAGGAGCGTTCGAAGAACTACACCGTAGGCGTCTACGAAGGTGGCGGTTATCGCTCAAAGGGCATCTATCGCCCTGTGGATGTCTGCCGTATGCGCAACAATGTAGCGGATAGGTTCTGCCCCGTATGTGAGCGTGCCATCGAGAGGGTGATTTTGCACCAGACGGTGGAGGAGTAAGCGAAGAGCAAAGAGCAAAGAGCAAAGAGCAAAGAGCAAAGAGATTGCAGGCGTTCCGCCTGCGGGCAAAAGCCCGATAGGACTCAATAGGACTCAATAGGGTGCAATAGGAAAATAGGGATAAGGTAAGTGATGATAGCGCTTTACCCTATAAAATCCTATTGCACCCTATTCAATCCTATCGACTGCGCCACCCCCTCAAACAACTTTTTTAGAAAAATATTTGTTTTTTTGGGAAATTTTGTTTAAATTTGTTATTCGAATAACAGAAGAGTGTTTTCACTCCCCTACTGAAAGCGAAAACAACTAAACTAAATAACCTAAAAAAACTAACTTACAATTTCAATTAAAACTATGACAAAGGTCCTTAAAATTCGCGATCTTACCTTGCGTGACGGCCAGCAGTCGTCGTTTGCAACTCGTATGACTCAGCAGCAGGTAGACCGCTGCCTTCCTTACTACAAGGATGCCGGCTTCTACGCTATGGAGGTATGGGGCGGTGCAGTGCCCGACTCGGTAATGCGCTACCTTAACGAGAACCCCTGGACTCGTTTGGAGACCATCAAGAAGGCCGTGGGCGATGTTTCGAAGCTCACCGCTTTGTCACGCGGTCGTAACCTCTTTGGTTATGCACCCTACACCGACGAGATTATCGACGGTTTCTCGCGCAACGCCATAGAGAGTGGCTTGGGCATTATGCGTATCTTCGATGCGTTGAACGATGTAGACAATGTTAAGTCGACTATCAAGTATATCAAGCAGTATGGCGGTATCGCTGACTGCGCCGTATGTTACACCGTAGACCCCAAGTACACCGACGGCGAGGAGCACGAGAAGGTATTTACCGACGAGTACTTCTTGGACAAGGCACGCCAGATGGCGGCGTTGGGCGCCGACATGATTACCATCAAGGATATGTCGGGCTTGATTCCTCCTGCTCGTGTAAACGGTCTTATCAAACTTCTGAAGAAGGAGCTTGGCGTAACTGTCGATTTCCACACTCACTGTACTCCCGGCTATGGTCTTGGCTCGGTATACGCAGCTATCGTTGCTGATGTCGATATCGTAGATACCAACTGCTGGTGGTTTGGTGGTGGCACAGGTGCTCCCGCTGTTGAGCTCGTCTACCTCTTCTGCAAGAAGTTGGGCATCGAGCTTGGCGCAAATATGGAGGCTGTGGCAAAGATTAACGAGCAGTTGAAGGATATTCGCAAGGAGCTCGAGTTGTCGGTATTTGGTGCCGAGAAGCCCCTGCCCAAGCCCTTCAACCCCCTCACCGACGAGGTTCCTGCCGAGGTTGATGCATTGCTCGACCGTTGCGTGAAGGCTGCTAAGGAGGAGAACTGGGACGAGTTGTTGGTTGCTTCGCAGGCTATCGAGGCATACTTCGGCTTCCCCGCCCCCAATAAGCTCGTTCAGGATGCTGAGATTCCTGGTGGTATGTACTCAAATATGGTAGCACAGCTCAAGCAGCTTGGCGCCGAGGATATCTTGCCCCGTGCTATGGAGCTTATTCCTCCCGTGCGTTTGGCAGCGGGTCTTCCCCCTCTCGTAACCCCCACATCGCAGATTGTAGGTGCTCAGGCCGTAAACTGCGCTATGGACGAGAAGGCAGGTCGTGCTATGTACACCAACAAGTCGGCACAGTTTGTAGGTTTGGTTAAGGGTGACTATGGCCGTACTCCCGTGAAGATTTCGGAGGACTTCCGCGAGAAGATTTGTGGTTTCCGTGAGGAGCGCCCCTACGACACATCGAAGTATCAGAAGCAGCCCAACCCCGCATTGGAGGAGGCTGGTGGCGTACTCTTGGCCGAGAACGAGAAGGAGGAGCTCTTGCTCGAGTTGTTCCCCTTGGTGGCTAAGGCATACCTCACTGGTGTTAAGAAGGCTGCATATGCCGAGAAGGTTGCTGCTGACCCCTCACTCAAGAAGGAGGAGAAGGTGGAGCTTCAGCCTATCACTGGCGACACCATCTGCGCTCCGCTTCCCGGTCGTGTTATCGAGCTTAAGGTGAAGGTTGGCGACACCGTGACTGTAGGTCAGGAGGTTGCTATCCTCGAGGCTATGAAGATGGAGAACTCTATCACCTCGGACTTCGCAGGTAAGGTTAAGCAGATTATCGTTAAGGAGGGTGACACCGTACAGGCTGAGGGCGTAATCATCGAGATTGAGAGCGCTAAGGCTGGTGCTGGTGCCGCTGCTAAGCGCCCCGTAACAGGCAAGACCGTATGCGCTCCGCTTCCTGGTCGCGTTATCGAGCTTAAGGTGAAGGTTGGCGACAAGGTATCGGCAGGTCAGGAGGTTATGATTCTCGAGGCTATGAAGATGGAGAACTCAATTACCACCGACTATGCTGGCTTCGTGAAGCAGATTTTGGTAGCCGAGGGCGATACCGTGGCTGCTGATGCTATCCTTATCGAGGTTGCTGACTCTATGGAGGACAACGGCGCTGAGGCTTCGGCAGAGCGCAAGGTTACGGCTGCCGATGGCAAGACCGTGAATGCTCCCCTTCCCGGTCGTGTAATCGAGATTAAGGTTAAGGCGGGTGACACCGTAGCGATGGGTCAGGAGGTTATGATTCTTGAGGCAATGAAGATGGAGAACTCTATCTCTGCGGACTTCGCAGGCAAGGTTCTTGGCTTGTTGATATCTGAGGGCGACACCGTACAGGCTGACCAGCCATTGGTTGTTATCGAGTAACACCGAATAGTTGCAAATAGCGAGAGCCACTCCGAAAAGGGGTGGCTCTTCTATTTAGTTTTTAGATATTAGATAGTTCACTAACAACTCTCCTACTCTTCCAGCAGTCGTTCGGCGATTGCCATATCCTCGGGCGTGGTGAGCTTGATATTGCGTCGTTCGCCCTCGACAAGCGTAATCTTTGCGCCTAACGCCTCAACGACCGAGGCATCATCCGTAAAGCTCTCGCTAAAGGGCTGTTCGTAGGCTCGGCGGAGCAACGAGGCAGAGAATGTTTGGGGTGTCTGCACAATGCGCAACTCGGAGCGTGGCACGATATAGGAGTCCGAGCCATCGACACGGCGGTAGGAGTCTACAACCTCCGTTACGGGGATTGCAGCACCCATCTCCTCGGCAGCAAGCTGAACACGCAAAATCATCTTCTTGGTAGCCAAGGCTCGCACGCCATCATGTACAGCGACAAACTCAACCTCCGAAGAGAGGGCATCAAGACCATTCTTTACGGAGTGGAAGCGCTCCTTGCCACCCGCAATGCAGCGATGCACAGCGACATCGAACCTTGCAGCAAGGTTGCGCCAAAGGGGAATATGCTC
>JAGBYO010000157.1 GCA_017628735.1 Alistipes sp. | reverse complement strand
TAGCGACGACCAATGTAAGGTTGTTGATAGCCGAACTTATGCCAAGCTGCCTAACGCGCTCATTGCCCGTAAAGTAATCGACAACCAAACCTGTCGATAGCGGAATGATGATGCCCGCACCGATGCCCATCAAGCCTCCCAACACGATTAGTTCGACCAGCGAGCGTGAGAGCATCGAGCCTATGCCACAGATTAGGAATATCGCTGTGCCAAGCACCAACATACGAATCTTGTTGCCCTTGACCGAGTGACGACCCGCAATCAGCATAAAGGGAATAATCATCAGCGAGGGCAACGACTCCAACATCTCGACCTCCAACCGCCCTGCCGAAGGGAATATCGTATCCAACTTATCGAGAATCGGCGACACCGCCAAACCAGGCAACGACACAATTGCCGACACCGACCATATAGCAACCAATGCCACAAGGGGCATAGTACCCTTACCAGTATTTACCTTCATAAAAAATTGCTGTTTTCTTGGGGAAAACAGCAATTTCTGTACCTATCGTGCAAAGAGTTTTGCTATCGGCTTAACAATCTCACTTATTACAAACGGAGCAAACGAGAGCCCTGCAACCCATAGCCACTCTGTGGAGGTTAGCTCTGCGATATGGAAGATGCCCTGCAACGCTGGCACAAAGAGCACCACGCCCATAAGCACCGCAACAAAGAGTATCGCACCCCACAACAGAAGATTCGAGAAGAGTGTGCTAAAGGCATTCTCCATACCTGAACGAATACTGAAAATCAGCGTTATCTGCGAGAATGCGAGTGTGGCGAAGGTCATCGTGCGTGCCACATCCAAGCCTCGTTCCATACCTATATTATATGCCCAGAGCACCAAGGCGGTAATCATCACACCCTGCAATACGATGCGTAGCGCCAACGAACGAGTGAGGATGCCCTGCTTGGGGTCGAGGGGCTTACGCGACATAATATCGTGGGCTGCGGGGTCTACGCTGAGCGCCAAGGCGGGCAACGAGTCCGTAACAAGGTTAATCCAGAGGATGTGAATCGGAAGCAGCGGGGTAGCCCAGTTGGCAATAACCGCTGTGAACAATACCATAATCTCGCCAAGGTTGGTCGAAAGCATAAACTGGATAGACTTCAACAGATTGTCGTAGATGCGACGACCCTCCTTTACGGCAGATACGATGGTGGCGAAGTTATCATCCGCCAATACCACATCCGAGGCCTCCTTCGAGACATCTGTGCCAGTGATGCCCATCGCAACGCCAATATCGGCAAGCTTCAGAGCGGGGGCATCGTTCACGCCATCGCCCGTCATCGCTACAATGTTGCCACGACGCTGAAAGGCTTTCACTATGCGCACCTTATGCTCGGGAGCAACACGCGCAAAGACGGCTACCGTTGCTGCTGCCTCGTATAGCTCATCGTCACTCATCGCCTCGACCTCCGTGCCAGTGAGTGCCTTATCTCCATCGAGCATAATACCCAAGGCACGAGCAATAGCCATCGCTGTGATGCGGTGGTCGCCCGTAATCATCACGGGGCGAATACCCGCTTTGCGACACTCCGCTACCGATGCCTTGACCTCCTCGCGTGGTGGGTCAATCATGCCGACCATACCGACAAATACCAAGTCGCGCTCTATGCTGGCGGGCGTAACCTCATCAGGCACAGCATCAATATCTTTGTATGCCATAGCCAAGACGCGCAACGCCTGATTTGCCATAGCCTCGTTCTCGCGTTTTAGGCGCTCGATGTCCTCGGCGGTAATATCACGCTCCTTGCCACCATCGACAATGCGTTTGCACACCTGCAACAACTCGTCCATAGCACCCTTTGTTGCCACCATCAGGCCACCCTCGGTGCGATGAATGGTTGTCATCAGCTTGCGCTCCGAGTCGAACGGAATCTCAGCAACACGCTCTGCCTCGGCCTCCAACTCGTCCTTAAACAGCGAGTGCTTAGCGCCAAGGTCTACCAACGAGGTCTCCGTGGGGTCGCCAATGCTTGTTGCGCCCTCTGCGGTACGACTAAACTTGGCATCGTTAGCCAATACCGCAATGCGCGTAAGGAGCTGAGCTGTGTCGCTTAGTTTGTCGCTTGTTGATAGTGCACCCTCGGTGTATATATGCGTTACGGTCATTCGGTTTTGGGTTAGCGTACCGGTCTTGTCGGAGCAAATAACCGTTGTGCTACCCAAGGTCTCGACCGAAGGAAGGTTGCGAATAATGGCGTTCTGCTTGGCAAGGCGCTGGACACCGATAGCCAAGACGATGGTCGACACTGCAGGTAGACCTTCGGGAATGGCTGCTGCTGCAAGGCTCACAGCGGTCATAAACATCGTAACGATGTCGTTGCCATAGGCGATGCCCACAACGAAGATAATGGCGCAGATAGCCAGAGCGGCGATGGCGAGGAACTTGCCCAACTTATCCAAGCGCTCTTGCATAGGTGTCTTACGGTTGCCCACCGAGTCAATCATCGTGGCAATCTTGCCCACCTCCGTCTTTTCGCCCGTGGCAACCACGATACCGCGACCACGACCGTATGTAACGGAGCAAGAGCTAAATGCCATATTCTCTCTATCGCCAATCTCTACGGTATGGTCGATGGCCCCGGTCGTCTTCTCCACAGGCAACGACTCACCCGTAAGGGCTGCCTCGCCAACCTTGAGGTTAACAGCCTCTGTCAAGCGCAAATCGGCAGGCACCGAATCGCCAGTCTCAATCTCGACAACATCGCCAACAACCAACTCACGAGCCTCGATAACCTGAACCTTACCGTCGCGCACCACCTTGGCGTGGGGTGCCGACATACGCTCCAATGCCTCTAACGACTTCTCGGCCTTGGCCTCCTGCGCAACGCCGATAATGGCGTTGATAACGACAATAGCGAGGATGATGATGGCATCGGTGAAGCCTTCGCCATTGTGTATGCCCACAGCGCCCGACACTATGGCTGCCACGATAAGCACAATAATCATAAAGCTCTTGAATTGCTCCAAGAACTTTACTATTAACGATTTCTGCTTGCGCTTCGCAAACTCATTGTAACCATTCGTTGCAAGGCGGTGCTTAGCCTCCTCGCTACTTAATCCGCTCTCCACACTTGTGCGAAGCTCCGTAGCAATCTCTGCCACAGAATACTTGTACATCTCTTTCATCACTATTAAGTTTTATATTGGTTGTTATATCGTTAGGTTTCTACTCCTTCACGCAGCGTACAGGCATTGCATTTGCTCGGTGCATCGCTCGTGCTACATCAATGCCATTCCAAGTGCGTGTTGCGGTGTTGAGGTCGAAGAAGAGTGCCGAGGCATCAGCACCATCCGTCGAAGCTGTCCAATAATAACCTGACCATGGAATGGGCAACTCTTCGTTGTCGTTGATGATATCCAGACGGCAGTCGAGATAGTTGCGACGACCCTGAGCGGTGAAGAAGTGCTCGGCTCCAGTAGCGGTATCCTCCAACATCCAACCATAGAGTAACTGAGCCTCCTCCCACGGCATATCATCGTACGAGCCTACGATAGTGAGGTTCTCGAATACACTCTTTGCAGGAATACGCCAACCTGCGGGACAGGGGTCGTTGTCTGTTTTTGAACTCTCCAACCATAGATTATCGTCGTGCCCCTCGTATAGCCAGTCGTAGCCATTATCCTTGTTGCCCTTAATTAGTGCCATAGGATTGTGAGTGCTCCACTCCGAGGTGCCAATCTTTGAAGTAGACTCCTCATAGCTAAGATATGTCTGGTAGCCTTCAGCATCCCACAATGTATCGTCATGGTTGCCAGGGAAGTCATAATGCTGAGGACCAGCATAAGGATTCTTGTTGCCCCACTGATAGTATAGGCCGTAAGAGAGATAGATATCATCGCCATTTGTCGATGTGTTACTATTCTGGAAAGCACCAAGGTTGCGATTCATCATCGTAGCGCCATTGAGCGAGATAGTCTCCTCGCATGGGTCACCATTAGTAACCCAGATATGCCAACTCCATACGAGATTTCCCTCCTTGTCGTAAGCGCCAATAAGTGCATTGCCCTCAAATACCTTGTTTGTGGGTTCGTCGTCATCGCTTGGCTTCATCTCAAGGTAGAACGATGCCTTGCCGTCGCGTAGGTCAAGATACTTGATTAGCTCCTTGCGTGTCTGCCACATAATCTCAATACTCTCGGTATCAAGCACTACACCGTTACCACCCTTGTAGGGGTCGAACACAAAGCGTGTCTCGGCTTTATTGGCAATATAGCAGTTGGCAGGCGATGCTGTGTAGTCGACATCGGGGTTTTCCAAAATGGCTAAATAGATGCTGATATTGCGCTCCGAGCCTTGGGGTGTGTAGCCTCTTAACGAGAGGTCACCTTCACGCACCTCATCCTCGTCGAATGTCGAGGGTGCAGTAACGGTGATAGTACCATTGTAGAGGTCGATATCATCAACTGTCCAACCTTCAGGTTTCGATGTTACACCGATAGAGGCGATGTTGAAACTATCAAATGAGGTAGTGCCCGTAGCGCCAGGCATCGAGACAAGAATACTGCCCGAGGGCACCTTGAAGCTATATGTTTCCTCCTTCTTGCACGAGGTGGCAAGAAGGCCTATTGTAACCAAAGCTACCAAACCATAAATTAGTCGTTTCATATCTATTTTTCTCTTTTTATCTTGTTAGTTAAGTTCTATCTCTTTGAGTGTCACTACGATGTTGGAATGCTGGTCGAGGAGTGTTGTGAGCAACAAGTCGGCCTCAGAGCGCTCGGTAAAAGTGCCAACCACAAATTTACCATCGGCGCGTGATAGCATCTTACCAGGTGTCGTCTGGTTGATTGTAGTGCGTATCTCGTCGGTAAGCATCTCGGCCTCAATCTCAACCATATAGCGCATGCCTATGATAGGCATATCTACAACCTCACCATCTTCAGCATTATCCTTTGCCAAGGTGATATTGATAAACTCGCCATCTTCCCATCGACAAATCTCGGGAGCACGGAAGCCCTTCTCCTTAAGGAAGAGCTGGGCCTCTTCAGCTTCAGCCAAAGTAGCGAAACCACCTGCATAGTAGCTAAATGAGTCGTCGTCGTTTTGCTCAATATATAGTGGCTGAACACCCTTGAAGAGTGTCATAGGTTGCTTTGAACGGAAGTTGCCGAGCAAGATACGGTAGATTGTACCACGCTCAAATATGCGTAACTCGGGAACGGGATTTGTCGAGTTGTAGTGGTTGGTACGACCCACCTCGATAGGTGCAAAGTCGAGGAAAAGACGACGCTCAACACGGATAGGCTCAAGTCGGTAGTCGGCGAGGTTGAGGTTGTCTCTAACTCCCGACAACGAGTCGGCAGCCTCCATAAGCTCCATCTCGCGAGCAAACTCTATTTCGTGGCCAAGCAATGTGGGGCGACCTACGATATAGCGCATAAGGGCATCGGAAGAGTAGATGCCATCGTTTGATGCACATTGCTGCAACATCGTCGAGAAATCCTGCGATGCCTTATCTACGAGGTCGTAGCGGTGTTCATGTTCAAGGATATAGCCGTAGGCGTAGTATTTTGTGTCGATGATGTGGTTCCACTTCTGCTGCATCTCGTCTGAAAGCTCCTCGGCCTCAATCTGGAGGTCGTTGATAAGTGCGAGAATACGCTCCGCCTCAGCCTCTTCGGTGGCGTTGCGATACTCCTCGGCAGCCTTGGCGATGTTGGCGTAGGTGGCAAGATAGTTAGCTGCGATACCATCCATCTCCTTGTCCTCCTCGTTGGCCAAAAGAAGGTCGTTGTAATCCTCGCCAGCGAGAATATCGCGGAAGATATTGTTTTCAACCAAGTTGCGGTAGTAGATAGGTTCTGCGGGTACGATGATCTCCTCGGCAGTAGAGTCGGGGAGCTCGGCAACTGCCTCTTCCTCCTCTACGGGGTTCATCAGCTGCGCCATAACCCACTCCTGCTCGATAGAGTTGATGCGGCTTGTTAGCTGACCACGCTGCGAGCGTAGGTCGAAAATTTGCTGCTCGAGGTCGAGAATATAGGTGGCAAAGCTATCACGCTCGGCGGTGATGCTATCGGCGCTCTCCGATGCGATACGCTGATACTCGGCACGCGCCTCGTTGATTAGGAGCGTTATAGAGTCCTCCTTCGACTGCAACTCCTCGCTGCGCGACATAAGCTCGCTGTACTCCTCGTTCGAGGCAAGCTCCTTGATGGGTCTTTGTGCCACCGTAGCACCCACGAAGAGCGATGCTACGATAAGCGTACAAATTATCTTACTACTCTTTATCATTGTTCTCGTGTCTATTTCTTCAAACTTTAGGCTCTATCTCCACGAACGCATAAAGAAGAGCTGAATAAATCCAAAAATCTCCAAACGACCTACAAGCATCAGTAGTGCCGAGAAGAATTTCAAAACTGCGGGCAACGAGGCGTAGTTGGCCATCGAGCCCACCTCGCCAAAGCCTGGGCCTACATTGCTGATGCACGATATCGAGGCGGTGAAGCTTGTCGTAAGGTCACAACCAAACATCGTATAGACGATGGTGCCTATTAGAACGAGCATGATGTATGCCACGATAAAGGTCATCACAAGGCTAAGGGTGCTCTCCTCCTGCACCGTGCCGTCGATCTTGGTGCGGATAACGGCGCTGTGGTGCTGCTGTAAGCGCATACGGTTACCAATCACCTTGCAGGCAATGAACAATCTGTCGACCTTCATACCACCCGATGTTGAGCCTGCGCAACCGCAAATAACCGAGCAAAATACCAGCAACACAATGGCTAAAGAGGTCCAGGTGTTGGTATCTGCCGTAGCAAAGCCCGAGGTAGTGGTGATGCTCACAACTTGGAATGTTGCGTGGCGTATCGCCTCGCCAAAGTTATCGTAGATGCCCTCGGCAAAGAGACTGATAGCAATCATGATACTAACCGAGGCGAGCATACCAATATATGTGCGAACGATAGTCGAACGGAAAATATTGTTCTTGCGACCCGTAATCGTTGCATACAACACACCAAAGTGGATACCCGACAGAGTCATCGCCACAATGAGGATTGCCTCTATGGCGGCGCTATCAAAGTAGGCAATCGAGAGGTTCTTGGTCGAGAAACCGCATGTGCCACACGCCGACATAGCATGAGTCATAGCATCGAACCAGTTCATCCCCGCGTACTTAAGAAGTAGGGTAGTGATAAGCGTCATACCCACATACACGAAGATAAGGATGCGGGTGATAACCCTTGTGCGGTAGTGGAAGTTATCCTTGGCAATGGTCGACATCTCGACATTTGACAACATATGGCGACTGCGCCCCAACGAGGGCAAAATCACAAGGGCAAACATAACAACGCCGATACCACCAATCCATGCCGACGATGCTCGCCAAAAGAGCATGCCACGAGGCAAGAACTCGATATCGTTGAGTATAGATGCGCCAGTCGTCGTGAAGCCCGAGACACTCTCAAACCAAGCATTTACGGGCGTAAACTCGCCACCCCAGATAAGGTAGGGGAACATGCCGACTATACAGGCCACAAGCCACGAACCAACGACAATAGCATAGCCCTCCTTGGTCTTAATCTCATCTACTCGGTCAACGAATAAAAGCGGGAAAAGACCAAGTAGCGCTGTGAGGAATGCCGAGAGCAGCAGAGGCGAGAAGCCCGAGTCGTAGTCGTTGATTAGCGACACACCGGCAGAAGCGAGCATAAAGGCCGCTATAAACTGCATCACCATGCCGATATATCGTATGACTACATTTACTCTCATCGGGTTGCGTTAGTTGAGCTTCGAAATTAGTCGTGCAATATGGTCACGCAGAGTCTTAAGTTCATCGCGTGCCTCCATACCCTCGTCGAAAGGCATCTTGTAGGTGAGATAATCGCCCAAACTGCGGTTGATGCGCAAAACAGGGTTGAGGTAGTAGATGCGCAGGAAGTAGTAGAACATAATGACCACCACCAACATTACCAAGAGCGAGATAAAAACAGGCGTAACGGCACGACGAGCCGTGTGGCTGAGGTTGTTGACCTCGGGACCAAGGGTACTATTCGTACCCGTCATATACTTTGTGATATGGCGCGACATATTCATATACTGAACCTTGTATTGGTCAGCATACCAAATCTGCGTATTGAAAGGGGTGATAGAATCCGTAGCCTCGGTCTCCAAGATGTGGAGGTGGACACGCTTGTCGAGATAGTCGTTGGCCATCTGGTTGATGCGCTCTGCCTGCATGCGCAACGAGTCAGCGGCAACGGCATTCTCGGTGGTCGACATACGCTCGCAAGCGCTCTCTGTTGCAAGGCGGAGGTGCTCGATAGAGTTGAGGCACTGAACACGGCGTGACTCACGCTCATCACCCACAACGGCCATATAAATCATAGCATCGTTCTGCTCGTTGAGTGCCGCAATCATCTCGCCTGCAATATCGACATTCGATTTGCTGGCCATAAGAATCTCCTCTGTATCGTGGCTGACACGCTCCAACTCCAAGAGCGACATAGCGCCTGAGAAGATAAGGAGCAATATGATACTCGTAAAAGCTACCCTCAATCGGCGTGAAAGAGAGTTGATGCGTAAGTTATTTTTTACTCTGTCGAACATAGTCGTCTAATCGAAAGATAAATTAACCCACAAAAGTAATACTTTTGTAGCAATTATCCAACAATTTCGCAACGAATATCATTCTCCTCGAGTAGCTCAATAAGTCGTACGGTGGTTATCTGGTTGATATAACGCTCGTTGTAGGGTGCACGAACTCTGAGGTAGTTATCCGTGTAGCCAAGCATCTCGCCACTGCGGTTGGTGCTCTCAAAGAGTACGGGGCGCTCGGTGCCCAAATAACGGCGTGCAAAGTCGGCATGAAGCCTATTGCTAAGCTCCTCCAAGCGCTCTACTCGCTCGGTGGCGATGCGCGACTGCACCTTGTTGGGCATCGCAACAGCCGGGGTGCCTGGGCGCTCCGAGAAGGGGAAGATGTGCAAGAACGAAGCACCCACCTCCTCCAAGAGGCGATAGCTCTCCATAAACTCCTCTTCGCCCTCGCCAGGGAAGCCGACGATGACATCGACGCCAAGGAACGAATCGGGCATCAGCTCACGAATCTTTGCGATGCGCTCACGATACTTCTCTGCCGTGTAGCGACGACGCATCGCGCCAAGTAGCTTTGTCGAGCCACTTTGAAGCGGAATATGGAAGTGAGGCATAAATTTAGGTGAGCGTGCGCAAAGCTCTATAATCTCGTCAGTTATGAGGTTAGGTTCGATGCTCGAAATGCGGTAGCGTTCAACGCCCTCGACACGGTCCAAAGCACGCAACAAATCGACGAATTTCTCGCCCGTCGTGCGACCAAAATCGCCAGTGTTTACACCCGTGATAACAATCTCTTTCTGACCCGCTGCAACAATCTCCTCTGCCTCCTTTACGATGTCGGCAATCGGGATGTTTCGACTTGCTCCACGAGCATAGTGAATGGTGCAGTAGGCGCACTTATAATCGCAACCATCCTGCACCTTGAGGAATGAGCGTGTGCGGTCGCCCGAAGAGTAGGCGGCAAAGAAGCGCGAAATCTTGTCGTAGGAGCAACCATAAACCTCGGCCTTATCGCGATTTTCAAGTTCAACTACTCGACGATATAAGTCGCCTTTGTCGTTGTTACCCAGCACGATATCTACGCCCTCGATAGCGGCAATCTCCTCGGGCTTAAGCTGTGCATAACAGCCCGTTACGGCGATTATGGCATCGGGGTTGCGACGGTGTATTTTGCGGATAATATTGCGACACTTTTTGTCGGCGTGCTCCGTTACGGAACAGCTATTGATAACCGCCACATCGGTGGGTGCTGAACTATCGACACGCTCATATCCGCCCTCCTCGAATTGGCGGGCGAAGGTCGATGACTCGGAGAAGTTGAGCTTGCAACCTAAGGTGTGGAAACTTACTCGCTTTTTTGTCATTTGCTCTTCGAAAATAAGTTACATTCTGTGGGGCGAAGTTACAAAAATTTTGTCTTATCACGAAAAAAAAGTAAATTTGCGCGTTTAATAGATAGAATATGGTAAACTTGCTGAACGATATTGTAGCCTACGACTTTCTGCAAAACGCCCTGATAGCGTGTGTGCTGTCGGGTATAACTTGCGGTATTGTAGGTAGTTATATCGTTGCTCGCCGTATGGTGTTTCTCGCTGGCGGTATCACTCACGCCTCGTTTGGTGGCTTAGGTATGGCACTTTGGGCGGGCTTCACCCCCGTGGCTGGCGCCTTGGGATTTGCTGCTCTCTCGTCGCTTGGCATCGAGTACTTCTCACGCCGTAGCCGTATCCGCGAGGACTCTGCCATAGGCATCGTCTGGTCGGTAGGTATGGCGCTTGGAGCATTGTTTATGTCGCTTAGACCCGGCTACCAGACTGACCTAACGAGCTATCTCTTCGGAAATATATTGTTGGTCGATAGGGTAGATATCATCGCCTTGGCACTGCTTACGCTCGTCATTGTGCCTATGGCGGTGCGCTATCTACGACCCCTTTTCTATCTCACTTTCGACGAGGATTATGCCCGAAGTCAGGCTATCCCTACAACGGTTGTTGCCTACATTATGTCGGTAGTTATTGCCGTAACTATCGTCTTGTCTATCAAGATTATAGGTATCGTATTATTGCTGTCGTTGCTAACCATACCCACGGTCGTTGCCAATGCCCTTACGAAGGACTATCGCAAAATAGCGCTAATAGCCTCGGTGGTGGGTGTCGTAGCAAACTTGGCGGGCTTTGTTCTTAGCTATGCCTACGACCTCCCGACGGGTAGTTGCATAATTTTTATGCTATGTATTACGCTTATTAGCGTAAAAATACTATCTTTGCGCAGATAATTCGTAAAATGAAGAAGATACACAAACTCATACTCAAAGCCTACATCGGTCCGCTTATCGTCACATTCTTTATTGTGATGTTCGTGCTGATGATGAACTTCGTGTGGCGTTATATCGACGAGCTCACGGGTAAGGGTCTTGATGCGAGTACCATCCTCGAACTTGTCACTTGCGCCACCATCAATATGGTGCCTATGGGCTTGCCATTGGCGATGCTCCTCTCGGCGATTATGGCGATGGGTAACATTGGCGAGAACTTCGAGCTTCTGGCGATGAAGTCGGCAGGTATGTCGCTTATCCGCATCCTCGCACCGCTGATGGTCGTTGTGGGCGGTATCTCGGTGGGTAGCTTCTTCGTGTCGAACAACCTTGTGCCATACGCTAATGAGCGAATGTACGAACTGCTGTTCGATATCCGCGAGCAACGCCAAGAGATGGAGTTTCAGGATGGTATGTTCTTCAACGGTCTGCCCGATATGAGTATCCGTGTGGGTAAGCAAGACGACAAAACCAAGCTACTTACCGATGTGCTTATCTTCGACACCCGCTCACGCAATGGCGATATGACAACGACACTTGCCGATTCGGGCTATATCCGTATGTCGGACGATAAGTCGTTCCTCTATATCACGCTCTTCAATGGCCAGACCTACGAGCATACACGAAGCTCGCAATGGTACGACAAAAATACTATGCGCCAGCATAAGTTTGAGCGTCAGGATGCAAGTTTTCCGGTGGATAATGTGGCTAAGCCCGAGGGCGATATGTCGCGCCAGTTCACCGAGTCGCAGACGCGTAATATGGTTGAGCTTGAAGAGCTTATGGACTCGCTTAATGTGATGATTGAGGAGAGTACCCAGGCATCGTATGCTCCGTTGTTGAAGGAGCGTATCTTTGTGCGCGATACTACCATCGCATTCAGCTATGACACCGCCTTTATCGACCGTAGTGCCTTCGTTCGTGTCAACTACAAGGACTCTATCGAGAAGCTCGGTACGCGCGACCGTGCCCGCGTATATAGCGTAGCGAACAACTCGGCTCGCTCGGCGCGTGGCGCCTACTCCTACGACGAGCAGACATCGAAAATTGCTATTACTCAGCTCTATCGCTCTGAGAATGAGTGGCATCGCAAGCTGACACTTCCCGTATCTATCCTTGTATTCTTTATGATTGGTGCCCCGTTGGGAGCAATTATCCGCAAGGGCGGTTTCGGTACGCCTATCGTTATCTCGGTGATTTTCTTTGTTATCTACTATGTTATCTCCGTGTCGGGCGAGAAGCTCTCGAAGGAGGGTACTTGGGAGTCGCGTTATGGTATGTGGTTGCCGATTGTGATACTCACGCCTGTGGCTATCTACCTTACACGCAAGGCTACCAACGACACCTCGTTGCTCGACTTCGATTGGTACGATGTGCGTATTCGCCGCTTTGCCAAGCGAGTGAAGAGGTGGTATAAGGGTCTGAAATTAAAGTTTAAGCGAAATAATGCCTAAGAATTTACGAATTGTCTTTATGGGTACTCCCGAGTTTGCATCAACATCGTTGAAGCGACTCGTTGAGGAGGGGTATAATATTGTGGGTGTTGTAACCACACCCGATAAGCCTGCTGGTCGTGGTCAGAAGGTCCACGAGAGCGATGTAAAGGTCGTTGCTCGTGAGTTGGGCTTGCCTATCTTGCAACCTGAGAAGTTGCGCGATGAGGCATTTTTGGAGACGTTGCGTGAGCTACGCCCCGACTTGGGTATCGTTATTGCGTTTCGCATGCTGCCCGAGGTGGTGTGGGCTATGCCTCGCCTTGGCACCTTCAACCTTCACGCCTCGCTGTTGCCCGAGTATCGTGGCGCAGCACCCATCAACTGGGCGATTATCAATGGCGAGGAGCGCACCGGCGTAACAACATTTCTGCTTAACCACGAAATCGACAAGGGCGCAATCATAGAGCAGCAAGCCGTAGATATTCTCCCGGAGGATAATATCGGCTCGTTGTACGACAAACTGATGATGATTGGCGCAGAGCTTGTTACACGCACGGTGGATAAGGTTGCTTCGGGTGACTTTACGACCACCGAGCAGATGCATATCGACGAAAGCACTCTCAAGCCTGCACCCAAGATTTTCAAGGAGGATGGTCGTATCGACTGGCGACACAGCTGCCGTTCGATTCACAACCTTGTGCGTGGTCTTTCGCCCTATCCCGCAGCGTGGACACCCATCTTCAGCGAAGGTGCGGAGGTTGGCTCAACCAAAGTCTTTGCCACCCACTATGAGGAGTGCGCGATGTCGGTAGCCCCAGGCACGATGCGCACCGATGGCAAGACATTTATCGCCGTGGCAGCCGCCGATGGCTGGGTATATCTCGATGAGTTGCAGTTGGCAGGCAAGAAGCGAATGGCGGTTAAGGATTTGTTGCTTGGCTGGCGATTTACCGAAGTCAGATTTATGGAATAAGATACGAAAAAAGCGAATGAAAACCATTCGCTTTTTTCGTACATAATTTAGAAGTACAGCTTAAATCCTACCTGAGCGTTTGTCAAGAGTGAGAAGCTTAAGCCCTGAACATCCATCGAAACGGGGGTATTGAGCATCTCGGTTTCAGATGAGAGGAAGGCGTACTGCAACGATGCAAGGCTCACGGTCATAGCAAAGCGACTGGTGGGGCGGAACTCCACAGCCAAGGGCTGCAACTCTGCTACAAGGCCATTTGCTGCAAGATAGCTATTGTCGCTCTGCTTGGTCATCGACATACCATAGCCAAGCGAGATATTAGGCGTGTAGTAGAAACCTTTGGCAAGGCGAACATAGTATGCCAAGCCGGGGGTGATGTTAAGCGAGTGGCTGATATCCTCACCTGCCTTATCGAAGCCGTAGCCGATATGTGCCTTGAGAAGTAGGTTGTTAGCCACGAAGTAGCCATACTCCAAACCAAAGCCGAAGTCATCGCCACCGAGCGAAACCTCCTCGATATCATCGATATATGCCGAGTGAACGGTAACCTTTGACCAACCCTTTGCAGTCTCATAGCCGAGGTTTACGCCAAAGTAGCTCTCGCCCTTCTGCTGTGCCGAAACGGAGAAAGCGACTGCGGCAATGGCAACGAGTGATAGTAAAATCTTACGCATAGTTAATTAAGTGTTTTTAAGTATTTAGGTATTTGGTAGAACAAATATAGCACATTTTAAGTAAAAAGGAGAAAAATTTGCTGATTTTTCTCCTTTTTGCTCTTTCATTTACTGAACGCTGATTGTGTAGTTGTCATTCACTACGATATTGCCCAACACGGTGTTCTCGGGGATTACCACATTCTCGCCCTTGATGCAGAGGCAGAAGAAGCAGGGAGGACATACCACGATGCCAAGACCTACGCCAAGACCGATTGCCAAGCCCTTGCGGTCGTCGCCCTGTGCGATGTTTGTGCCGATAAGGTTGATGCGCTGACCATCTACTGCGGTGGTCGATACGCAGTTAATCTTGATGTAGCCCGCCTTGCCTACGCCCTTGGCGCGCTGAATCTCGATATCCATCACCACGGGAGTGCCACGGCTGATTACGATATTCTCACCCTTAGAGTCCATAATGTTTGCATCGACAATGCCGTAGGGCGCAACCTGTGCTCGATACTTGCTGTTTATCTCGGTCATCAACCTTACGGGGATATTCTGACCACCCAATAGTTTTACATCCTGTGCCGATACTGCACCTACGCATACGAGCGCAACGAGTGCTAAAATAAGTCTTCTCATGTTATTAAGTTTATTAGTTATTGTTTATTTGCTTTTTGATACATCAGTGCTGTTGTAAAGCCCTCGGTAATCTGGCTGTCGTCGGTAACCATCTTCGACATTATCCAAACATAGTGTCTTCCCTCTTCTCCCCAAGTGCTGCTATCCTCAAACTCCCAACCGAGTTTCGAGAGGTAATTTGCTACTGCGGGTACAGAGTTGAGCTCCAACTCTTTGCCCGTCTCATCTACAAGCCAACTCTTATTTGTATTCTCCTGACCGTAGTTGATATCAATATGACCCGTTTTGGATTTAAGATATGATGAACCTGATATTGAGCAAAAGACCTTGTAGGGCTCTTGTGCCGATACTGCACCTACGCACACAAGTGCAACGAGTGCTAAAATAAGTCTTTTCATATTATTGTAAGTTTTTGATTTCGTTTCACTTCCACAAAGTTAATACATTTCCCCCCCCCACAAAATTTTTGACCAATTATTTACTCTTTTGAGCCAAAATATTTGCATGCCTACATATTTATACACAGAGCGAGGGAATATCTGACATTTAGATAATGAAAAAATTATTGCTAGTTACACTTTGCTTTTTGCTCATTTCTCATTAGTAACTAAGGTAGTCGAGGCTACTGCTTGCCAACCCCTCGGTAATCTCGGCAGAGGATGTGACCTCCTTTTTAAGTATCCAGACTACCACAATGCGGTCGAGCTGGCGGTTGTCTATTGGCATACGCTTGACGGTGGTGTAGCTGTCGTGGAGCGACCAGCCATAGCCCGCCATATAGTTCATCGCCGCCACCATCGACTCAAACTCAATGCGCTTGCCCGTGGAGTCGGTGAGGTAGCTTTTGCGCCTTGATGTCTGACCATAGTCAATCTCGACATTGCCGACGATGTTTCCGGGGTTGCTCATCGATTCCTCGCCACGGATTGTGCAGTAGGCGGTGTAGGGCTCCGATGCGTAGCAGATGCCACTGATGGCGAGTGCCACGATGATAGTAAAAAGTCTCTTCATAATGCTGAAATTTTAAGGTTTATAACTGTTGCTATTACAAAGCTACTATCATATATCGCCATTTATTGCTCACCCCTCGGTAAATCGCCCAAGGGTGGGGGTGAATCGCCCAAATAGCCCCCTGAAACGACAGAGAGCCTATCGAAACCGATAGACTCTCTTGTCGATTGTGTGATTATTCGCTATTCAGCCTTCCACTCGCAGTATACACAGCGTGTTGTGCCATCGGTGGTCTCGAAGCGGCGACGCACAGGCTCAAGGTTCGAGATACACAAAGGATTCGAACACTTGCAACCAAGGTCCTTACCGCCGTGGTCGAACTGGCGTGAGGGGTCTTTCTGCCACTCCAAGAGCTTGAGGATAAGTGCCATACGCACAAACTTGCCATTCTCGACCTGACGGAAATAGGCAGCACGGGGGTCGCTATCTACATCAATTGCAATCTCGTTGACACGGGGCAGAGGGTGCAAAACCGCCATACGCTCCTTGGCACCACGCATCTTCTCGGCATCCAACACGAAGCAATCCTTAACGCGCTCATACTCGTCGAGGTCGGTAAAGCGCTCCTGCTGTACGCGCGTCATATAGAGGATATCGACATCGCCGATAACGCTCTCGATATCGTTCGACTCGCGGTATTCGATGCCATAGCGGTCGCATACATCGTGCTTGATATAGTCGGGGAGTGCCAACTCGGGAGGTGCGATAAGCACAAACTTGGTATTCTCGTAGCGTGTCATCGCCTTGATAAGCGAGTGTACGGTACGGCCATACTTCAAGTCGCCAACAAGACCTATTGTGAGGTTGTTGAGCGTGCCCAACTCGCGCTTAATGGTGAGCAGGTCGGTCATCGTCTGCGTGGGGTGGCTGTGTGAGCCATCGCCCGCGTTGATGATGGGTGTGCGTGATACCTCGGTGGCTGCCAAGGGTGCGCCCTCAACCTTGTGGCGCATAGCGATAATATCGGCAAAGCAGTTGATAACCCTCACGGTGTCCTGCACAGTCTCGCCCTTAGATACCGACGACGACTTAGCATCGGCAAAGCCAATGACATTGCCACCAAGCTCCATCATCGCCGAGGTAAAGCTCAGGCGTGTGCGTGTGCTGGGCTCATAGAAGAGCGTTGCGAGCTTCTTGCCACGGCAAACCTCGCTATACTTCTCGCGGTTGGCGATGATATCCTCTGCCAACGCAATAATCTCCGAAATCTCCTGAACAGACAAATCGGTAGGGTCAATCAAATGCTTCATACCTTGTAACTCAATAACTCTTAATTACTTAATCCAGCTCTCGTCCGAGGGGTTGCTGCGGAACTTAAGGATGCGCTCCTTGTCCTCAACCTTGATGTAACCCTCCTCGGCAGCAACCTCTACCAAAGCGTCGAGGTTCGACAACGAGTAGTTCTTTGCCTCGGCAGCAGCCAAGCGGTCCAAGCCCTTCTGCATACCGTATGTGAAGATGCTCACGATACCCAAGACATCGGCACCTGCATTGCGCAAAGCCTCCACTACCTCGATACAGCTACCAGCCGTTGAGATAAGGTCCTCGACAACGACAACCTTCTGACCCTTCTCCAACTTACCCTCAATCTGGTTGCCACGACCGTGGTCTTTAGAGCCAGAGCGAACATAGCCCATAGGCAAGTTAAGAATTGTAGCGGTGATAGCAGCGTGGGCGATACCTGCGGTCGATGTACCCATCAACACCTCTACCTCGGGGTAGTGCTTGCGGATAAGCTCAGCCAAGCCCTCCTCGACATGGTTGCGCACCTCGGGGGCGGTGAGTGTAAGGCGGTTGTCGCAGTAGATAGGGCTCTTGATGCCACTTGCCCAAGTGAAGGGCTGCTCGGGGCGCAAGAATACCGCGCCGATAGACAAAAGGTCTTTTGCTATTTTCTTCTCCATAGTATTATTGTTTTATTCGTTAATTATTCGGCAAACTCACGCATACAACGCTCATAAGCGGCAACGGGGTCGTCGGCAGCAGTAATTGGGCGACCTACGACGATAAAGTCTGAGCCAATCTCCTTGGCACGCTCGGGGGTAGTAACACGCACCTGGTCGCCAACATCGCCATCTGCGAAGCGAACACCAGGGGTTACGGTCATAAACTCCTTGCCACAAGCCTCCTTGACCATTGCAGCCTCGAGGGGTGAGCAAACAACGCCATCGAGGCCTGCAGCCTTGGCGTTCTCGGCATACTTAACGATAGTGTCGTTAATCGAAGCGCCGATAAGCAACTCCTTCTGCATACGCTCCTCCGAAGTCGAGGTGAGCTGTGTAACGGCAATAAGCAAGGGACGAGTGCCATCCTCGCGAGTAAGACCCTCGATAGCAGCTCGCATCATATCCACGGTACCCGCAGCATGTACATTGGTCATATCGACATCCAAGTTACGCAATACCGACATCGCCTTCTTGACGGTGTTGGGAATATCGTGCAACTTAAGGTCGAGGAAGATGCGGTGACCGCGCTCCTTGATGGTGCGTACAATCTCGGGACCCTCGGCATAGAAGAGCTCCATACCAATCTTCACAAAGGGCTTACGGCCTGTGAACTTATCTAAGAAGTTGAGTGTCTGCTCCTTGCTGCTAAAATCGCAAGCAATAATAACATCACGCTTTGACATAATATATTCAGTTTTAAGGTTATAACTTACTTTACAATACCAATAATATCGCTAAGGCGCTCGATACCAAGGCGCTCCATCTCCTTGGGCAGAGCCTCGATAATCTCCTTTGCAGCATATGGATTTTTGAGGTTGGCAGCACCCACCTGAACAGCCGTGGCACCCGCCATCATCATCTCGATAACATCCGATGCCGAGCTTACGCCACCGCAGCCCATAACGGGAATATTACAAGCGTTTGCCACCTGGTAGACCATACGAACAGCCACGGGGAAGATGGCATCACCCGAAAAACCGCCCATCTTGTTGGCAATGACAGGCTTACGACGAACGGTGTCGATACGCATACCCAACAAGGTGTTAATCAAACAGATACCATCTGCACCAGCCTCCTCGCAAGCGCGAGCGATAGCCACGATATCCGTAACATTGGGGCTGAGCTTGATAAACACGGGCTTTGTCGTTACGGCCTTAACACGGCGTGTTACCTCGGCAGCCGACTCGGGCTGTGTGCCGAAGCTCATACCGCCATTGTGAACATTGGGGCACGATACATTGACCTCGATAATCTCCACCTGCTCCTCCTTGTCAATCTTTGCACAACACTCCTCATACTCCTCCAACGAGAAACCGCTGATGTTGGCTACGATGGGGTTGTGGAAGATTTGGCGAAGGTGGGGTAGCTCCTCCGAGATAACCTTGTCGATACCAGGATTTTGCAAGCCTACCGAGTTGATAAGACCCGATGTGCACTCCGCAATACGGGGTGTGGGGTTACCGAAGCGGGCATCGCGTGTAGTACCCTTAAACGAGATAGCGCCAAGGCAGTCGAGGTCGTAGTATTCGGCGAACTCTCTACCAAAGCCAAAGGTGCCCGATGCGGGAATCACGGGGTTGGCGAGCTTCACTCCGCAAAGCTCAACCGATGTGTCGTAGTGCTTTACCATATAATCTCCTCTCGTTTAAGTACGGGACCATCCTTGCAAATGCGCTTGTTGCCATACTTGGTCTTGCACGAACAACCCATACAAGCACCAAAGCCACAACCCATACGCTCCTCGAAGCTAAACTCTGCGGGGGTATCGGTAGCATCGTACAGCGCCTTGAGCATAGGCAGAGGACCGCAAGTGTAGAGGTAGTCGAACTCGACCTTAGCCTTGCGGATAGCGTCGGTAACAAAGCCCTTAACGCCAGCCGAGCCATCGGCCGTTGCCACCACTACATCTACGCCCAACGCCTTGAACTCCTCTTCGTAGAAGAGCTCCGCCTTGGTGTTGAAGCCGATGATAACCGTGGGGCGCTTGCCCTCCGAGAGCAAACGCTTGCACAAGTTATACATAGGTGGTACACCTACGCCACCGCCAACAAGCAAGGGGCGCTTGGCATCGTTATCCGTAGAAAAGCCGTTGCCAAGACCTGTGAGGATGTCAAGCTTCTCGCCCGCAACCATACCACGCATCTGCTCCGTGCCGCTACCTACTACCTTATATATAATAGTAACGGTGCGCTCGTCGTAGTCAGCTACCGAGATAGGGCGGCGCAAGAACTTGCCCGTAAGCTCAATATTGATAAACTGTCCCGAACGGGTGATATATTGGGTATCGCCCTCCAACACCATACGGTATACCGCAGGTGTTAGAGGCTCGTTACTCAAAATCGTATAGATACCTTTCTTATACATTATTCTGCATCAATTGTCGATACACCCAGCGTGATCTCCTCCAATACATCGAGAAGTACGCTCACGGTCTCCAATGCGGTGAAGATTGTTACATTGTTCTCCACAGCGCAGCGGCGAATGTCGTAGCCGTCGAGGCGTGAGCTATGCTGGTTGATGTCGATGGTGTTGATAACATAGTTTACATGGCCCTTGCGGATAGAGTCGAAAATCTCGGTAGAGCCCTCGCTGAGCTTCTTCAAGCAACGAGTGCGGATACCATTCTCGCGCAAGAACTTCGTAGTGCCGCTCGTAGCCTCGATATTGAAGCCAAGCTCGTAGAAGCGGCGGATAAGAGGCAGAGCACGCTGCTTGTCGGCATCGGCGATAGATACGAAGATAGTACCGTAGTTTACGATGGTCATACCCGACGACTGCAACGACTTGTAGAGCGCACGGCGCAACGATGAGTCGTAGCCGATAGCCTCACCCGTAGACTTCATCTCGGGCGAAAGGTAAGAGTCTACGCCACGAATCTTGGCGAACGAGAATGCAGGGGTCTTAACATACCAGCGCTTCTTCTCCTCGGGAACGATGACATTGATGCCTTGCTCCTTGAGCGACGAGCCAAGCATAACATTTGTGGCAATCTTCGCCATAGGAGTGCCTGTAGCCTTCGAGAGGAAGGGCACGGTACGCGATGAGCGGGGATTAACCTCGATAACATATACCATATCGTGGTCATCGGCGATAAACTGGATGTTGTACAAGCCGATGATGCCAATCTCCTTACCAAGACGAATGGTGTAGTCGATGATTGTATCCTTAACCTTCTGACTAACGCTGAAGGTGGGGTATACAGAGATAGAGTCGCCAGAGTGGATACCTGTGCGCTCAACATGCTCCATAATACCGGGGATAAAGACATCGGTGCCGTCGCAGATAGCATCAACCTCCAACTCCTTACCCATAATATACTTGTCGACCAAGACGGGCTGGTCCTCGTTAATCTCAACAGCGGTCTTAAGGTAGTGGCGCAAAGCCTCCTCGTTCGAGACAATCTGCATAGCACGACCACCCAATACATAGCTGGGGCGTACCAATACGGGATAGCCGATGCGCTCGGCAGCTGCCACACCACGCTCGATGTCTGTGATAGCCTCAGCCTCGGGCTGTGGGATGCCTGCACGGCGCATAATAGCCTCGAAGCACTTTCTATCCTCGGCATTGTTGATAGCCTCGATGCCGGTACCTACGATATTTACGCCGAGGTCAGCAAGGGGCTTAGCAAGGTTGATAGCGGTCTGGCCACCCAACGATACAACGACACCCGTAGGCTTCTCCAAGTCGATAACATTCATCACATCCTCGACGGTCAAAGGCTCGAAGTAGAGCTTGTCGCTGGTGGTATAGTCCGTAGATACGGTCTCGGGGTTGTTGTTGACGATGATAGCCTCGTAGCCCGCCTCACGGATAGCCCAGATGGCGTGTACGGTAGAGTAGTCGAACTCGACACCCTGACCGATACGGATAGGGCCAGAGCCGAGAACCACAATCTTCTTGCGGTTAGATACTACCGACTCGTTCTCCTGCTCGTAGGTTGAGTAGAGATAGGGCACCTTAGAGTCGAACTCGGCAGCGCAGGTGTCAATCATCTTGTATACGGGGAAGATGTTGTTTGCCTTACGCATAAGGAATACCTCGCTCTCGGTCATCGACCAAAGCTGGCCGATAAACTTGTCGCTGATGCCCATACGCTTAGCATCACGCAAAGTCTCGATATCCTTAACATTCTCCTTGAGCGTGTTCTCCATCTCGACGATGTTCTTGAGCTTCTCGAGGAAGAAGAGGTCAATCTTCGTATTGTCGTAAACATGAAGGAGGTCGACGCCACGGCGGATAAGCTCGGCGATAGCATACAGACGGTCGTCGGTACCCTTGCGGATATATGCCAAGATGCCCTCTACGGACATAGTGTCGAACTTCTTGTGGTAGATGTGGCATACGCCAGTCTCCAACGAGCGAACAGCCTTCAACAGACCCTCCTCGAAGGTGCGACCAACAGACATAACCTCACCCGTAGCCTTCATCTGTGTGCCAAGCTCGTTCGATGCGTCGCTAAACTTATCGAAGGGGAAGCGGGCAACCTTCGTTACAATGTAGTCCAATGTGGGCTCGAAGCTTGCGGGGGTGTTGGCGATGCGAATCTCATCGAGGGTCATACCTACTGCCACCTTTGCCGTAACGCGGGCGATAGGGTAGCCACTGGCCTTCGAAGCAAGTGCCGATGAACGGCTCACACGGGGATTAACCTCGATGATGAAGTATTTGAACGATAGGGGGTCGAGTGCAAACTGCACATTGCAACCACCCTCAATCTTCAAGGCGCGGATAAGCTTCAAGGCGCTTGAGCGGAGCATATTGTACTCCTTGGCTGCCAAGGTCTGGCTTGGAGCAACCACGATAGAGTCACCGGTGTGGATACCTACGGGGTCTACATTCTCCATCGAGCAGATGGCGATAGCCGTGTCGTTCTTATCGCGCATTACCTCGAACTCAATCTCCTTGTAGCCCTTGATGCTCTTCTCGACAAGTACCTGATGGATGGGCGAGAGGGCAAGAGCGTTACGCATAATGTCGCGCAACTCATCCTCGTTGTCGGCAAAGCCACCACCCGTACCACCGAGCGTAAATGCGGGGCGAAGAACTACGGGGTAGCCAATCTCGTTAGCCGCAACGATACCCTCCTCGATAGAGTTGGTGATGTGCGAGGGGATAACGGGCTCGCCAATGCGCATACAGAGCTCCTTGAACAACTCGCGGTCCTCAGCCTCCTCGATAGAGGTGAACGAGGTACCGAGAATCTCGACACCGCACTCCTCCAAGATACCCTTCTTGGCGAGCTGTACGGCGAGGTTAAGACCTGTCTGGCCACCAAGACCGGGAACGATGGCGTCGGGGCGCTCATAGCGGATAATCTTCGCTACATACTCCAGAGTGAGGGGCTCCATATATACCTTGTCGGCAATATGGGTATCGGTCATAATTGTTGCAGGGTTAGAGTTCACGAGGATTACCTGATAACCCTCCTCCTTAAGTGCAAGACAAGCCTGCGTACCTGCATAGTCAAACTCGGCAGCCTGGCCAATCACGATAGGACCAGAGCCGATAACCATTACTTTCTTAATATCTGTTCTCTTAGGCATTTTTCTCGTCCTCCATCAATTTAATAAATTTATCGAAAAGATAGTTGCTGCTCGCCTCAGGCGTGCAATCGGGCTGATACTGTACCGAGAATACCTTGTCCTCGACAGCCTCGACACCAGCGATGGTGTTGTCGAGAAGGTTGCGGTGTGTAACCTTCAAGGGGGTAGCCTTCAACGACTCCTCGTTGATGACATAGCCGTGGTTCTGAGTTACAATCTCGAGCTTGGGGTTGTCGAGATACTTCACGGGGTGGTTAGCGCCACGGTGACCGAAGCGGAGCTTGTCGTTCTTAGCGCCATAGCTGATGGCGATAAGCTGATGACCGAGGTCTACGCCGAAGATGGGCAACTTGCCACGCAACTCGGCGATGGTCTTGCTCACGATAGCAGCATCTGCAGGGTCGCCAGGACCATTCGATACGAAGATGCCGTCGGGGTTGAATGCCATAATCTCCTCGGCAGTCGAGTTGTAGGGCACGATAGTTACATTGCAGCCCTTGGCGTTGAACTGACGCACAAAGCCGTAGCGGATACCGCAGTCGATAGCCACTACATCCCACTTGTGGTTGGGTGTACGCGAGAACCAGCGCTTCTTGCAACTTACGCGCTCCAACTGGTCGTGGCGAAGGTCGCTACCTGCGATAAGCGCCATAGCCTCGTCGTGGGGCATTGCGTAGTCTACGATTACGGCCTTCTGAGTGCCCTCCTCACGAATGATGCGGGTAATCATACGGGTATCAACGCCCGAAATGCCGGGGATATCCAACTCCTCGAAGGTCTCGTTCATGGTCTTGGTGTAGCGGAAGTTGCTGGGTGCCTCGCAGCACTCACGAACAACCATACCGCCCATTGCGGGGAACTTGCTCTCATAGTCCTCGTCCATAAAGCCGTAGTTGCCCATAAGAGGGTAGGTCATCACCACAATCTGGTCGGTGTAAGTCGGGTCGGAAACAATCTCCTGATAGCCCACCATCGAGGTGTTGAAGACTAACTCGCATACCGCAACGCGGTTCGAGCCAAAGCCATAGCCCGGAAACTCCTTGCCGTTTTCAAGTACAAGTTTCTTGGTAAAAGGTTTCATCTACTTTTTCGATTTATTGTTTGTTTTTGATTTTTGTCACTTATTCGGCCTTGTAGACTACCTCGCCACGATGTATTGTCATAGCGATGTCGCCCACCATATCACGGCCATCGAACATCGAGATTTTGCCCATCGAGTAGAACTTTTCGCTATCCACTCTCCAAGCCTTCTCGGTGTCGAGAAGTACGATGTCGGCACGGTCGCCAACCTCGATGCCACCCTCGATGCGGAATACTCGGCGGGGGTTGTAGCTCATAAGCTCTATGAGGCGCTCAAGCGAGATAACGCCCTTGCGAACAAGGTGGGTGTTGAGTGCTGCAAAGGCAGTCTCCAAACCTACGATGCCCATTGCGCTATCCTTCAAGCCCTTCGATTTCTCTTCTACGCTGTGGGGAGCGTGGTCGGTAGCAATCATATCAATTGTGCCGTCCTTGATGCCCTCGATAAGCGCTGCGCGGTCCTCTGCCGAGCGGAGCGGGGGATTCATCTTCCAACGAGCATCCTCCTCGAGGTCCATATCCGTAAAGATTAGGTAGTGGGGGCCTGTTTCGCAGGTTACCTTTACGCCACGAGCCTTAGCCTCACGAACCAACGCTACGGTCTCCTTGGTCGAGATATGGCAAACATGGTAGCGACAGCCAACCTTCTCGGCAATCTCGATATCGCGCTTCACCTGTGCCCACTCACTCTCCGAGCAGATGCCCTTGTGGCCATTTAGCTTAGCATACTCGCCATCGTGGATATAGCCACCGTGGAGCAGCTCCTCAACCTCGCAGTGTGCCGCAATCAGCTGGTCATACTTTACGGCCTCGGTCATTGCTCGCTCCATCATGCCATCAACCTGAACACCGCTACCATCGTCCGAGAAGGCGCAAACCTTGCCCTTGAGCGATGCGATGTCCACCAACTCCTCACCCTTGCGACCGATGGTGATTGCAGCGTAGGGTAGCACCTCAATCTTGGCGTCGCGGTCGATGATATCCTGCTGTGCTTTGAGGTTCTCTATGCTGTCGGGTACGGGGTTGAGGTTGGGCATCGAGCAGACGGTAGAGTAACCGCCACGAGCAGCCGCCATAGTGCCTGTTGCGATGCGCTCCTTGTAGCCGTAGCCAGGCTCACGAAGGTGAACATGAACATCGACAAATGCAGGTGCTACAACCAAGCCCTCGGCATCTATTACGGTGTCGTTTGCCGTAGCTTCGATGTGCTCACTGTGCTCCGAAATGCGACCATCTACGATAGCGATGTCCTCGCTTTTGCGGCCCAAAACCGAGCCGTTTTTGATGATAATTCTGTTGTTAGCCATATATCAAAAAACAGGCGACCCAAAGAGTCGCCCGAATTAGTTAAAAACAATATGTCCATCAATATTGAAGCCTCGACAAGATACCAACGCCGACAGAGTCTGCGGAGACGAAGTTGGCTGATTATTTGAACGATACTTCATAGTGGAATTAATATCTTATTAAATTTGTGCAAAGGTAAGTATTTTTCCGAAATCTCGCAACTATTTTCGAGTAAGATTTTTCAATTTTTTTAATTTTTTGAAATTGTTGATTTTTTTTTGAAAAATCTCTATTTGTGGTTTCCTAAATCGCGAAAAAAAACATATCTTTGTCGTATGAATCGACTTACTCATCAACACCGATTTGGCGTAAAAGGCCACATTCTTCATCGTACTCGACGATGGGGGAGGTTGTTGGATTCGTTGTGGACTACTTCGGAGCAGCCAACACAAAGGGCGTATCAGGCTCACTTTGTGGCTATTGAGGGCGAAAAGTGCGATTTTATGGCTTAAAGACCGCGTGTACCATTGGTGCAGGCGGTTGTTTATTTTTTGAAAATATTGAATCAAAAATTATAAAACTTAGATTATGAAAGTAGCAGTTATCATGGGTTCTACCAGCGACTGGGATATTATGAAGGCCGCTGTTGAGACTTTGGAGGAGTTGGGTATCGAGTACGAGAAGCGTGTTATCTCGGCACACCGCACACCCCATCTTATGGTTGAATATGCCGAGTCGGCTCGCGAGCGCGGTATAGGCGCTATTATCGCGGGCGCGGGCGGTGCTGCGCATGTGGCTGGCGTTACCGCTGCCTTGACCACCGTACCCGTTATCGGCGTGCCTATCAAGACCTCGGCGCTTGGTGGTATGGACTCTTTGCTCTCTATCGTTCAGATGCCCGGCGGTATCCCAGTATCGACAACCGCAATCAACGGTGCGAAGAATGCAGCGCTTATCGCAGCCTCAATCTTTGCTCTTACCGACAAGGCTCTCGAAGAGCGCCTTATCGCCTTCCGCAAGGCACAGACCGAGAAGGTTCTTGCAGCAGAATTATAACCCATTAACCCTTTCTACAACTACCCGATTATGAAGAATCGCCGTATTTTTGTTGAGAAGTATCCCCGTTTTCAGGTCGAGGCCGATACTCTGCGCCACGAGCTGAATACAAACTTGGGACTAAATATCGAGCAACTACGCTTTATCAATGTTTATGACCTCTTCGGCTTCAGCGATGAGCTCTTGGAGAAGAGCCGCTACTCTGTCTTTGGCGAGGTCGTTACCGACTCTGTTACCGATGAGTGCGACTTTGGCGGTAAGCCCGCTTTGGCTGTCGAGTTCCTGCCCGGTCAGTTCGACCAGCGTGCAGCATCTGCTGTAGACTGCGTTCACCTTATCGACCCCAAGGCCGAGGTTAAGATTAAGTCATCGCGCCTCTATATCTTCGACGACAGCATCAACGCCGAGGCTATGGCTCGCATCGAGAAGTATCTAATCAATGCCGTTGAGTCGCGCAAGAAGAACCTCGAAATCCTCTCTGACTTGGAGAGCGCCGAGGTTAAGCCCGTAGCCGTTTTGGAGGGCTTCCGTGAGATGAGCGAGGAGGAGTTGGCGCCCTACTGCAAGGCGAATGGCTTGGCGATGAATGCCGACGACTTGCGTGAGGTAGTTAACTACTTCCGTGAAGAGGGTCGTGACCCTATGGAGACCGAGCTTCGTATCTTGGATACCTACTGGAGCGACCACTGCCGCCACACCACCTTCACCACCGAAATCGAGGAGATCACGCTCGACGAGTCGTTTATGAAGGAGGAGATGGCATCGTCACTCGACCTTATGCGTAAGATTCGCAAGGAGTTGGGTCGTGAGGAGAAGAGCCTATGCCTTATGGAGCTTGCTACTATCGGTGCTCGCTATCTAAAGAAGATGGGCAAGCTCGACGATATGGAGCAGTCAGAGGAGAACAACGCTTGCAGCATCTTCGTAAATGTCGATGTTGATGGCCAGATGGAGCGTTGGTTGTTGCAGTTTAAGAATGAGACACACAATCACCCCACTGAGATTGAGCCCTTTGGTGGCGCATCTACCTGTCTTGGTGGCGCTATCCGTGACCCATTGTCAGGCCGTAGCTATGTCTATCAGGCGATGCGTGTAACGGGTGCTGGTGATATCTATAAGCCCGTTGATGAGACTATGGAGGGTAAGTTGCCCCAGCGCATCATCTCTACCAAGGCTGCTGCGGGCTATTCAAGCTATGGCAACCAGATAGGTCTTGCCACAACCCATGTTCGCGAGGTCTACCACCCCGACTATGTGGCTAAGCGCTTGGAGGTAGGTGCCGTTGTAGGTGCTGTCAAGGCTGAGAATGTGCGCCGTGAGAGCCCCACACCCGGCGATGTAGTCTTGTTGCTCGGTGGCCGTACTGGCCGTGATGGCGTTGGTGGTGCTACTGGCTCATCAAAGGAGCATACGCTCACCTCGTTGGAGGAGTGTAGCTCGGAGGTGCAGAAGGGTAATGCTCCCGAGGAGCGCAAACTCTCGCGCCTGTTCCGTCGTGGCGATGTAACACGCCTTATCAAGAAGTCGAATGACTTTGGTGCTGGTGGCGTGAGCGTTGCTATCGGTGAGCTTACAGATGGTCTTGATATCTACCTCGACCGCGTTCCCACCAAGTACAACGGCTTGAACTTCTCGGAGCTCGCTATCTCGGAGTCGCAGGAGCGTATGTCGGTGGTTATCGAGCGCAAGGATATGGAGGAGTTTATCGGCTACTGCCACGAGGAGAATGTCGAGGTAACCTATGTTGCCGATGTTACGGATACTCGCCGTATGCGTATGTATTGGGACGGCAAGGTTGTCGTAGACCTTTCGCGCGACTTTATCGACTCGGCAGGTGCTAAGCACTACACCAAGATTGCTATCGGTGGCGTTGAGAATATCAACCCCTTCGAGCGCAAGGTTGAGGGTGTAACGACAACGAAGCGTATGAAGAATAACCTTTCGGACGACAATGTCGTTTCGCAGAAGGGTCTTATCGAGATGTTCGACTCAACGATTGGTGCCTCTACCGTGTTGATGCCCTTCGGTGGTAAGACTCAGAACACCGAGACTCAGGTGTCGGTGCAGAAGTTGCCCGTAGGTAACCACTTCACCAATACGGCAAGTATTATGGCCTATGGCTACAACCCCTATATCGCAAAGTGGAGCCCCTATCACGGTGCTGCCTATGCCGTTGTTGATGCTTGTGCCAAGGTTGTTGCTGCGGGTGCCCGCTACGACAATATGCGCTTCTCATATCAGGAGTATTTCGAGCGTATGACCGATGCTAAGTCGTGGGGTAAGCCCCTTGCAGCACTTCTCGGCGCTCTGAAGATGCAGGTGGAGCTTGGCTTGCCTTCGATTGGCGGTAAGGACTCTATGAGCGGTACTTTCCGCGATATCAATGTGCCCCCTATGCTTATGGCCTTTGGTATCACCACAGTCGATGCCCGCAATGTTATCAGCCCTGAGTTCAAGGAGGGTGGCCACAATATCTATGTTGTGCGCCACACACCAACCGAGAACTATATGCCCGCGACCGACCAGCTTAAGGATAACTTTGACTTTGTTGCCGATAAGATTCTTTCGGGCGATATCGTCGCTGGCTATGCCGTTGGCTTTGGTGGCGTAGCGGAGGCTGTCGCCAAGATGTCATTCGGTAACAAGATTGGTGCAGCGTTGGAGTGCGATGAGCAGATGCTCTACAACCTCTCGTACGGCTCAATCGTTGTTGAGAGCCGTCGTACCTTGAACCACCCCTCTGCCGAGTTTATTGGTAAGACCGTTGCGGAGGAGGCTATCTTCGTAAATGGCACTCGTCTGCCGTTGGAGGAGTTGTTGGAGGCGAACACCGAGAAGTATACCTCGGTATATGCCGACAAGGGCAAGAAGGGCGAGCCTACCCGCGTTAGCGATGGCAAGGGATTGGTTAAGCGCTATGAGAGCGCGCCTGTCGATAAGGTTAAGGTCTATATCCCCGTATTCCCAGGTACCAACTGCGACTACGATACTGCCCGTGCCTTTGAGCGTGCTGGTGCCGAGGTCGATATCACCGTATTTAAGAACCTCACGGGCGACGATGTCTTGGAGTCTATCAAGGAGATGAAGGAGCATATCGACGAGTGTCATATTATGATGCTTTCGGGTGGCTTCTCGGCAGGTGATGAGCCCGATGGTAGCGGTAAGTTTATCGCAAATGTGCTCAACAACAAGGATGTCGCTGATGCTATCCACGCACTGCTTGACCGTGGTGGCTTGATGCTCGGTATCTGCAACGGCTTCCAGGCTCTGGTTAAGTCGGGCTTGTTGCCCTATGGTCGTTTGGGTAAGGTGACGAAGGCATCACCCACCCTGTTCCGTAACGATATCAACCGCCATATCTCGCAGATTGTCTCTACGAGCGTAGGTACTGTCGCTTCGCCTTGGTTGTCATCGTTTGCAGTAGGCGATATCCACTCTATCGCTGTGAGCCACGGTGAGGGTAAGTTTGTTGTTAGCGATGAGCTTGCCGAAGAGCTCTTCCGCAATGGTCAGGTAGCCTTCCAGTATGTAGATTCGGAGGGTCGACCCACCACCGATTCGCCCTACAACCCCAACGGCTCG
>JAGBYO010000156.1 GCA_017628735.1 Alistipes sp. | reverse complement strand
CTAAAAACTCAAAGATATGAACATCAACACACTTACAATCAAGGCGCAAGAGTTATTGCAGGCTGCGATGACCTTGGCGCGTGGGCGTGGTCAGCAGGCTGTTGACCCGCTACATCTTCTCTCGGTGGCAATAGCCGAGGACGACTCGTTGGGAAGCTATCTTGTTGGGCGTGTGGGGGCAAACATAGCCACTCTGCGCCGTGATACCGAGGCGGCAATAGTCCGTCTTCCGCGTGTCGAAGGTGCGGGTGATGCTTACTTCTCGCGTGAGGCATCGGCAGTTGTTCAGCGTGCCGTAGACCTAACGGAGAAGTTCAACGACCGCTACGCCTCGGTGGAGCATATCGTGGCGGCATTGGCCACTGAGCGCTCCGCAGCACGCGACATCCTCAAGGCTGCGGGTGTTACCGAGGCGCAGATTATCACCGCTATCAAGGAGTTCCGCAAGGGTTCGACAATCAACTCCTCGACCGAGGAGATGCAGTTTGATGCCCTCGGCAAGTATGCCATCAACCTCAACGATGGCGCTCGCTCGGGCAAGCTCGACCCCGTGATTGGCCGTGATGAGGAGATACGACGAGTGCTTCAAATCCTCTCGCGCCGTACGAAGAACAACCCTATCCTCGTGGGTGAGGCGGGCGTAGGTAAGACCGCCATCGCCGAGGGTATCGCCCACCGTATCGTGAATGGCGATGTCCCCGAGAACCTCAAAAACAAGATTATCTACTCGTTGGATATGGGTGCGCTGATTGCTGGCGCCAAATACAAGGGCGAGTTCGAGGAGCGATTAAAGGCTGTGGTTAAGGAGGTTACGGCAGCCGACGGCGAGGTATTGCTCTTTATCGACGAGATTCACACCTTGGTAGGTGCTGGCAAGTCCGATGGCGCGATGGATGCAGCAAACATCCTAAAGCCGGCCCTTGCGCGTGGCGAGTTGCGCACCATAGGTGCCACGACACTTGACGAGTACCAGAAGTACTTCGAGAAGGATAAGGCCTTGGAGCGTCGTTTCCAGAAGGTTATGGTCGACGAGCCTACGATGGAGGATGCGATATCGATTATGCGAGGCCTCAAGGAGCGCTACGAAAACCACCACCGTGTGCGTATCAAGGATGAGGCTATCATCGCCTCTGTCGAGCTCTCGCACCGCTATATCACCGACCGTTTCTTGCCCGATAAGGCTATCGACCTCGTCGATGAGGCGGCATCACGCCTACGCCTTGAGATGAACTCGGTGCCCGAGGAGATTGACCAGCTCGACCGCCGTATTCGTCAGCTGGAGATTGAGCGCGAGGCGATACGCCGTGAGGGCGACAAGGAGCGCATCAAGCGCCTCGATGCGGAGATTGAGGAGCAGAAGGCGGAGTATGCAGCACTGCGTGCCAAGTGGCAGTCGGAGCGCGACCGTCTGCACGAGCTGCAACAGGCCAAGGAGGCTATCGAGCGTGCCAAGATTGAGGCACAGCAGGCCGAGCGCTCAGGCGACTATGGCCGTGTTGCGGAACTACGCTACAGCACAATAGTAGAACTCGAGAAGCGTGTGGCAACCCTTGAGGAGGAGTTGCGCTTAACGGCTGATACTGCGATGATTAAGGAGGAGGTATCGGCAGACGATATTGCCGAGGTGGTATCGCGTTGGACAGGCATCCCCGTGAAGCGAATGATGCAGTCCGAAAGAGAAAAACTGCTTAATATGGAGGAGGAGTTGCACCGCCGTGTTGTAGGTCAGGATGTCGCCATCGAGGCTATCTCAGATGCTGTGCGCCGTTCGCGTGCAGGGCTCTCGGATGGTCGCCGACCTATCGGCTCGTTTATCTTCCTTGGCACTACGGGTGTCGGCAAGACGGAGTTGGCAAAGGCACTTGCGGAGTTCTTGTTCAACGACGACCAGATGCTGACACGAATAGATATGTCGGAGTATCAGGAGCGCCACTCGGTATCGCGCCTGGTGGGAGCGCCTCCGGGATATGTGGGCTACGATGAGGGCGGTCAGCTCACCGAGGCGGTACGCCGCAAGCCCTACTCCGTGGTGTTGCTTGACGAGATCGAAAAGGCGCACCCCGATGTCTTCAACATACTCTTGCAAGTGCTTGATGATGGCCGACTTACCGATAACAAGGGTCGCACGGTGGACTTCCGCAACACCATCGTCATAATGACCTCGAACCTCGGCTCACACCTTATCTCGGAGCGCTTTGCCGAGGCTGGCAACGAGCCCTCAGCAGAGGTTGTCGAGCGCACCAAGGCAGAGGTTGTGGAGCTTATGAAGCAGCAGCTAAAGCCTGAGTTCGTAAATCGTATCGATGAGATTGTGATGTTCGAGCCGTTGAGCCGTCGCGAGGTAGAGAAGATTGTGGATATACAGTTGCTTGCCGTGGCATCTATGCTCCGCACGAACGATATGGAGCTTATCTACACCGCCGAGGCTCGCCGCTACATCGCCAACATAGGCTTCGACCCCTTGTATGGTGCCCGCCCCATCAAGCGAGCTATCCAGCGCGAGGTGGTAAACGAGCTCTCGAAGCGCATCTTGCGTGGCACAGTAGACCGCTCAAAACCAATCCGCCTCGATGCCAATGACGAGGGATTGGTGTTTGGGAATTAGAGGGGAAGCAGGCGTCTCGCCTGCGGGCTAAAGCCCCAAGGGGTCTAAGGGGTCTGAGGGGCCTAAGGGGTGGTTAGGTTAGCGAGGGCATCGCTGGTCTTACCCACCTCAAGGTTAGTAGACACGCTCTATCTCCCCTTGTGCCTCTCGTGCCCCTTGTGCCCCTCTGCGATAGCAGGCGCTCCAACGGAGCGCAGTATACCTCCCCCCCCACAAAAAAAAATGCCGATGGGCGTACTTAATGTACTGCTCATCGGCATTTTCTGTTGTATGGGAAGTAAACGCCACTAAATCAGGCTAATACTGCTCCTTCTCGTTGGGGAAATCCCTGCTCTTAACATCATCGACATAGTGGCCTACGGCCTCCAAAATCGTCGTGCCAAGGTCGGCATAACGGCGCAGGAAACGAGGTGAGAAGGCCTGAGTGATGCCGAGCATATCGTGCGCCACCAGCACCTGACCATCGGTAGAGCCACCAGCACCAATGCCGATAGTGGGGATATGCAACTCACGCGACACACGGGCGCCAAGATCAGCGGGAATCTTCTCCAGAACGAGGGCAAAACAGCCAGCCTCCTCCAAAAGGTGAGCATCACGAACGAGCTTCTCGGCCTCGGCCTCATCCTTAGCGCGCACATTGTAGGTGCCGAACTTATGAATCGACTGGGGCATAAGTCCGAGGTGGCCCATAACGGGGATACCTGCCGAGAGGATGCGGCTTACCGACTCAAGAACCTCCTCGCCACCCTCCAGCTTCACGGCATCAGCCTCGGTCTCCTTCATAATGCGGACTGCCGAGTCAAGCGCTAACTTAGAGTTGCCCTGATATGTACCGAAGGGGAGGTCTACAACGACCAAAGCACGCTTGGTGGCACGCACGACCGACTTGGCGTGGTAGATCATCATATCGAGGGTGATGGGTAGCGTGGTCTCGAAACCCGCCATAACATTTGCTGCCGAGTCGCCAACGAGGATAACATCAACACCCGCCTGATCGACAATCTTGGCCATCGAATAATCATACGAAGTGAGCATAGCGATCTTCTCGCCACGCTGTTTCATCTCGGTAAGGCGCAGTGTAGTTACCGCCCTAACATTACTTTCAACAGACATACTGTAAATTTCTGGGTTAATTCTAACACAAAGGTAAGAATTTATATGAAAAGTGCAAACAAAAGGCGAGAGTAATATTTTTTCGAGTTTTTTACCTATATTTATTGCGCGAACGAAAAAAATGTCGTATATTTGCCGTGTAATTGAGCGAGAGTAAGGGGACGGAGAGTCCCCTTATTTCGTGTATATGCCCCAACGAGGGTTTCGACTTATAGCGACAAATTCAGTAGATATGATTGATATTAAGCAGGTTACAGAGATTGCAAACCGCCACTTGGAGGGTAGCGATATGTTTGTTGTCGAGTGCAAATTATCGCCTATGGGCGAGATTGAGTTGCTTATCGACAGCGACAGCGCCGTAAAATTGGAGGATTGCGCAGCCCTCAACCGCGCCATCGAGGCAGAGCTCGACCGCGATGTAGAGGATTATTCGTTGATGGTGGCTTCGGCGGGCATCGGCTCGGAGTTGAAGCTCCTTCGTCAGTTCCACAAGATTTTGGGTAGCGATGTCGAGGTATTGCTCAAAGATGGTGTCAAGATTTTGGCAAAGTTGGAGAGTGCCGACGAGGAGGGCATCACCCTATCGTACGAGGAGAAGCAGGCCGTAGAGGGCAAGAAGCGCAAAGTAACGGTGGAGGTTACCAAGGAGTACAAGTGGGAGGAGATTAAGTATACCAAAGAGTACTTAAACTTTAAGTAATTTATTGTGATAATGGGTCATCTTTGAAGCTTTGCTTGTCTGCGAAATGCTCATTTACGCTTCAGTAAACTCCGCTTTCACAGACTGCAACAAATCTTCAAATCTAACCCATTCTGACAACAAATAAGAAAAAAAGATAATATCAGAATAAAAACAAAATATAACACAAAATGAAGTACATTAATCTTATCAGCAACTTTGCAGAGTTCAAGGAGCTTAAGAGCATCGACAACGCTACGCTTATCGGCGTATTGGAGGATGTCTTCCGCCACGCATTGCAGAAGCAGTTCGAGAGCGACGAGAACTTCGATGTTATCATCAACCCCGAGAAGGGCGACTTAGAGATTTGGCGCAACCGCGTAGTAGTAGAGGACGATGCCGTAGAGAACGAGAACACCGAGATTTCAGTATCGGAGGTTAAGGCTATCGACCCCTCATACGAGGTTGGCGACGAGTATGTAGACCAGATTGATATGACAAAGTTTGGTCGTCGTGCTGTGTTGTCGTTGCGCCAGAACCTTGCATCGCGCATCCTCGACTTGGAGAAGGCAGCTTTGTTCGAGAAGTACTCGGAGAAGGTGGGCGAGATTATCTCTGGCGAGGTATACCAGGTATGGAAGAAGGAGGTATTGGTGCGTGACGATGAGGATAACGACCTCGTATTGCCCAAGATGGAGCAGATTCCCAACGACTTCTACCGCAAGGGCGACACCATCAAGGCTATCGTCAAGTCTGTTGAGATGAACAACAACCAGCCCCGCATCATCCTTTCGCGTACCGACAACCAGTTCCTCGAGCGTCTCTTCGAGCAGGAGGTACCCGAGATTTACGACGGTCTTATCACCATCAAGCGCATCGCCCGCATCCCTGGTGAGCGTGCCAAGGTGGCTGTTGAGTCGTACGACGAGCGCATCGACCCCGTAGGTGCTTGCGTGGGTATGAAGGGTTCGCGTATCTACACCATCGTAAAGGAGCTTCGCAACGAGAATATCGATGTTGTGAACTTCACAGCTAACACCTCGCTTATGATTCAGCGCTCGTTGAGCCCCGCAAAGGTATCTTCTATCAACATCGACGAGGAGAAGAAGACAGCCTCGGTATATCTTAAGCCCGAGGAGGTGTCGTTGGCTATCGGTAAGGGTGGCTTGAACATCCGTCTTTCGAAGATGCTCACAGGCTACGACATCGATGTATACCGCGAGATTGAGGAGGAGGATGTTGCACTCGTTGAGTTTGCAGACGAGATTGAGGGTTGGATTATCGAGGCCCTCAAGGCTGCTGGCTGCGACACCGCAAAGAGCGTCTTGGAGCTCCCCGTAGAGGAGGTAGCTCGCCGTGCCGACCTCGAGATTGAGCAGGCAGAGCAGGTAGTAGCAATCCTCAAGGCAGAGTTTGAGTAGTTGATAACGATTAAAACAGTTTAGCGAATGGATAACAAAAAGATAAGACTTATACAGGTTGCAAAGGAGTTTAAGGTAGGTTTCAACACCATTGCCGAATACCTCCAGCGCAAGGGCCTGCAGAGCGACTGCTCGCCCTCATCGCCTGTGTCAGCCGAGGTATATGCCGCATTGGAGAAGGAGTTTGGTGGCAACCGTCAGTCGGGTAACGAGCGCAACGCTGTGCGTGAGCGCATCAAGCAGAAGGACTCTGTGAGCATCAACTCGCAGAGCCAGAAGGAGCACGACGACGATGAGGAGGTTGTCATCAAGAGCAGCGTAATCTCAGTTAAGGACGAGGTGCGTGGTCCTAAGATTTTGGGTAAGATTGACCTCAACCCCAAAAAGAAGGAGGAGAAGCCTGCACCCGAGCAGCCCAAGGCCGAGCCTAAGCGTGAGGAGTCTAAGGCTGAGAAGCCCGCAGAGCTCAAGGTGGAGGCAAAGCCCGAGCCTAAGCCCGAGCCTAAGAAGGTGGAGGCAGAGCCCGCAAAGGAGGAGCCAAAGAAGGATTCGGTATTCCGTCCTCAGGTTTCGCAGCTCGATGGTCCCAAGATTCTCGGCACCATGGATGTGTCGAATATGGTACCTGGTGGCAAGCACAAGCGCAAGCGTCTCGACAAGGAGAAGGTCGATGTTGCCAAGGCGGGCAAGAACGCTGGCAAACAGGAGCGCAACGAGAAGAAGGGCGGCAACCAGAACCAGCAGAATCAGCAGAATCAGCAGGCTCAGCAGCAGTCGAAGAAGAACAAGAAGCAGAAGCAGCAGCAGCCCAAGCCTATTGTACGCCCCGAGGTATCGGACGAGGAGGTACAGAAGCAGATTAAGGATACCCTTGCACGCCTTACAGCGAAGGGTACCAAGTCGAAGGGTGCTAAATATCGTAAGGAGAAGCGTGAGGAGGTTCGTGAGCGAATGAACGAGGAGATTGAGCGCGAGGAGATGGAGCGTAGCGTGCTCAAGGTTACCGAGTTTGTAACCGTGAGTGAGCTCGCTACGATGATGAATGTCTCGCCCATGGAGGTTATCTCGGCATGTATGAACCTCGGCCTTATGGTATCAATCAACCAGCGTCTCGATGCCGAGGCCTTGGTGGTTGTTGCCGAGGAGTTTGGCTTCACCGTAGAGTTCGTATCGGTAGAGATTCAGGAGGCTATCGAGACCGACACTGACAGCGAGGAGGATCTCGTACCCCGTCCCCCTATCGTTACGGTTATGGGTCATGTCGACCACGGTAAGACATCGCTCTTGGATAATATCCGTAAGACAAATGTTACGGCTGGCGAGGCGGGTGGTATCACCCAGCACATCGGTGCTTACTCTGTTGAGCTCAACGGCCAGAAGATTACCTTCCTCGACACCCCCGGTCACGAGGCATTTACCGCGATGCGTGCCCGTGGTGCTAAGATGACCGATGTTGCGATTATCATCGTTGCCGCTGATGACTCGGTGATGCCCCAGACTGTGGAGGCTATCAACCACGCCTCGGCAGCAGGTGTGCCTATGGTATTCGCCATCAACAAGATGGATAAGCCACAGGCAAATGCCGACCACATTCGTGAGCAGCTCTCGCAGATGAACTACCTCGTAGAGGACTGGGGCGGTAAGTACCAGTGCCAGGAGGTTTCGGCAAAGAAGGGTATGAACCTCGACAAGCTCCTCGAGAAGGTGCTCTTGGAGGCAGAGATGCTCGAGCTTAAGGCAAACCCCGACCGTAAGGCTACGGGTGCCGTTATTGAGTCGATGTTGGACAAGGGTCGTGGCTATGTAGCTACCATTATGGTACAGAACGGTACTCTCCGTGTGGGCGATGTATTGCTCTCTGGTACATATACCGGCCGTGTAAAGGCTATGTTCGACGAGAACGGCAAGAAGGTTACGGAGGCAGGTCCTTCGACACCCGTGCAGGTGCTCGGCCTTAATGGTGCGCCTCAGGCAGGTGATACCTTCAATGTTATGGAGGATGACCGCTCGGCACGCGAGATTGCCAACAAGCGTGAGCAGTTGCAGCGTATGCAGGGTATCATGACCCAGAAGCATGTGACACTCGACGAGATTGGTCGCCGTATCGCTATCGGCTCGTTCAAGGAGCTTAACATCATCGTCAAGGGTGATGTGGACGGCTCGGTAGAGGCGATGACAGGCTCGCTTATCAAGCTTTCGAAGGAGAGCGTTCAGGTGAATGTCATTCACTCGGCAGTAGGTCAGATTTCGGAGTCGGATGTATTGCTTGCAGCGGCATCTAACGCCATCATCGTCGGCTTCCAGGTGCGTCCCTCGGCAGCTGCGCGTAAGGCAGCCGAGAAGGAGCAGATCGATATCCGCCTCTACTCTATCATCTACGATGCTATCAACGAGATTAAGGATGCTATCGAGGGTATGTTGGAGCCCGTGATGAAGGAGGAGATTGTATGCTCAACGGAGGTTATGGAGACCTTCAAGATTTCGAAGGTTGGTACCGTGGCGGGCTGTATCGTGCGAGAGGGTAAGATGCAGCGCAACACCTCGATTCGCGTTATCCGTGATGGTATCGTAATCTACACCGGTAAGCTCGGCTCATTGCGTCGTTTCAAGGACGATGTCAAGGAGGTGACGATGGGTCAGGATTGCGGTCTTAATATCGAGTCGTACAACGATATCAAGGTCGGCGATATCATTGAGGGCTACGAGCAAGTAGAGGTAAAGAGAAAATAAATGATTTTGTTGTGATAAGGGGGCATCTTTGAAGCTTTGCTTGTCTGAAAAATGCTCATTTACGCTCGAGTAAACTCCGCTTTTTCAGCCTGCGACAAATCTCCAAATCTGTCACCCTTCTGACAACAAAATGGACTTGGGAACTCTATTCCCATTGTCCATATACTAACTTACATAGATACAAACTAAAGTTAAACCTAAATAAAACTTAAAGCAATGAACAACATCAAGTTTACAACTGCTGCCGAAGCAGTTAAGTGCATTAAGTCGGGTGATCATATTCACCTTAGCTCTGTGGCATCTGCCCCCCAGTGCCTCATCAAGGCTATGTGCGAGCGTGGCCGTAATGGTGAGCTCAAGGATGTACACATCCACCACCTCCACACCGAGGGTCCCGCACCCTACGCTGATCCCGAGTTCGAGGGCATCTTCCAGCTCGACTCATTCTTCGTAGGTGGCAATGTTCGTAAGGTTACTCAGAGCGGCTTTGCTGACTATATTCCTATCTTCCTTAGCGAGACACAGAAGCTCTATCGTTCGGGTGCTGTGCCATGTAATGTAGCCATGATTCAGGTATCACGCCCCGACAAGCACGGCTATGTATCTCTCGGTACCTCGGTAGATGCTACCTTGGCAGCTGTTGAGTGCGCCGACTATGTTATCGCAGTGGTTAACAAGTATGTTCCCCGTTCGTTCGGTGATGCTATGATTCACTCGTCGAAGATTAACTTCTTCGTAGAGGACGACCAGCCCCTCGAGGAGGCTCACTTCACCGCACCTAACGAGGTGGAGACCAAGATTGGTAACCTCTGCGCAGGTCTTATCGAGGATGGCGCAACCCTCCAGATGGGTATCGGTGCTATTCCTAACGCTGTTCTTGCACAGCTCGGAGGCCACAAGAACCTTGGTGTTCACACCGAGATGTTTGCCGACGGCGTATTGCCCCTCGTTGAGAAGGGCGTAATCAACGGCGCATTGAAGAACATCGACAAGGGCAAGATGGTATCTACCTTCTTGATGGGCTCGCAGAAGGTCTACGACTTCATCGACGACAACCCCGGCGTATTGATGATGGATGTTGGCTACACCAACGACCCCTTCGTAATCGCCAAGAACGACAAGGTAACAGCTATCAACTCTGCATTGCAGGTAGATATCACCGGTCAGGTATGTGCCGACTCACTCGGTCGTAAGTTCTACTCTGGCGTAGGTGGTCAGATTGACTTTATCTACGGTGCATCGCTCTCTAAGGGCGGTAAGGCTATCATCGCTATGCCCTCAATCACCAACAAGGGCGTATCGAAGATTTCGGATGTCCTCACCGAGGGTGCAGGTGTTGTTACCACCCGTAACCACATCCACTGGTTCGTTACGGAGAATGGCGCAGTAGACCTCTACGGCAAGAGCCTTCAGGAGCGTGCCCGCTTGATTATCTCGGTTGCTCACCCCTCAGCACAGGAGGCTTTGGACGAGGCAGCCTTCAACCGCTACGGCTCACACCACCACTATATTAAAAGCTATATGAAGTAATTTCAGATTACTTCATAATCACAAAGACCTTCCACCTCGGAAGGTCTTTGTTGCTTTTAATATAGCGGTGGTCAAACCACCTTTCATATATACAATCCCTCTAAATCCCCCTTTGAGAAGGGGGACTTGGTTTCGGTGGTCGCTATCACAGTAGATCTGAGGGAATTAGTCAAAGACCATTAGGACTTTAAGACCATAAGACCTTAGGAATTTCTTATCGTCCTATCGTCTTAATCTAAAAACTAACACAATAATGGCCGACTATGCATTTTAGTCAGCCATTATTGTATCTACTTATTATCAACCTTGAATCCAATTGGATTGCGAGGGGGTTGTGATTGTTGGGGTTTTACGGATAGTGCCGCTATCGCCTGATAGATATTATCCAACTCCTTGCGCATATCCTCCGAGAGGTCATTTACCGCCTCCATATTATCCTCATCGTTGCGCTCCAAGAGTGCCAATTTGGCTCTTATCTCGGCAAGTTCCGCCGTAACTGCCGTTGCCGAGGTAATATAGTTACGCATAGCCACAAAGGCTCGCATAATGGCGATATTGGCTTGAATAGCCCTATCGCTATGCAACAGACCTGATAACATAGCAACACCTTGCTCGGTAAAAGCATAAGGCATTGTTCTCGTACCACCCCATCTTGTGGTCACAATTTGTGACCTCAAGTTCTCAAACTCCTCTTTGGTGAGTTGAAACATAAAATCGGCAGGGAACCTTTTAATATTGCGCTTAACAGACTGATTAAGCACTTTTGTCTGCACTTCATACAGTTCTGCCAAATCTCTATCCAGCATCACCCTCTGTCCTCGAATTTCGTATATCTTGTTCTGAATAACCTGTAACTCCATAATATGTAGATTAACATATTACAGATATAGGAATTTATGCTCGATT
>JAGBYO010000155.1 GCA_017628735.1 Alistipes sp. | reverse complement strand
GGACTACTACGGCAACTTCCAGCCTCACTATATCGACACGATTCTTATAGGTCGATTGGCTTTCGCAGCCGACAAGGAGGTAACATCGTACAAGCTGGAAATTGTAGCTTCGCAATTAGGCGTAGACCTCGACGATGCTCACGATGCAGCGGCCGATGTAACTGCAACCCTTGATGTGCTTGGCGTCTATACCTCACGCCTAAGAAACAACGAGGGAGCGGCTATGTCAACTCAACAAAGAGACAAAACACGAAAACATTTCAAGATATGACACAGAATAACAGACTCCCGGAGGAAGTTCCCGAGACCATCACATTCCGCACTGCTGACCGAATGATGTACGGTGCTTTGGGATATGATGGCAATGAACTGATGGCTGTGATTTCGGGCTACGACCTCGAAATCAAGTTTAATATGCGACTCATCAACTCGCTGGCTGATGCCGAGGCGTGTGCCAACGCCCTTGCCGATGTCTTCTACGAGGCACTGATGGATCAATTAATTCGAGAAAATAAACCATTTGCTAAACCTCCCGAAGCAAAAACACCTACTCTTAAATAAAAGAGAAAAAGATATGTCGGAAAAGACCAATAATATACAAAATAATCCGGAGGAGACGCAGTTGACTGAACTCGAAGAGAAGTTCTGCGACCTCTATGTGAATGGCGGCGTAGGCTTCGCTGGCCACTTAGGTAAGTGTTATACAGAGGTATTTGGTGAGGGTGCGTCAAAGCGCCCTGGTGTATCGGCAAACTACCTGATACAAAAGCCTCACATATATGCGTACATCAAAACTCTTCTCTCGTCAGAACGCTTCGAGATGGAGACTATGGCAGTAAAGCTTCAAGTAACCGAAACTCTCAAAGCCGTGATGGATGAGACAGCTACAACGGATTACACAGACCGCTTTGGCGTGCCACTTTCACCGGCTCCGCTCCGTGCCGTTTCGGTCAATGCGGCAAAGGCTCTGATGGATATTTTCCCCATCAAACATAAGGAGGAGAACAGACTGCGTATCGAGGGTGCTGACGGCAATGTGATATTCAATGTGATTGTCCCGACTAACCCTCCGAAAGATGAGCAAAAAGAGGAAGAGTAAAAGCAAGGTAACCCGAAAGGATATTGCGTGGTGGACCTACTTCGTGATAATGATAGCACTTGTCATCTTCGGGTTTTGGAACAGCGAGGGAGCAGAAGCCCTGCTCCGAGCAATTAGAGAAGCATTTTCACTACTAATGGAATAGACTATGGAACAACTCAAAGAATTTGTACTGAAGCACTTTAAGGTCATTACCGTAGTGCTCACTTTCGTACTTACGATGTACATCCAGCACCTGAACAACACCCGTGAGGTGAAGGAACTCAACGAGCGATGTGAGATTCTGGACGCAAAGATTGCAGACCAGTATGAACGCATTGATGCCATCAAACTCGACAAGGCGGTGTTTGAGGCAACAATCTCGCAGTTTGCATCAATTCAGAACGACCTGCACGAGATTCGTGAAGACCTTCGTGCGCTCTTGGAACATAACGCCGTATGTGGTAAATAGCAATGATTCAGAACGCCCATATTACAGTAATTACTTCCAAGGAACTCACTGCGATGAGGCTCGATGACCTTGTTGGTTGTCGTGGCCTCGTCGTGGAGGTTCTCTCTGAAGATCGCGCTAGGAATCGTGGCGCTTTGGTGTTGCTCGAAGAGCCATACTTAGGCGAATATCTATGGTTTATCCCCGAAAATTCTATAAGTTATGAGTAAGTTTTCACAAATCCTTTTGGCAATAATCCTCCTGCTTGGAGGTGTTGTCTTCATTCAGTACAAACACTCCGCCCGTCTATCCGATGAGCGAGACCGTTACAAACAGAACAATACCACTCTGCTCTCGGATATCGAGCGTATGCAGATTGACTCCACAACGATGGCTGTCGATGCAAAAGCCCTACGCCTGACCATTGATGAGTATGAGCGATTTCGTGCTGCTGATGCAGAGAAGATTCGTCAGATGGGAGTCAAAATCAAAGATCTTCAGGCGGTTGCAAAACATCAGTTGGAGGTAGCTGCACCCATCAATGCTGTAATCCGAGATACTGTTTTTATTCGTGATACAGTGCCTGTGATTCAGCAGAAGGTCGAGATGGTGTCGCCACATATCCAG
>JAGBYO010000154.1 GCA_017628735.1 Alistipes sp. | reverse complement strand
GTGAAGCTTCTCGTCAACCTCCTTACCAGACCAAGAGATGTGCATACAGTTCTGAGTCATCTCGAGACCAGAAGTTGCTACACCACCAGCGTTAACTGCCTTACAAGGAGCGAAGAGTATACCTGCTGACTTGAATGCGTGGATAGCCTCGGGAGTACAACCCATGTTAGAAACCTCAGCGCAGCACCAAGTACCGTTAGCCAAAAGCTCCTTAGCATCAGCCTCGTTCAACTCGTTCTGGAATGCGCAAGGAAGTGCGATGTCACACTTTACAGACCAAGCCTTCTTACCAGCTGTAAACTTACAAGCCTCAGGGAACTTAGTAGCCATATCCTCAACCTTGTTGCGGTTTGAAGAACGCATTACCAACATGTAGTCGATCATCTCGTTAGTGATACCACCAGGGATCTCGCAAACGCCATCAGGACCAGAGATTGCAACAACCTTTGCGCCGAGCTCAACAGCCTTCTGTGATGCACCCCAAGCTACGTTACCGAAGCCAGAAACTGCAACAGTCTTACCCTTGATATCCTTGCCAGCCTTAGCCAACATATACTCTACGAAGTACAAAGCACCGTAACCAGTAGCCTCAGGACGGAGGATTGAACCACCCCAAGTCATACCCTTACCAGTCAAAACGCCAGTGTGGTACTTGCGAGCAAGCTTCTGATACATACCATTGAGGAAGCCGATCTCACGACCACCAACACCTACATCACCTGCGGGAACATCGGTGTCAACACCAATGTTGTTCCACAACTCCTGCATGAAGGCCTGGCAGAAACGCATGATCTCAGCGTCTGACTTACCTACGGGGTTGAAGTCAGCACCACCCTTGGCACCACCCATAGGAAGAGTAGTCAAGGCGTTCTTGAAAGTCTGCTCGAAACCGAGGAACTTCAACATTGAGGGGTTAACAGCAGGGTGGAAACGCAAACCGCCCTTGTAAGGACCGATAGCCGAGTTGAACTGTACACGGTAACCGAGGTTAGTCTGAACATCACCGTTGTCGTCTACCCAAGTTACGCGGAAAGTGAAGATACGATCGGGCTCAACCATACGCTCTACGATCTTTGCCTTCTCATACTCGGGGTGCTGGTTGTATACCTCCTCGATAGACTCCAATACCTCCTGAACCGCCTGCAAGTACTCGCTCTCACCGGGGTGCTTGGCCTCCAACTGGGCCATCAAAACTTTTACATCCATAATTTTTAGTTAAGTTAAAAGGTTATAATTAAAGATTAATGTGTTGTTTTAAGTTGTTTCGCACACTCTTCATAGATAGCCTCCCCACCGAAAAATCGGTCGGCCACCTATCACCAACGGGGCATAGTATCCCCAATCGTTCTACAAATATACGAATAATTATTGATATTGTTTCCCTCTTTCGAGTTTTTTTCTCAAAAAAGTGAAAAATGGAGAGCTTGGTTATCGCTATGCCACCAAACTCTCCACCATACCTATATTAAACAAAGGGAAGACGCACTACCTCAGCCTTGAGCAGACGACCGCGAACTACCACGGCAATCTGGGTGCCAGCCTTGGCAAACTCTGGCTTCACATAGCCCATACCGATACCCACCTTCAAGCAGGGCGACATAGTACCAGAGGTAACATGGCCGATAACATTGCCCTCGAGGTCTGCCAATTCATACTCGTGACGAGGCACACCACGGTCGATAAGCTTGAAGCCTACGAGCTTGCGTGTTACACCCTCCTTCTTCTGCTTCTCCATCAACTCACGGTCGATGAAGGGCTTGTTCTCTACGAACTTGGTGAGCCAGTTAAGACCTGCCTCGATGGGTGATGTGGTGTCGTCGATGTCGTTGCCATAGAGGCAGAAGCCCTTCTCGAGACGCAAGGTGTCGCGTGCGCCGAGACCGATGTTCTTCAAACCGAACTCCTCGCCTACCTTCCACATTGCCTCCCAGATGGTGTCGGCATCCTCGTTATACATATAGATCTCGCAACCGCCCGAGCCAGTGTAGCCTGTGGTAGAGAGGATAACCTCGCAACCTGCAACCTTGCAAATCTTGAAGGTGTAGTACTCCATATCCTCAACCTGCTCCTCGGTCATCTTCTGCACGAGTTTCATAGCCAAAGGACCCTGAATAGCAAGCTGTGCAGTCTTGTCTGATGAGTTCTCCAACTCCTCGCCAGCCTTCATACCGTAAGCCTCACCCTGCTCGCAGATGTGTGCCCAGTCCTTAGCGATGTTTGCAGCGTTCACGCAGAGCATATACTTATCCGAGTTGATGCGATAAACGAGGATATCATCTACGATACCGCCCTTGCCGTTAGGCATTGTGGTGTACTGCACCTTGCCGTCGTAGAGGTCGCAAACATTGTTGGTGGTGATGCGCTGCAAGAACTCAGTAGCGCGAGGACCCTTAATCCAGATCTCGCCCATATGGCTTACATCAAATACACCGCACTTCTCGCGAACATTGATATGCTCGTCGTTGATACCCGAGAACTCGATAGGCATATTGTAGCCTGCGAACTCTGCCATCTTTGCACCATTAGCAATATGGTACTTGGTAAAAGCTGTTGTTTTCATTTTAGTTATTAGTTTTAGTTGTTAGTTATTAGTTACTCAGTTTTTGGTGCCTCCTCGGTCTTTGGGCGTGGTTTGAAGCCTACACGAGGACAGCGTGTAAACTCCTTCTCTCTATCGAACAAGTAGCGATAGGTGGTGTGCATCTTGTGGCGACGAGCGCAGATGTAGCGCTCCACCATACGATTCATCACGGGGTTGAAGTCGCCAATCCACGCAAACTCCACCGAGCGATAGTGGTTCTTCTTGGTGCGGATAAAGCCGTCGAGCATCGCCTTCATAAAGCCCGACTCTACGCCCTTGCCCTGAAATTCGGGTGTGATGCCGAAGATGATGGCGAAGATACGGTCGCACTTCTTCCTCACCTTCAAATCCCACATCATGCGCAACTTGTTGACAATGCCGAACTTGCCGTTGTACTTGCCTACCAAGCGGTTGAGGTCGGGAACCATGATGAAGAAGCCGATAGGCTCGTCGTTGAAGTACGAGAACCATATAAGGTTGCGGTCTACGATGGGACGCATAGTGTCCGCCATAGCGCGTGCCTCCTCTGCCTCCATAGGCTGAACACCCGTGAAGAGTGCCCACGCCTTGTTGTAGATGTTGCGGAACTTCTCGACAGCCGAGTATAGGTCCTCATCGCCGATGGGCGCAAAGCGGTAGCCAGGTGTCGACATCAGTCGCTTAACACGGTCGTGTACCACCTCGGCAACATCGTCGTCATCGACATTCCATACATAGGTGTTCTGGTTGAAGTAGTTCTTGAAGCCGTAGTTCTCGAAGAGAGCCTTGTAGTAGGGTAGATGATAGGGGTTCTCGAAGAGGGGCTGATACTCATAGCCCTCAACCAACAATCCCCACCAAGCGTCGCGTGAGCCGAAGTTCACAGGGCCGTCCATCGCCTCCATACCACGCTCCTTGAGCCAGTCGCGTGAGGCATCGAACATAAAGTTTGCCAACTCCTGATCGTCAATAGCCTCGAAGAAGCCACAGCCACCTGTAGGTTGCTCATAACTATAGGCGTGGGTCTTGTCGTAGAAGGCAGCAATACGGCCTACGCACTCGCCCTCGGCATTGTATGCCACCCAGCGAATGGCCTCGCCATCCTGAAATAGCTTGTTCTTTGCAGGGTCGAAGACAGCCTCTATAGAGCTGTCAAAGGGGCATACCCACTCAGCAGTATTCTTGTAAATACGCTTTGGAAGCTCCAAGAATTCGCGTACCAGACGCTTATCCTCGCGCTTAACCTCTTTAAGTGTGTACTTTGCAGTTGCCATATATCTCTCTTTTTTCGGTTACTCTCCTTTATCTTTGCTCCTCTCTTTCTTTGAAAGAGCCATATATCCTTACAAAGATATGTAAAAAAATGTAAATACAATTTATAAATGGCAATTTTTTATTGCTAATCCCAAATTGCGTTGTATCTTTGTGGCTTGAAAATTATGTAGATAATAAAATTCAAAACCGCTTTTAGCCAATGGCTTTGATAGATGAAATAACACGACGCCGTACCTTTGCCGTGATTGCACACCCTGATGCCGGTAAGACAACGCTTACCGAGAAGTTGCTTCTGTTTGGTGGTGCTATACATGTGGCGGGTGCCGTAAAGAGCAATAAGATTAAGAAGGGTGCTACCTCCGACTTTATGGAGATTGAGCGTCAGCGTGGTATCTCGGTGGCTACATCGGTGATGGGCTTCGAGTACAAGGGTCGCAAAATCAATATCCTCGATACCCCAGGTCACGAGGACTTTGCCGAGGATACCTACCGCACGCTTACGGCCGTAGACTCGGTAATCATCGTTATCGATGGTGCAAAGGGTGTTGAGACCCAGACACGCCGATTGATGGATGTCTGCCGTATGCGCAAGACTCCCGTTATCGTCTTTGTCAATAAGCTCGACCGCCCCTGCAAAGATCCCTTCGACCTCCTCGATGAAATCGAGAACGAGCTCAAGATCAAGGTGCGCCCCTTGGCATTCCCCATATCGTCGGGCGATACCTTCAAGGGTGTCTACAACATCTACGAGCACAACCTCTCGTTGTTCACCTCAGATGAGCGCCAGACAGCCGATGCCTCGACAGTGGATATCAACGACCTAGCTTCGACCGAGATAGACAAGTATATAGGCGATAAGTTCGCTACGCAGCTTCGCGAGAATATCGACCTTGTGGAGGGTGTCTACGATGCCTTCGACCGCGAGCAATATCTCTCGGGCGACCTCGCTCCTGTATTCTTTGGCTCGGCAGTTAATAACTTCGGTGTCAGAGAGTTGCTAGAGTGCTTTATCAACATAGCACCCTCGCCACGCAGTGCCACAACAGAGAATCGTATGGTTGAGCCGGGCGAGGCAAAACTCACGGGCTTCATCTTCAAGATTCACGCCAATATGGACCCCAACCACCGCGACCGTATCGCCTTTATGAAGATATGTTCGGGTATGTTTGAGCGTAACAAAAACTACCTTCATGTGCGTAGTGGCAAGCAGCTAAAGTTCTCATCGCCCACAGCCTTTATGGCCGAAAAGAAGTCGGTTATTGATGAGGCATACCCTGGCGATATCGTAGGTCTTCACGACACGGGTACCTTTATGATTGGCGACACCTTCACCGAGGGCGAGAAGCTCAAGTTTACGGGTATTCCCTCGTTTGCACCCGAGCATTTCCGCTATATCGAGAATGCCGACCCTATGAAGTTCAAGCAGCTTGCAAAGGGCATCGACCAGCTTATGGATGAGGGCGTTGCACAGCTCTTCACCTCATCGCTCAACGGCCGTAAGATTATCGGCACGGTGGGTGCGCTCCAGTTCGAGGTTATCCAGTATCGTCTTGAACACGAGTATGGTGCAAAGTGTCGTTGGGAGCCTATCTCAATACATAAGGCTTGCTGGATTGAGTCCGATAACGAGGCACAACTTGCCGACTTCAAGCGCCGCAAGCACACCAATATGGCGGTGGACAAGCACGGTCGTGATGTCTTCCTTGCCGACACAAGTTATGCGCTTGCGCTCGCCCAAGAGAACTTCAAGGATATTCGTTTTAAGTTCACCTCCGAAGTGTAATTTGTTGTGATAGTGGGCCTCCTTCGGCCCATCCCAAAAAGTCCCGACAATGAGCAGTACATTTTAGTACAGCCCATCGTCGGGATTTTTGCGATAGACCAAATTAGGTCCACTCTGACAACAAATTATGGCCGTGGGGAGTGGTTGGCGAAGAGTTAAAAGACGATAAGACCATTAAGACCACAAGATCATTAGGTTTTATTATTATCGTCCTTTAGTCCTAATTGTCCTGTCGTCTTAATCTTTCCTAGTCTCTCTAAATTCCTTTTTGAATGCGCCCCGCCTAATGCACCATCTTCAGTCCGATCACCGAGGCTATTAGCGTGAAGATAAAGAATATACGCCAGAAGGTGGCGGGCTCCTTGAAGACAAAGATGCCGATAAGAACGGTGCCCACTGCGCCGATGCCTGTCCAGATAGGATATGCCGTGCCGATGGGTATCTCCTTGACGGCGCGCGCCAAAAAGAGCATACTCAGCACATAGAAGAGTGCGAATGCCGCATACCACAATGTAGCCTTGCTGCCCTCGGCAAGACCAGCCTTGCCCAAGCAGAAGGTGAAGCTACACTCGCAGATACTCGCCAAAAAGAGAATTAGCCAACTCATATATATAATAAATGTATAGAGCAAAGATAGCGAAATTTTGGTGGGCAGATTTCGGTATGCGAAAAAAAGTTGCAACGCACGGAACAACATTCAAAAAAAGTTCTTATATTTGCACCGCAAAAAAAGGAAAGGTGCCGGAGTGGTCGATCGGGCCGCACTCGAAATGCGGTGAACGGGCAACTGTTCCGGGGGTTCGAATCCCTCCCTTTCCGCTAAATTATGCAGAGCAGACGACTTGCAAAAGTCGTCTGTTTTTTTTGTGCCTATGTCTGAGTGCAAGCCCTCGGCATAGTGCTTATTGCAAGCCGTGAAGGGGCGAATATAACCCCGTATCATAAAAATAAGAAAGGCTATCGCAACAGCGATAGCCTTTTCTTCTCTCAAGGAGTGATGAGGATTACTCCTCCTTCTTAACGATACGACGCTCCTTGATGCGTGCCTTCTTACCTGTGAGGTCACGCAAATAGTAGATGCGTGCACGGCGCACAACACCATACTTGTTTACCTCGATCTTGTCGATGTGGGGTGAGTAAAGAGGGAAGATACGCTCTACACCTACACCATTCGATACCTTACGGATGGTGAACATCTTGGTACGGCCCGAACCCTTAATCTGGATAACTACACCACGGAAGCTCTGCAAGCGCTCCTTGTTACCCTCGACAATACGATAGGTTACGGTGATAGTATCACCAGCACCAAACTTGGGCACATCCTGCTCGCCCTTCTCCCACATCTGCTCGTTTACGAGTCTGATCAATGCATCTTTGTTCATTGTTGCAACAAAAGTTAAAAAGTTAATCGCTCAACATTATCGCTGCGTCGACTTACCATAACGGCACCCTCGCCGATAATCCTTTTTCGTAGTCTTCGCCCAGTATAAGAGGTTGATACGGGCTGCAAATGTAGGAATTTATTTTCAACTGTGCAAATAATTAGCGCAATCGATAGAGAATTTAGAGAAATTAGGGAATTTAGAGAAGTTAGGGAGGCGCTACCGACATTTATCCCTAACCTCACTACACT
>JAGBYO010000153.1 GCA_017628735.1 Alistipes sp. | reverse complement strand
GACTATCGCTTCAAATAATATCAGCCACTCTCAGATTGCGCTCGATGCTACAAACAAGCGTATTGCTGTATTCAGCACCACAGGTTCAGCTACTAGTGGTCAGCGAGTACAGTTGTACTACAACAGCAATAGTGATTTTGGATTCCTTGCTGTAAATAGTTCAGGCTCTACAATTGCATCGTGTGGTTCATCTAATAAGGTTGCCGGATGGGCAATTACCGCTACAACTATCAGCAAGGGAAATGTTTCACTTGGTAGTGATGGTTCTATCGCTAACGGGGCGAAATGGAAACTCAATAACGATGGCTCAGGACAAATTGCTTCGGGTAATATCTCGTGGAATGCTGCTGGTTTGGTGACATTTGGTGCGTCAGTAACCATTCAATGGACTACTGGCATTACCACTGCAAAGGAACTTGCCTCAGCAATGGCCTTTGGCAAGATGCTCTATCGAGATCCTACATTCATCAATGGTAATAACTCTATGGGTATCTATAACAACACCAGCAGCGGAATGGTTACTCATACGCGATTAGCAGACGCCACAGCACCTAATGATAGTGGTTATGTTATCCAAATTAAGACCACTGGTACCGCTTCACCCAATAATGGTGGTTTCTATTTTGGAACGATGTGTAGTAATCGCAAGGTGTTTATTGCCCGAATTATTGCTAAGATTCCGGTCGGACACAATTTGTTATTTGGCTCTAATAGCATCGGTACGGGTGGTAGCAGCCGCTGGCTGACGGCAAATGCAGGAACAGGAGATTGGTGTGAGTACATCTACAAAGTAGTTTGTGGTACCACTGACTTCTCGACTACTCATTACTACTACCTCGATGGCACGCAAGGTACATCCGCTGCGCCCGTGGTTTGGCAGGTAGCCTACGCTACGGTCTTTGACCTTACCTCTGCAGAGAAGTACACAACAACCATTGATGCCAATGGTGTCTATACCGGTACTGTTAAGGCAAACCAGGTTATCATCGATAGCGCTTTGGTTGTGGGTGGCAGCTCGTATAATGGAAGTATCTCGGTACGAGATGCTAGCAATAGTGTTAAAGTAACTCTCGATCGCACCGGAATTACGGCTACAGCAGGTAAAATTGGAGGATGGACTCTCGGAACAAGTTCCTTGACAGCATCTGCTCCGAGTTCGGGACATCGTATCGTAATGACCAGCTCCGGATATATCTACCACGATAATCCGAATACTGCTGTGGACTATTGGGGACTCAAATCCGACGGCTCGGCGACTTTCGGAACTGGTAAGATTTCATTTGCAGCAGGTGGTTCTGGTTTCGTAGCAGGAGGCAACTTCTCGTGGGATGCAGACGGAAATATTACAGCTCAAAAGGGAACATTTAAGGATGTTGAGGTTATCGGCACGGTGAAGAATCCATTTATTCTCAATGATAGCAGTATCTACATTGGTGGAGAGGATCCACAGATGAACTTTAACAAGTATGACCATGTGGTTGCTATTCGAGGTTCGTGGGATGAGGATATTCCGTTGCCGTGGACTTTAGACCATAGTGGCCGTCGTGTATGCTTGGTGAACTACAAATGGGGCTCAAATACGACAGTCGGCACAATGAGTATTACTGCTCCTAGCGGAAAGTACTTCTATGAGGATGGTATCTCGAAATCAAGCATATCATTCTCTCGTGAGCTTGTTGAGTTGCTTGGCTATGGTGATAATACAACCTTCTTCGGCTGGATTGTAGTGAATCGCCTTGACTTGATGACATCGAAAAAGTATGGCAAGAATATGAAGTTCTTGGCACAGGGAACAGTTACCGTATCATCTACGAGCAGTTATTCTGTCAAATACCAGACTTTTGATGGCAGTACGATAACCGTGTCACGATTGGGCAAAGGTCAATATCGCATCTATATGTCAAGCAGTTGGAATATGTCAGGATACTTCCAAGTCTTCTTGAGCGGTATTTTCTCAGCCGTAGATAGTACTCCGATTTATGCGACATTGAAGGCATTGTATAGTTACTATTTCGATGTGTATACAGCCGATGATAACAGTACAAACGATGGCTCATTCAGTTTTTTGGTTGTTTCTACGGGAGATTGGAAATAATTTTTCCTCTCCCATAACCCCAAACATTAAAACCTCTCTATACTTTAAGAAACAGGAGATATGAAAGTAACAAGTACAATCATTACAAAGGTGGCCGAGGCTACCACAGAGAATGGCTCCTATAATTTGGAGTACAGTATTACAGATGGCGTGTTGGAGCGTGTCCAAACAACTGCTTTCAAGCCGTCAACGAATGAACACCGCATCGCAGTAGGTAGCATCTATTACGACCGTGGTAGCGTAACCATCAATATGCCATTCGGAAAGGATATTGCCAAATATGTTGCCGATGCCGTTGGGCAGATTGAAAATATCCTCTCTGAGGTCGCAACCATTGCAGCAGAAGCTGAGTAATCACATTAAACAATAACGATATGGAACTTTCAATTAAAGACAGACTTTACCTGCCAACATTCTTGCCTGCGAAAGGCAATTTCAAAGACTTCAACCTTAAAAAGGAGATTCTGCGTAAGATTGCCATCAGCGATGATGAGCGCAAAGAGATTAACTTCCGCGAGAACCAGGAGGACAACCGCCTTGAGTGGGATGTCGAAAAGGAAACGCCGCTGATTGTAGACTTCTCAAAGGACGAGGTGGAATATCTCCGCCGTGCGTGCGAGAAGATCTCCGACGAGGAGTTGCCTGACGATATGTGGGCAACAGTTGAGGCAGTTTATAATGCAGAGGCATAATGAGAGAGGTCGCAAAATTGCGACCTCTTGTTTATTTACACCACTTGGATAGTGTGTCTATATCCCTAACATCAACGGTGCGCCTGAAATAACCACATTTCACGCAACTTATCATTGCTTTGGCGACCTCCTCGATAGTATTTGAGAAACCTGGTATCCAAGTGAAGAGCCAATGATACTTGCCCCAGCCTTGAAGTCGCTTTTGACCTTTGTATGGTTTCATACCTGCAGGACGAAAACCATATGCTGCTTTGAATGGCAAATTGCGTAAGTCGCGCTCGGTCTTCGATTTTGTCTGCGACCAGAACTGGCGAGATGTTTCACTTGTTCCCGCACCGCTGACATATATAAAGACAAATTCTCGCTTTGGACCGATAGCCGCAGCAAAGTGCATCGTTATCTCGTATGAGAGGTGGTAGTAATCCTCTTTCGACATACCGATGTTGCTCTTGCCAGCGCAGAAGAAACAAGCGTCATAACCCTGCAACTTCGGATCATCTACAGGCAGTGTCATAAAGTCTTCTACGATATACTCTTCGAGCTTGGGGTGCGAAATCTCGCACGGACGACGACTTACGCTCAGCACCTTCTCGACCTCTGGTCTATCAAGGCACGCAAGCAATATACCTTCGCCAACAAATCCAGTTGCTCCTGTAAGTATTATCTTCATACTGGGTAGTTATTTTTTATCCAAAAACATCCTGAATCGTGCGGAATCTATCAAAATTTAACACATTCCGCACGATTGCGGGTATATTTACCTGAACAAAGCGTCTGATAAGATGATTTTTTGAAACTCTTCCGAATATTCATTTTTGGTTACATCACTTGCAGAAATCAAAACCAAATGAATGGCTTT
>JAGBYO010000152.1 GCA_017628735.1 Alistipes sp. | reverse complement strand
TGCCGTTGATATTCCAAACCTTTATGTAGCTGTTAGCGCCAAGTCCGTCAAGATAGTTTTTGCAAAACTCATCGTCTATTTCTATCGGGCCATTGTGGAATTCTTCTACCTCTATTTGCTTTTGATGTATAGCTATTGATTCTCCAACTTCTAATACAGTTGTTGAACTTTCTGCATTTGAACTATCAAGGTTATGCTCTATGGCTATTGGGCGCTCAGTCTCATTCTTAAGGTAAATTATTCCCTCGTAAGTACCGTCAATACCTGTTGGCTCGGGCATATTACTGCCTACATCTTCTCCAAATAACTCTAAAAGCCAGTCGCATGAAACAGCAGATAAAGCTATTGTTAATATTAGTAAGATGTTAAAAAAGTATTTCATAATTTTAATATACATCTTTTATCTCTAATTTAGCATTTCTATAGCCATATATGGTGGTTATTAATTTTGAGCAAAGTTACGAAAATAAAATAAAAATGTCTATCTTTGCTCTATTGAAAAATCTAAAAAGCAGAAATAATGAAAAAAGAGTGGAATGATGTTCGTGAATTTCACGAGAAGTTTGGTCATCCTGTGGCCGCAGAGCCAAAGATGGTAGATAAGAAGCGTGCCTTGTCGCGTGCAAAGTGGATGAACGAGGAGGTTGCCGAGTTCCTTATTGCCGACAATATCTATGAGCAGGCCGATGCGATGATTGACCTTATGTACTTCGCCCTCGGCACAATGGTCGAGATGGGCTTGGAGGCTGACGAATTGTTCGCTATCGTGCAGCAGGCAAATATGGCGAAGCTATGGCCCGATGGCAAGCCCCACTACAACCCCAAAGATGGCAAGGTTATTAAGCCCGAGGGCTGGGAAGACCCAGCACCAAAAATTAAGGCATATATCGACTCTGTGATAGAATCTAAAAAGCGATAAAATAATGAGAACGAGATTTTTTGGTGCTGTCGTAATGGTTATGACAGCAGTGATAGCGATGGTTGGTTGCCAGAAAGACCCCTCTGCTAACGAGGATACAATCAAGGTCTATGCTGAGGAGCTTACAGCACTGCCCGAAGGCGAGGAGTTGCGCTTCAACTACACAATCACTGAACCCAAGGATGGTCTTACTCTCTCGGTAGAGTGCAGCGCAGAGTGGGTGTCGGGTATCAGCGTAAAGGCGAGCTTCGTAGACCTTGTAGTAGCAAAGAATGATAGTGGCAAAAAGCGTACTGCAACTCTTGAACTTGGCTATGGCAATAGCCGTAAGTCGCTGAATATTATCCAGGAGCCGTGGCTTGAGCCACTTAGCCTAAAGGTTAACAACATCGATGCAACATCCGTAACCATCTCGGTGACGACACTCGACGAGGAGACTACTTGGATTGGTCAGATTGTGGGTAAAGAGTGGTTTGAGGCTTACACCGAGGAGCAAATTTTCACCGAGGACCTTGCCTATTATCACTCAATGGCGTCGGAGGCTGAAGTATCTATTGAGGAGTATCTTGCGGCAATCCTTAGCCGTGGCTCACGCTCTGGTATTCGTATGGGCGGTTTGGATATAGAGTCGGAGTATGTGGTATATATCTATGGTATGAACACCTTGGGCGAAAAGACCACATCTATCTACTACGAGGCTTTCACAACAACGCCTGCGTATGAGGGTAACGATGTTACTTTCGACTTCGAAATCAGCGTTAATCGTTCGATTGCATCTATCACAGTTCGCCCCTCACACGAGGGTGTTGCCTACTACCACAACCTCTCCACACGCGAGCACTTTGATGCCTTCGGTGGCGATATCGAGGCCTTGGCAAAAGATGTTGTGGCAACGGCACTCGACAACTATCTGTATTGGGAGTATACCGAGGCCGAGTTCTTCGAGTATAACTCATACTATCTCACTGACTTCTACGATTTTGAGGGTATTGCCAATACCGAGTATGTGGCATTCGCATTTAAGTGGGACGAGAACTTGGAGCCACTTAGTGAGATCTCGTACGAGTGGTTTAAGATTGACGCCATTCCCCCTTCAGAGAATAAGCTTGAGATGACCATCAGCAATGTTACGCAGACGACATTCGATATCGCTGTTGAGGCTACCAACGAAGACCCCTACACCATCTTTGCCGTAGAAAAGAAGGAGTTGGCTAAGTTGAGTACCGATGGTGCAATATTTAAGTATCTAATGGATACTTATGGCACTTCGCAATTGAGCCTGAATGTCTGCAACGGCCCTATCGCGGGTACATTCAGCGGTCTGGAGCAGGATACCGAGTATGTGGTGTTGCTCTTTGGCTATGAGGCGGGTACGCTGACTACGCCCATCGTGCGAGAGGATATCAAGACTGCTAAGGCGGGCGATGTTGAGGCTTGCCAGTACAATGTTGAGATTACCGAGATTGCCGATCGTAGTGCCCATATCAAGATTTCGCCATCGGATTACAGTATTTGGTACTACTGGAATGTCTTTGAGGCATCGACTACCGAGGAGGAGATCAAGGAGTATATCAACGAGGTGTACAACTCATACTACTATGCCGACTATTGGGAGTTTAGCTACTACGAGCTTACACAGGGTGTTTCGGATAGCTACCTTTCACAGCTCCACCCATCGACTGACTACAAGGTAGTTGTTGTGCCTATGGACGAAAATGAGTATCTCTACACTGGCTCAATGCGTATCGTAGGCGAGTTTACCACCAAGGAGGCTGTGGTTGCCGATATTACTATCACCGCAGGCTTCGATGCCTACTACGATGGCGATGAGGTTTCGGCTCTTGAACCCGACTATCTCAGTAACTATCAGGGATATGCTATCTTGCCTATGAGTGTCAGCATCGAGGGTGAGTATTCGCGCTTCCTCTACACCATCTTCAACTATGTTGAGGGCTTGGAGAATCCCGCTATTTACAGCGATGATGTGCTTCTCGATACACTCTATGAGGTTGGTGCTTACTGGACACCTGCCTACTTCCGTGGTGAGTGGGATAAGGATTTGATGATTGCCGCCGTAGCATTCGATATGGAGGGTAACCCCAGCCCCATCTATCGCCATAAGTTTATCCTCACCCGTGAGGGTGCTGGCGATGCGCAGGAGTTTGTCGACTACTATATGGGTAGCATCAGCTCGGTTAAGAGCGTTGGTGTCAAGTCGAAGGCATATATTGCGACAAGCGATGCGCCCGAAATCGAGTTGCGCACCAAGTCGGAGGGTAGCTCGCGCGGTGTTAAGTTTATGAAGATGTAGTCTAAATCAAGAGTCTATAACCAAGGAGGTTGCTTCCCAAATGGGGCGACCTCCTTTTTACTTTGTAAAATTCCCCGTTCGTTGAAATTATTTTTGTGGTGGGGGATATTGTTATATATTTGCGTGCATTTTTATTTTATAAAAAGTAGTTTGAATTTTATTTCGATTAGATATGAAGATTTCTTTGTCAAAACTTTTGCTTATGGCGGTTGCGGTGACGACCGTAGCCTGCTCAAGCAAGGTGGAGAGCGATAACCCAACCTTTGAGGAGCGTTCAGAGAGGGTGTCGATAGTTGTGCCTATCGAGAGCGATAGCCGTACTACCATCGACCCCGATGGTATGACCACGCGCTGGACTACGGGCGACAAGGTGGCTGTATGGGCGCAAAACTCGGCGGGCGAATATGTGCTCAACGGCACGCAGTTTATGATGCACCACCTATCGGATAGTTTCGACTGCGCCTATTTCGACGGCAATATCAACCCTATGGCCGAGGGCGAATATACCTACCTTTTGAGCTATCCTATGCCCACCTCGGTTAGTGGCACAATGGCGACATATCGCATCCCTACCACGCAGTCGGGTGTCTACGATGGTAAGTACGATATTATGCTTGCCGAGAAGCCCGCAGTGGTTGGTGCTCTTGGCGAGAAGGCTACGATGCTCAATACCTTGATGCGCCACAAGATGCACGCCATCAAGATTACCGTTCCCGAGGGCAGAAACTTCTATGCCTACAATGTAACCCGTTTGGAGATAACCTTCCCCTATGATGTTGTGGGCGATGTCACATTCGATGTTGCTAACCCCGATTCGGAGCCTGTCTACTCGAATACATCGAATACCATCGTCTTGGAGAATAACAACGGCTTTGACTTTACGCAGGATATCTGGGTGTTTGTGCTTCCTGGCCTTATGCAGGGCGATGTGTCGTATATGGTGCGTGGCGAGGACCGCAAGTCTGTGACAAGCACCTATGCCGTCGATAAGGAGAACGCTGCGGGACATATCACGCCTATTCGTATGGCTATCCCCGAGGTCTACAAATATACGGTCTTCTACTTCAGCATTGCCGAGAACCTCTTGGGCGAGGATTTTAATACATTCACCGTTACCGACCACACGGGTGCTCAACTTGCCGAGTTCGCGCGCAACGATGAGAACCTCTACGCTATGGAGTTCTATGGCGATATCGACCTCTCGGGACACCAGAATGTAGATCTTACGCTTACCTTCGACAGCGACCACGCCATTGTTCCGGTGAAGATAAATACGGGCGTTACAAGAGAGTATTGCGAGCATACGATGCCCGCCGTTACGATTCCCTACCTCTTCGAGGAGGACTTCTCGCGTGCCACGGCATTTGGCGATGGTCACGATAACCCTGGTACCGACCTTTCTGGTGACTCGAAGGACTATGGTAGCCTCTTCTCGGACTATGTTACGGGCTGGGATGGCTGGTCTGGTGCGCGCTTTGGCGTTCAGGCAGGCTCTTCGATTCGTACTTGTGCCCGTTATGAGAGTGGTCTATGGATTACCAAGACCTATAACGGTCGTATCGACACCCCTGCAATGGCTCGCCTTAAGGAGAATGCAAATGCCACTCTTGCGGTTAGCTTTACCTATAGCGGTGCTGTTGTGACTGGCGTTATCTTCTCGAAGGATGGTCAGACGCTGATGTCGGTAGGCTGGACCTCGACAACGGGAGTTATCAAGGGTGAGACCGACTTGCAGAATCTCGGCTTGAGCGGCCATGTGGTTGAGAATATGACTGGTTCGTTCGATGCTGTTGCCAACCCTATGACGGTTACGCTTACGGGCTGCAACAACACCTCGCGAATATCGTTTGGTGTAGACCACAACGCAGGGTCGTCGTTTGGTGCGAACGCCAACTTCCATCTATACATCGATAATATCAAGGTGCAGATTGCCAATTAGTGAGAGCGATATTGTGAGTTTTGCACCCGACAATTATAAACGAAAATCAATTAATATTAACTAACTAAAATTTCACTATGAAAAAGTTTTTTGCAATTTTTTCGTTGGTAGCACTCTCGCTCACAGCGTGTGACAAGGGTGTCGACACTAACGAGGCAAAGGGCAAGGGTAGTGTAGCTTTCAAGGTGGGCGAGACAACCGAGGTTGTCGACACGCGTGCCAATGTTAGCTGTACAACACCCGCAGCGGAGGATTTCAGCCTCCGTATCGAGGGCGTAGATTCGAGCTATGCTGCCGACTACGACAACATCGCCATCTTCAACGAAAACAACTACCTCGTTGAGGGTCAGTACAAGGCTACTGTATCGGCAGGCTCGCTTGCCGAGGAGGGCTACGACAAGGCTATGTTCGTAGGTAGCAAGGAGTTCGCTGTTGCGGCTCGTCAGCACACCGATGTTGAGATTACCGCAACCATCGCCAACGCATTGGTAAAGGTTGAGGTTACCGAGAACTTCACCAACTACTTCGTTGGTGGCCACTCGTTGAAGCTCACCACAGCGGCTGGCAACGAGTTTGATGTAACCGAGCAGACCGTGCCTATCTTCTTCGCTCCAGGTGCCTTCACCGTTAGCGGTAGCGCTATCAAGCAGCCCAACCAGTCGGGCAAGGGTGGCGTAGAGGTAACTTTGCCCGAGTATAAGAACGAGTCGGCTGTTGCCCAGACTCTCTACATCGTAAAGCTCGATGTTGAGAATGTTGGTGGCGCTACTCTCACCATCACGCTCAACGAGACCCTTGTGGAGAGTATCGACATTGAGCAGGAGCTTAACGATAACGCTGAAGAAGCATAAACCATTGACGAAATATGAAAACATTTACTAAGTTTTTGAGCCTCACCGCTATTTTGGCAATGGTGTTGTGCTCTTGCAACAAGGATAACCCCACCTATGTGGGCAACGACCCTGAGGGTAAGGAGAATATGGGCTACCTCGCCCTTGGCGGTCTTAACGCCTCGGTGATGGTTGAGACCGAGAATTCGGATAGCTCGGAGAATGTTGCCGATGCCTTGGCAACACGCGCTGTAGATATCAATACTTTCAATGTTGTAATCACTGACGCTACTGGCGCAAAGGTTGAAGAGTACCTATACAGCGAGCTTCCTGCCGAGCCTATCGCACTCTACGCAGGTACCTACACCGTATCGCTCTCATCGGGTTCGATGACCGCTGGTGCAGCCTTCGAGGAGCCTATCTACGCTGCCGAGAAGGAGGTTGTAATTACTCGTAAGCAGACAACTACCGTGAGCGACATTGTTTGTAAGTTGGCAAACATCAAGGTTACTGTAGCCTACTCGGCCGACATCCTCGAGCAGCTCGATACCGACTACTCGACAATGAATGTTGCGTTGGGCGATAGCGCTCTTACCTATGTTATTGATGAAGCTCGTGCCGGTTACTTCGAGGCTGTGGCTCAGGAGAATACCTTGGACCTTACATTCACTTGCCGTTACAAGAATAGCGACAAGGATATCATTATGACCAATAAGATTGAGAAGGTTAAGGCTGCTCAGTGGCGTAAGATTAATGTTGTTATCCAGCACGCTTCGGATGGTACTGCTACTATCGGCATCGTTTGCGACACTTGGACATATGACGAGGAGGTAACTTTCGACACCAGCGTGATGCTTATGGAGGAGGTTTTGGTTGACGATACCGATCTTCCCGAGATTGTTTGGGAGGGTCACGACTTGGCAGAGACCTTCGAGCTAACGGACGAGATGTTCGATGCAGATGGCAACTTTACCTCATCTATCAACATCGACATTACCGCTAAGTCGGCTATTCAGTCTATCGTTGTAAAGGCTTCGTCGGACAATGCCGATTTCACCACCGCTTACTCTGAGATTATGCCTTTGGAGGCAGATATCTGCTCTGGCGATGTGTCGAACGCTATCCTTAAGATGATGGGTTATCCCACCGATGCTAAGAGCGCTACCTCTACTCGCATCAAGTTTGCTTCGCAGGCAGATATGCTTAAGTCGTACGAGGGTACTCACTCGTTCGAGATTACCGTTACTGACGCCAATGGTGGCAAGAGTGTTGCTACACTCTCTATCCAGTATGGTCAGAATGTTGCACCTCGCATCGTATGGGTAGGTTACAACATCGACGAGCAGCAGACCTATGTGGCTGGTATGACTTGTGAGCTTACTATCACTGCTCCTCTTGCTATTGCCGACCTCAGCGTAGAGATTATCTCTGCAACACTTACTCCTGAGGAGTTGTCAGGTGTAGGCCTCTCTTCGAAGTTCAGCCTTATCAATGATACGCAGTACTTCGGCTCGTTGAAGAACCTCGGCTTCCCCGTAGGTGATGAGGTTGTAGGTAAGACCGAGTTGCAGTTGAGTATCACCAACTTCCTCAGCGTACTTAATATGCTTGGTGCTGGTGAGCATAGCTTCCAGATTACAGTAGTTGATACTGAGGGCAATGCAACCACCAAGACCGTAATGATGCGCTTTGTATAATTAATGATAGTATGTGTAACGGAAAGATTTTTGAGACTATGAAGAAGATACTATCACTTTTGAGCCTGTTGCTTGTTATGGCAGCTTGCTCTACAGATAAGAACTTTGATGATGTATATATGGCAACCAACGAGGGTGCTGCTCGCTTAAGCATCGCTCAGCAGTCGGAGGCACTTGCCGACCAGTCGGTTGTCGTTAAGATTTATCAGGTTGTCGATGGCGAGGAGAACCTCGTGCGTCGCTACACCTCAATGGCAGATGTTCCCTCTACTATCAACTTCCTCGCTGGCGACTATGTTGCCAAGGTTGTTGTAGGTGATAAGCGTGTTGCTACCTTCGACGGCAAGTACTACTCTGGCGAGCAGAGCTTTACTGTTGAGGCTGGCATCGTAACCCCAGTTGCGGTTGATTGTAAGCTCGTTTCGACTATCGTTGCTGTAAACTACGATGCTACGGTTGCCGAGAAGCTCGATGCAGGCTTTGCTACTACCGTTGCTGTGTCGGATACCTACGACCAGAGCGCCGTAAATACTGGCGATATCCACTCGTTGAAGTACACCGAGTCGAAGGAGGGTTACTTCATCTTGCCCGAGGAGCAGACATCGCTTGTTTGGCACTTCGAGGGTAACCACCCCGAGGAGGGCGCTATCGTTAAGGAGGCCGTTATCGAGAATGTGAAGGCTGCTGCAAAGTATACCATCACCCTCAAGTATTCGGCAGATGCTCCTGGTGGTCTTGTTATCGAGGCTACGGTGGATGAGACCCTTGAGGAGAAGGACGATACCCTTATCTTCAGCCCCGACCCTACACTCCTTGGCGTAGGCTTCGATGTTGCTGAGGAGCAGTCGTCAATCGCCGAGAGCCTTACATATAAGGTATCGTCGTTGGCAGCTATCGAGACCTTCACCCTTACGGCTGATGGCGTGGAGTATAACCTCCTTTCTGATACCGTTACGGGCATTAGCGTTGAGAAGGTTGATGATTTGAACTACAATATCACCATCGCCGATGACTTCTTCTCACTCGTTTCGGGTGGTCAGAATGCCCTTACCTTCTTTATCGAGGATGTCGATGGCGGTAAGTTGGAGAAGGATGTAATCTACAATGTTCAGGGTGTATTGCCCCTTACAACTTCGGATTACGACCTCTGGTTTGGTAATGTATCGTTTAAGGCTATGGTGCTCAACACCTCTGCTTCGTCGGTGAAGGTTGCCTACTCAGCCGATGGTTCTACCTGGACTGAGGTGGCTGCCGTAGCGGGTGCCGATGGTACATATACTGCTGCTGGTAGCAACTTTGCTGCCGATAAGAACTATCGCTACAAGCTTGTTGTTGATAGCGCTGATGCTGGTAAGACCCTCTCACACGAGACCGCTGCGGGTGCTCAGATTCCCAACGGCGATATGGAGTCTTGGTCGACATCTAACAATATTGTCTTCCCCTATGCTGCTGGTGCTTCGCCCTTCTGGCTCACTGGTAACGAGGGTGGTGCTATGGCAGGTGCTACACTTACCCAGTCATCTACCGATGTGCGTCCTGGCTCAACTGGTCAGTATTCTGCACACCTTAAGTCGCAGTTCGCTTCGGTTATGGGTATCGGTAAGTTCGCTGCAGGTAACCTCTTCGTAGGTACATTCTCGATGAGCGGTATGAACGGTACTGTAAGCTTTGGTCGTGACTTTAACTTTACGGCTAAGCCCAAGAGTCTCTCGTTCTGGATGAAGCACAACGAGGGTACTATCAACCAGAATGAAGGTACTCCTGCCGAGGCAACAGGTACCGATAAGGCATCTATGTATGTGCTTATCACCAACTGGGATGCCCCCTATGCAGTGAATACCGCAGATCAGTCGACCTTCTTCACTATGGCTGACCTCGCCACTATGGAGGGCGTTATCGGCTATGGCTACCTTGAGAAGCGTGAGTCAGCTACCGAGTGGGCAGAGTATACCTTGGATATCACCTACCGCGAGGATATGAAGAGTGTCAAGCCCAAGAAGCTTGTTGTATCGTTCACTCCTTCGGGCTTCGGTGACTACTTTACTGGCTCTACCGACTCGTGGATGTATGTCGACGACATTGTATTAAACTACTAGTTTTCGCAATTGAGATAGTGGTGGCTTGTGCTCGCCACTATCTCACTATTTTGATTTAATGAAGAGATTTTGCCTTCTACTGCTTGCCTCTTTTGCCGTTGTGGTTACCACGGCGCAGGATGTGGTGAGTGCAGAGAGTGCTTCGACCGATTCAGCGGTTGTTGCACCCGTGAGCCTTAGTCCCAATGAGGCTCGCCAGCAGCGTGGATTCTCGTCCGACGACTGCTTTGTGGCGAAGGGTCAGTGGATATTTGGCGGTACCGCCTCGTACTCTACCCATCGCAACAAGGATTATACCTTTACGCTTATCAACGATATCGACTCGGAGGGCTACACCGTGGGTGTTAGTCCTATGATTGCCTATGCGCCTTGGAAGAATATGGCTGTGGGTATCCGCTTTGGCTACAATCGTTCGCTTTTGGCGCTCGACAATGCCTCGATATCGGTTGGCGATACGGCTATGGGTATCGACTACTTCCACCAGATCAAGCATACCTACACAGGTACGCTCTTCTGGCGACCCTACATCCCACTGGGTCACAGCAAGCGCTTTGCCTTCTTTGTTGAGGCACAGCTCAACCTGTCGGGTGGTCAGTCGAAGGCCGTAGCCGAGGATGGCGTTATCGACGGTATGCAGAACTATCGCGGTACCTACTCCAAGAGTTTCGGTGCCTCGTTGGCCATACAGCCCGGTATCGTAGCCTTCGTTACGAACAACACCGCCATAGAGCTCTCTATCGGTGTTTTCGGCATCGGCGTCGATAGCGTAAAGCAGATCAAAAACCAGATCGAGACGGGCAAGACGGTCTCTTCGGATGCAAATTTCAAGCTGAACCTCCTCTCGGTAGGTTTCGGCGTATCGTTCTACCTCTAAACCACGAAGCACTATGAAGCGAATTTTTCTACTCTTGGCGGCTGCGCTGGTATCGGTAGCAACACTCTCGGCTCAGGAGACTGATACGGAGGCACAGGGCAAGTTCCTGCCTATGCGTCAGCGTCTTAACCGTAATATCGACCACAATAAGTTTGTCTATAAGGGCGAGGTTATGCTCGGTCTCACAGCGTCGTATGGCACACTTAAAGCCGAGGATTCGGATTTGATGTTGTTGCTTGACGGCATCAATGTGGGATTGAAGAGTGCCTCGGTAAACCCCTTCTTTGCCTATGCCTATCGTGACAACCGTGCCGTAGGTCTCCGCCTTGGCTACGACCTCGTCGATGGTAGGTTGGGCAATATCGATGTCGACCTCGGTCTTATCGCCGACGGCATCGAGAATATGTCGTTGCAGAACCTTGCGTTGCGTAACGAGAGCTTCTCGTGGTCGCTCTTCCACCGCAACTTTATGGGTCTTGACCGCCGTGGCATCTTGGGTGTAATCCTCGAGACGGAGCTTAAGTTCAAGTCGGGTACATCGCGTATCACCTCGGGCGAGGGCGATGCGGCAACAAGTTCGTTGAGCCGTAACTTCTCGGCAAAGCTCAATGTAAACCCCGGTCTTGGTGTATATGTCTTCCCGCAGGTATGCCTCACCGTTACGGTGGGTATCGGTGGTATCTCGTACAACAATATCCGCCAGCTCGATGCAGCGGGCGATGTTGTCGGTCGTCGTGATAAGTCGAGTATGAAGTTCAAGCTCAACATCGCCGATATTCAGATTGGTCTTGTTGCGCATTTGTGGAATAGTAAGAAGTAGGAGCTATGATGAAGATTTTTAGATATTTGGCTGTCGCCGTTGTAGCATTTGTGGCTGCTGGCTGTATCGACAACGATATTCCCTATCCCATCGTCAAGCTCGATATTCTTACGCTTAGTGCCGAGGGCGAGAAGGCGCCTGCTACGATTAACCCTTCTGCCTGCACCGTCGACTTTGAGTTAGAGGAGATTATCGACATCCGCAAGGTCTCGATTAAGGATGTTACCTTTACCGAGGGTGCCGAGTCGGATGTTGCGTTCCCTGGCAAGTTCGATATGCGTAATGCGCTATATGTCAACCTCTCAATGTATCAGACCTTCGAGTGGACAATCCGTGCAAAGCAAGATATCGAGCGCTATTTCCGTGTCGAGGGTCAGATTGGCGAGTCGGAGATTGATGCCGTGAGCCATATCGCCACGGCATATGTCCCTATGGACTACGATATGAACGATGTGCGCATCACGGCTGCAAAGTTCGGCCCTAAGGATATTTCGACCTACTATCCCGATCCCCTCTCGTTTACCTCGTTCGATGGCACGGTACACCACACTATGGTCACCTACCACGGCGATATCGAGGAGATGTGGACTCTGAAGATTATCCAGAAGGATATCGATGTTGAGTTCTCGGCCGTGGATGCTTGGGCTAAGCGTATATGGCTCAATGCCAACGGTCGTAGTGGCGATAAGAAGGGCTTCCGCTACCGCACCGCAGGTAGCGAGGAGTGGTTGGAGGTCGAGAATGTAGTGTTCGAGGGCGGTAGCTTCTCGGCATGTATCGAGGGTCTTGAGCCTCAAACAGAGTACGAGGTTATGGCATATGTCGATGAGAGCGTAACGCCTATTACCAAGGTTACCACCGACTCTATCTTTACTCTGCCCAATGGCGACTTCGAGCAGTGGTCTACCATCGACAATATCGTATGCCCCTATATCGACACACCGTTCTGGGGCTCGGGTAACGATGGTGCAGCTATGGCAAGCACCACGCTTACAGAGCCTACCGAGGATGTACGCCCTGGTAGCGAGGGTAGGTATGCTGCATCGTTGCAGTCGAAGAAGGCTGCGTTGATGGGTATCGGTAAGTTCGCTGCGGGTAACATCTTCCTTGGCGAGTTTGGCGGTCTTGTAGGTCTCGACGGCTTGGTTAACTTCGGTCGCCCCTCTACAGCACGCCCTGTGGCTCTCCACGGCTGGGTGAAGTATAACTGTGGTGTTATCGACGAGCTTGGTCGTGTGCCTGCTGCTCGCCCCAACCTTCAGAAGGGCGATATGGACGAGGGTCAGATTATGATTGCCGTAGGTTGCTGGACAGCAGAGGAGTATGGCGGTAGCGCCGACTGCCCCGTGGTGGTAAACACCAAGGATGAGAGCACCTATTTCGATAAGAGTGGCAAGGATGTTATCGGCGTTGGCGAGATGATTCTCACCGAGTCTACCGATGGCTGGATTGAGTTTACCTTGCCTCTCGACTATCGTTCAACAAGTGAGGTTCCCACGCATATGATTATCGTATGCACGGGTTCACGCTTTGGCGACTACTTCACCGGCTCAACACAGAGCTTGATGTTAGTCGATGACCTCACCCTACAATATTAATTTGCCGTGAAAAGCCGCAATCTGCGGCCTATCCCAATAGTAATCCCCCAAGGGCTGTACCTTTTAGTACTATCCCTTGGGGGATTCTCTTGCGATAGACCACATCTCACCCCTTTTGACGACAAATTGGGTAGTGCTGGTTGGAAAGGTGGGGTAATTTGACCAGAGAGACCAGAGAGGTCAGACAGACCAGAAAGAGGTCGGGTATAACAAAGACCATTATCCGTATCGTCTCTTTGGTCTCTTCGGTCTTTTAGGTCTCTTCGGTCATTAAAAATCTATCTCTTTGCTCTTTGCTCTCTCATCTCCTCCTCCTCCCCAGCTCCACATACTCCGAATATACCAACTGCGTATGTGGGTTCGACGACCATATCTCCTGCCGTATGGCGCGTGTGCCGAAGCGGAAAAACCACCATTTGCGCGGTACACGATGCACCACCTGGTGCAGGGTGTCTACCGTATGAATATCGTAGCTTAGCCTGTCGCCCGCGATACTGCCCGCTATGTGGCTCCATCTGTCGCCACCCTCGAAGATGCGCACCGTATCGCGCAAAATAACCGTGTCACGCACCACGACATCCTCGCTGTAGCGTTGCTCCATAGCGCTCTTGGCGTAGCTCTCGGTGCGTCGTAGGCGTATACCCAACTCTCGGATGCGCTCCGCATCTGCCTTATGTTGCTTGCGAAACTCGCTGATTTCGAGCGACAATGCCTGTACCGATGCTGCCGACTCACCCGCCCGTGTGCGGTAGAGTCTAACATCTTCGGTGAGTGCTTCGCAGTTGCCACGAAGGCGCTCATTTTCAGCTATAAGTCGTCGCAGAGCAAAGCCAGATAGTAGGGTGGCACACACCAAGATAAAGAGTAAAATTCGAATGATTCGTTGCATAGCTTTAGTAGTTTAAGGTAATTTATTTAGTGCTTTTACACACCGCAAAGATGCAACACCGAAAGGGGTGAAATTTCTAAATAAATTAGAAACGGCAAAAAATGTTTTGAAAAAGAGTGGCGGTTGGGGAAAAATTATTACCTTTGTATAATACATTGACCTTAAGACAGACAAAACAATTATTAAATATTTAAAATCAACCTAATTATGGCTATTAACTATTCAGGTAAAACTCGTATCGAGAGCGACCTTCTCGGTGAGATGGAGGTGCCCGTAGAGGCTCTTTATGGCGTGCAGACATTGCGCGGTATCGTGAACTTCCCCATCAGCCGTTTCCACCTCAACGACTACCCCTTGTTCATCAACGGTTTGGCTATGACCAAGCTTGGTGCTGCTGAGGCTAACCACCAGCTCGGCCTTTTGACCGACGAGCAGTTCAAGGGTATCTCACAGGCTTGCCTCGAGATTATGCAGGGTCAGCACCACGACCACTTCCCCTGCGATATGATTCAGGGCGGCGCAGGTACTACCACCAATATGAACGCTAACGAGGTTATCGCTAACCGTGCTTTGCAGATTATGGGTCACCAGCCCGGTGAGTATCAGTATTGCTCACCCAACGACCATGTAAACTGCTCACAGTCTACCAACGACGCATATCCTTGTGGTATCCACCTCGGTCTCTACGCTACACACCAGGTATTCATGGGCCACTACAACGAGCTTATCGCATCGTTCGAGAAGAAGGCTAAGGAGTTCGCTCACATCCTTAAGATGGGTCGTACTCAGTTGGAGGATGCTGTGCCTATGACCCTTGGTCAGACCTTCGGCGCCTTCGCACAGATTTTGAAGGAGGAGCGTAAGAACCTTGAGTTTGCTGCCGAGGAGTTCCTCACAGTGAATATGGGTGCTACCGCTATCGGTACTGGTATCTGCTCTGAGCCCGAGTACTCGGAGAAGTGTATCGCTGCTCTCCGCCAGATTACTGGTTGGGATATCAAGCTCGCTGAGGACCTCGTAGCTGCTACATCTGACACCACTTGCATGGTGGGCTACTCATCGGCTCTTCGTCGCGTAGCTGTTAAGCTCAACAAGATCTGTAACGACCTCCGTCTCCTCGGCTCTGGTCCTCGTTGCGGTCTCCACGAGTTCGACCTCCCCGCACGCCAGCCCGGCTCATCAATTATGCCCGGTAAGGTTAACCCCGTTATCCCTGAGGTTATGAACCAGATCTGCTACAAGGTTATCGGTAACGATGCTTGTGTTGCAATGTGCGCTCAGGAGGCTCAGATGGAGCTCAACGCTATGGAACCCACAATGGCACAGTGCTGCTTCGAGTCAGCAGAGATTATGATGAACGGCTTCGACACCTTGCGTATTAACTGCGTTGATGGCATCGTTGCTAACGAGGCACAGTGTCTCAAGTATGTTCAGGATAGCTTCGGCATCGTAACAGCTCTCAACCCCATCATCGGCTACAAGAACTCTACAAAGATTGCTAAGAAGGCTATGGCTACTGGTGGTCGCGTTTACGACATCGTTCTCGAGGAGGGCATCCTCACCAAGGAGGAGCTTGATACTATTCTCTTGCCTGAGAATATGATTAAGCCTGTTAAACTCGACATCAAACCCCGCCGATAATTTGTTGTGATAGTGGGCCTCCTTCGGCCCATCCCAAAAAGTCCCGACAATGAGCAGTACCACCAAGTACAGCCCATCGTCGGGATTTTTGCGATAGACCAAATTAGACCCACTCTGACAACAAATTAGGTCGTGGGGTAGGGAAAGCGATATTATATGTTCCCCTTATACCCCTTGTTCCCCTTTGACCCCTTTTGCCCCTATAAGTAGCCTGTGCTACAGGTCTGCGCCTTTTAGTGCGCAAAGACTTTGCCCAGTTGCTTCTCCTGCTTTTCGAAGGCGAGGCGTGATGGGGTGGGGTAGCTGAGCTTGTCCAATGAGGCGACGGCATTCTCGATATCGCGCAGAAGCATATCCGCCATATCTCGCGACATACCTTGGCGCACCACGATACGCATAACCACCATATCCTCGATGTTCTTGGGCATCGTGTAAGCAGGCACCATCCAGCCACTCTGCTGCAACTCATTTTGCAAGTCGAAGAGTGTCCACTTGGCGCTCTCGGTGTACTTTTTGCTTAACGACCAGACAAACAGCGGGTTAACGACCTCTTTCGAGTAGTTCTCAAAGCACTCCATCTTGCCGATGCGCTCGTGGCAGTAGCGCGCTATCTCCATTGAGTTGCGCTGAATATTGGTGTAGCCCTCACGACCGAGGCGGATAAAGTTGTAGTATTGACCCAAAATCTGCGCTGCGGGGCGCGAGAAGTTTAATCCCACCTGCGTAACCTCCGCACCGAGGTAGTTTACCGAGAAACTCATCTCCTCCGGAAGATAACTCTTATCGCGCCAGATAACCCAGCCCAAGCCGGGGTATACCAAGCCGAACTTATGTCCCGAGGTAGATATCGAGGCTACCCACTTTAGGCGGAAATCCCACTTTTTCTCGGGATAGATAAAGGGCAAGATAAAGCCTCCCGATGCTGCATCGACATGGATAGGAATCTCCCAGCCGTGCATCTTGTTGAAGGCATCCAACTCTTTGTCTAACGCCTCGATATCGTCGTTAAGACCTGTCCAGGTGACGCCCGCAATAGGCACGATGCAGATGGTGTTCTCGTCGCAGTGCTTAAGCGCCTCGGCAATGTCGAGGGTGCGGTGCTCGTTGCTGAGAGGTATCTGGCGTAGCTCAATCTGCCACAGCTGGCAGAACTTCTCCCACACAACCTGCATTCCCGTGCTCATCACAAGGTTGGGCTTGTCGTATGGCTTGCCCGCCTCCTTACGCCTTTTGCGCCAGCGCAACCACGCCGCTACACCACCGAGCATACACGCCTCCGACGAGCCGATGCCCAAGGCACCCGTCTTCGACTCGCTCTCTTCGGGGCTGTGCCAGAGGTTGGCGAGGATGTTGATGCAGCGCGCCGTCATCACCGCCACACGCGGATACTCCGTCTGGTCGATATAGTTCATCGATATTGCCTCGTTCATCAGGCGTGTGGCGTAGTCGTCCATATATGTCGTGACGAAGGTGGCGAGGTTGAGCCTCGGCTGTGTCTCGGCGTATGTCTCATCCTTGACCATACGGTAGGCAATCTCGGGGGCTGTCATCTTCTCGGGAATTGTCGTTGCAGGTGCTGGGCGCACCATCTCCTCGGAGCCATAAACAGGCTGCTCCGAAGAGTTTGTCGTTGCTTTGTTCATATCGTTTAAAGGTTTAAAATTCGCAACGACAATTCCATAAATTATGCCAAGACCAGAACTAAAGAGCAAAGAGCAAAGAGGAATAGTTGTTAGTTATTAGAGAACTTCCTATGAAAAAACATTTTAACCCATCGTAACTCATAGTAACCCATTTTAACCCACTATCAAGAACCACAGTGTGAGAGTAAAGAGGCGCAGTCTATACGAAATTAGGAAAATTAGGGAAATTAGCGAATTTAGCGAATTTAGAGAAGTTAGAGAGGAGCGCTACCGACATTTATCTCTATGCTCCTTAAATTCCTTAATCTCCCTAAATTCTCTCTGCACTCTCCCTGAACCCTCACTGGACAAAGCCACCCATAAAACAAAAACAGAAGACCAAAAGTCTTCTGCTCTGCATCATATAAGATGTCGGGATACCGGGATTCGGACGGCTTAAGCCGAAGAGCCGATACCTTGTAAAAAAAAAGCGCAGACCTATAGGTCGAGCAATAAATCACTATCCTATCGGCTCAACCCGCATTTATGTGAGTAATGCCGATGTCCAGATGCAGAGCACGCCAATGGCGTTTTGTTTTAATGGGTGGGTGTGGGCTTGCACACAAATCCACCCATAAAACAAAAACAGAAGACCAAAAGTCTTCTGCTCTGCATCATATAAGATGTCGGGATACCGGGATTCGAACCCGGGGCCTCCAACTCCCGAAGCTGGCGCGCTAACCGGACTGCGCTACATCCCGAACAATATGTATCACCGTATCTTACTCCGTTGCCGAATGTCGGCTCTCATCTGAGTCGGGATACCAGGATTCGAACCTGGGACCCCCTGCTCCCAAAGCAGGTGCGCTAACCGGGCTGCGCTACATCCCGATACAATGATTTCGAGGGGCAAAGATAGATGAAAAATTTTAATAGACCAAATATTTAGTTTAGTTTGTGTCGATTTTCCAAGAGTTTTCCTATCTTTGCTTAAAACTTATGACTATGCGACGATACATTTTTACCACTCTTTTCACTTTCTTTGCCATTGTGGCGTGTATGCCAGAGCAAAGCGCTGATAAGCGATTCGACGAGGGTGTATCTAAGGAGCTTGCCGAGTGGCGCAAGGCGACAATCCACAATGTGGAGTACACCCTACTATTCGACCTTGTAGCAAACCGAGGTGTGGCAGGAGTTGGCTTTACGCTTGAAAAGCCACAAGATATCATCATCGACTTTCGCCGAACGGAGCTCGTGACAGGTGTGAGGATGTTCGATAGCAACGAGAGTGTGGAGTATAGCCTCTGTAACGAGCATATCGTAATACCAGAGTCTGAGACACGTGCCGGCCGTCAAGGATTCTCGATAGACTTCAACGTAGACAACCAGTCGCTAAACCGTCGTGATGAGTTTTTATATACGCTTCTTGTCCCTGACCGTGCACGCACGCTTTTCCCCTGCTTCGACCAGCCCGATATGAAGGCACACTACCGCCTAAGTCTGGCCATACCCGAAGAGTGGGAGGCGGTATCAAACACCCCCGTAACCACACCTGAGTATGATGCCGAAGATTGGTACGATTTAGACTTTGGCCACCCGCTACCCGAGGGTATGAAGATAGTGAGCTTTGCACGCACAGAGCCTCTAAGCACCTACCTATTCTCGTTTGTTGCGGGAGAGTTTGAGCAACGCACCTATGATGATGGTACTCACCGCTTTACGGCATACTATCGTGAGAGCGACCCCGAGCGTTTGGCGCAGTTGCCAACAATATTCGAGCAGGTGGCATCATCGCTTGAGTGGTTAGAGGAGTTTACGGGCATCGACTACCCCTTTGCAAAGTACGACTTTGTGATACTGCCCGGCTTCCAGTATGGCGGTATGGAGCATACTGGAGCTACGCTCTACAACGATACGCAGATGTTCCTCTCGGAGAATCCTACGCCCGATGAGGAGTTGCGCCGTATTCAGCTTATTGCCCACGAAACAGCGCATATGTGGTTTGGCGACTATGTAACAATGGCGTGGTTTGATGATGTGTGGACCAAGGAGGTCTTTGCTAACTACTTCGCTGCCCGCATCACCGAGCCACTATTCCCCGATATCAACCATCGCCTAAATTGGCTTAAGAGCTACGCCACCTCGTCGCTTGCCGAGGATCTTACTCTCGGCACGACATCTATTCGCCAACCACTTGATAACCTGCGCAATGCGGGTTTGGTCTATGGCAATATTATCTACAACAAAGCTCCCATTATGCTCGAAAAATTGGTTGAGATTATGGGTGAGGAGGCCTTCCGCAATGCTGTGCGTGAGTACCTTACGACCTATGCCTATGGCAACGCCACTTGGAACGACTTGGTCGCTATCTTCGATAAGCATACCAAGGCCGATATAGCCTCGTTTAGCCGTGTTTGGGTCAATGAAAAGGGCCTGCCGTTTATCAGCTTCAAGCGCGAGGGTAAGAGCCTGAAGATCGTGCAGAACGATATCTACGAAAGAGGTATTGTGTGGCCTCAAAAGTTTGACATCGAGGTTGTTACCTCGGTGGGTAGAGAGCGACACACTGTCGAGCTTTATGCCGAAAGTATTGCGATTGAGCTAAATAGCGAGGATGTGGTAGCCATTCTGCCCAATGTCTGCGGTAGGGGCTATGGCTTCTTCTCGCTCGACTATGATAGCAAGTCGTGGTTGGTTGATAACCTGATGACCATCGAGGATGAGAGCGCCCGAATGTCGTTGCTTCTTACTATGCACTCGCTCTACGATGCCGGTGTCTTGGATGATTCGTGGTGGCAGTATGCTCTGCTCAATGTTGTTAAAAAGGAGCGTAATCCGCTAATCCTGTCGCTTGCAATAGGCTATCTGCCAGCTACTTGGTATGTTGAGGGCGGTGAGATGGTCGAAAGGGAGTTGCTCGCCTTGGCCGAAACGCACCCAGTGCCCTCGGCTCGCCGTCAGCTGTGGCGTGCGCTATATTCGGTGGCTGAGTCGGAGTCGGTTGTTTCGGAAATCTATTCGGTCTGGGAGCGTGGCGACCACCCGTTGCTCTCGGTAGATGACTATATGTCAATGGCATACGAACTCGCTATCCGCTATCCTGAGCGCTACGACTATATCGTAGAGCATCAGCGTGAGCGCATTGCAGATGCCGACCGTCGTAGCCGTTTTGACTATATTGTGCGTGGTGCAACGAGTGATGCCGAGGCGCTTGATACCTTGTTTGAGGAGTTGTTGGAGCCCGCGAATCGTCGCACCGAGCCTTGGGCTCAGGCGACATTGGCGCTTATCAACCACCCTATGCGTGGCGAGAGTTCGGTAAAGTATATTCGCCCTGCGTTGGAAGAGTTGCAAGAGGTGCAGCGCACGGGAGATATATTCTTCCCGCGTAACTGGGTGGGTGCAGCCCTTTCGTCGCATCGCTCGGAGGCTGCATATTGTGAGGTTGTTGATTTCTTGGAGGATAACCCCGACTATCCGCAGTTATTGAAGAACAAAATTCTTCAGGCGGCACACACATTATATCGAGTTAACGGGTGTAGCGCTTGGCGATCTGCTGTGCAGTCCGACGAAGATTCTCTTTAGCCACCTCGCTCTGCATCGCTCGGTCGAGCGACATACCCTCGGGCATTGTGGCGTAGAGAGCCTCGAAGTCGCTTTTGTCCAACTCTTTGCAGTGGTCGATTGTACCACCCACGGCAACTACGCGCTTGCCCATTTCGCGGGCTATGCGCAGTATGCCACCAGGTGCCTTGCCCATCGTGGTCTGCCTATCGATGCGACCCTCGCCCGTGACGATAAGGTCGCAATCTTTTGCCAACTCTTTAAGCCCCGTAGCCTCGATAACGATGTCGATGCCCGAACGCATCGTTGCACCCATAAACGCCAGTAGGGCATAGCCTAAGCCCCCTGCTGCGCCTGCACCTGGGATGTGACTAAAATCCTCGTTTATAGTCTCTTGCACTTGCTCGGCATAGTTCGCCATACCTCGCTCCAACTCCTCGGCCATAGCACCATCCGCACCCTTTTGTGGGGCGTAGATGCGTGTTGCGCCTCGCTCGCCAAGTAGCGGATTATCGACATCCGAGGCGATGGTAAAGTGGCTCTCGCCGAGTGCTGGGTGTGCGCCTCGGCTGTCGATTGAGAATACCTTGTCGAGTATAGCACCTCCACCATTTAGCTCGTTACCTGCGCTGTCGTAAAAACGGTAGCCCAATGCCTGAAGCATACCTACGCCACCATCATTTGTGGCGCTACCGCCAAGCGTAAGGATAATGTTGCGGTAGCCACAGTCGAGTGCCGAGCGGATAATCTCGCCAAGACCGTAGGTGGTGGTATTCAATGGGTTACGCTCGTCTTGGCTTAGGAGTGTTAGTCCGCACGCCGTGGCGCTCTCGATAATAGCCACGCCGTTAGCCACGCCATAGCGCGCTACAATAGGTCGCCCTATGGGGTCGGATGCCTTTGCTTCTCGCCACTCGCCACCCATTGCCTCGATAAGCGCACCGAGTGTGCCCTCACCACCATCGGCAATGGCAATCTTCGTTATCTCGGCAGTGGGCTCTGCGCTGAGCCAGCCCTCGCCAAATGCCTCGGCGGCCTCTAACGATGTCAGTGAGCCTTTGAATGAATCGAACGCAACGAGCAGTTTCATATCTCTAAAAGTTTGGGGCAGCCTCTCGACTGCCCCTATCTGTCTTATTTCTCGAACTTGGCCTTAGCCTTCTCGATTTGTCGCTTGATAATATCCATCGAGTTGTCGATAGCCTCCTCGAAGGTAAACGCGCGCTCCTCGACACGGATATCGCCGCCAGGAACGCGGAGCGAAATTACTACTACTTTATTTCCCTTTTCTGAATCGGGGTCCAAACGGAGAACCACCTCTGCACCACTCGCTCTCTCATCAACAAAGCGATCCAATCTATCCATCTTCTTCTGAATAAACTCAAGCAGCTGCTTGCCGGCATCGAATTTTACTGACTGAATCTGTACTTCCATAGGTCAAAAGTATTAAATTATATATAGTGCAGGAGATCGCGTGCCTCCCGCTGTCTTGACGCTGTGGGGCTACACCTTATTTCTTCTTTTCTCGAGGGTGGGCTGTGGAGTATACCTCCTTTAGCTTCTCGATATTGGTGTGGGTGTAGACCTGAGTAGCCTTTAAAGAACTATGTCCAAGGAGCTCCTGTATCTCGCGCAAGTCGGCGCCCTCGTTCAGAAGGTGCGTTGCAAAGGTGTGGCGGAGTGTGTGGGGCGATGTTTTGCCCTGAATGCCAGCACCTTTGAGCTTGCTGTCGACGATGCGCTCTATAGTGCGCGCGCTGATAGGCTCTCCTTTCTTTGATAAAATTAGTGCTTTTTTTTGACCTATGCAAATATTTTGCGAAGAAAATTGACTAAAATACTTTTTTAATATCTCGCCCATACGCCCGATAAGAGGCACTATGCGCTCCTTTCCGCCCTTGCCGAGGATGCGTATGGTGCGCATATCTTGCGATATATCGCCAATGGTCGCTGTCGCCAACTCCGTGAGGCGTAGCCCTGCGGTATAGAAGAGCAAGATGACAACGGCATCACGCAGTCGCTCAAAGTCGCCAGAGTCAATATCGTCGCGCAACATCGCAACAACATCTGTCATACGGCTCTCCGAGACGAATACTGGTAGTCGGCTTGGGGTTTTGGCTTGCGAGATAACGCTCACTATATCCTTGTTGGCGTGGCCGTGGCCAAGCATCCACTTCCAGAACGAGCGTAGCGATGCCACACCACGGTTTACCGATTGCGCCTTAAGTTTGCGCTCCTCGAAGAGATAAACAATCCACTCCTCGACATCGGCACGGGTGGTGGTGTTGGGGTCGAACTTGTCGGCATCAATGCCTGTGAACTCCAAGAAGTCGGCAATATCGCGCCTATAGTTGCGCACGGTGAGGGGCGAATAGCGCCTCTCGGCCTCGATATAGCTAATAAAGCCGTCGACAAGGTTCATTACATAATCTGCTTATAGTGGAAGATAAGCAGGTAGACAACAGCCACCGAGATATAGATATCGGCAAAGTTGAAGATAGGACCGAAGAAGTAGCCGTTATAGTCTACCAAGAAGTCGAGCCACGAGGGGCAACTCTCCCACTTAAAGAGGGGTAACTGTATCATATCTATGACCTTACCGGTAAGGAAACCAGCGTTCTGCGCCTCGATAAAGATGCCGTAAAACATCGAATCGACCATATTGCCAATAGCGCCCGCAAGGATAAAGACAACACCCAAGGTGAAGCCAAAGGGTATCTCCTTGCCCTTCTTGAGAAGCAGGCGGACATAGTAGATGATAAGGCCAATCATCGCAAGGCGGAAGAGCGAGAGAACGATTTTACCCCAGTCGATAGCGCCCTCGCCACTGCCAAGCTGCATACCAAAGGCGAAGCCGTTGTTCTCGACATAGCAGAGGTTAAACCAGCTGAAGACCTCAATACGGTCGCCAACCTCCATGTAGTGGTGAACTAGTAGCTTGACAATCTGGTCGATAGCGACAAGCACAACAGCCAAAAGAGTGAGTTTCGCGCCACGCGATAGCTTATTTAATTGCATAGTAATGTGTGTTTTAGTTAGTTTGGGCGGTAGGGTGGTCGGCACCCTCGCCAGCATCACAAAAATAATTTTCGCACAAATATACAAAAATTCAAAAAAATATACTACTTTTGTCGACTGAAACCGCTGCCCAGGTGGCGAAATGGTAGACGCGCTCGTTTCAGGTGCGAGTGCTTAACGGCATGTAGGTTCGAGTCCTATCCTGGGCACAAAGGCTGACTTTTTTTTGAAGTCGGTCTTTTTTTATGCTGTGCTTGACTTTGGCGGGGCTGTTTCACAGCCTAATGTTGCTGATGTGTGCAATCGTTTGAGCAAGCTCACGATGTCCCACATCATCAACCAATTGCTACGCAATTCCGCCAAAGTCTAAATTTGTGTCCAGCATAGTATATTTGTCAGGTTGCGCGGATATGATAGCGATTTATTGCTCGACCTTTGGTCTGCGCTTTTTTTTTCTAATGTATCCGCGCGAGCTTGCGCCCTTGTCGCTACGCTTCGAGCCCTATCCTGCGCACAAAGAGTTATCCGAAATGGAGAGGTCTTTTAATTTTTAACTAATTGATTTTCAGTATTGGGTTTTACGAAAATTGCAAAATCCTACATAGAAGACTACATGAAGGTCGTAATTAAGCCAAAAAACTACAAATGCAAAGGCATATAAAACTTTTGAAAGTAAAGTACTGAAATCAAGCATCTTCCAGAGATGCATTGTGAATAAACTAAGGTGGCGTATGAGCGAACTACAATGTTCACTACATACGCCACTCAATTTATGCCTCAATAGGAATCTGAATTATCGACAACCATTGTTCTGGGTCTTCCTGATTCCATACTCCGTCAATGTAGGAGGTACGAAGAGGCCCAGCAGGTTTGTAGCCTTGCTCTTCCATATAAGCAAAAGCTTCGGTGAATGACTCGTGGAAACGTTCATAAGGACCAATATGTTTCATACATAGCGCCTTGGGCACAGCAGCAAAACGCTTGAATTGTATGATATCGTTGTCTGTGCCCATATCTTCCACCTGTTCGCAATACTCGATGTCAATGTCAGTGGGGCGATACTCTTTGTTGTGCTCAATGGTAAAGCAATAGCCTGGCTCTGTACATTTGCATCCGAGGCGGTGCATTTCGGGGCCAATTGTCT